>NZ_JAQYXC010000289.1:0-506932 GCF_036322365.1 Streptomyces sp. SP18CS02
GGTCTGCTGCAGGTCATCAAGCCGACCTTCGACGCCTACCACGTCCCGGGCACGAAGAAGAGCCAGTACGACCCGGTCGCCAACATCGTCGCCGCCTGCAACTACGCGGCCGACCGCTACGGCTCCATGGACAACGTCAACAGCGCCTACTGAGCGCCGGCCGAGCGACTCCGGGGCGGTCCCCGCGGACGACGCGCGTGAACGACCACGCGTGAGCGGGACGCGTGCGGGACCCCCGTCGGGCGGCACACGACGAACGCCGAAGGGCGGCACCCCCGTGCGGGTGCCGCCCTTCGGCGTCGTACGAGCGGTCGGCGCTATGCGCCGCGCGCCGTCACTTGCGCATGACCTCGGGCTCGTGGCGGCGCAGCAGACGCGCCACCGCGAAGCCGCAGGCGATCCCGATGAGCAGCAGGATGGTCAGGTTCATGCCCCACTGGCCGGCCGTGTGGTCCCACAGCGGGTCCAGGTTGGCCGGGTCCTTCGGGTCCCACGGCGGCATGAGGTGGCCGAGGTCGAGCGTCGCGCCCGCGCCGGCGATGGCCCAGCGGGACGGCATCAGCCAGGCGAACTGCTCCAGGCCGGGGCTGTCGTACACCTGGAAGAGGATGCCGGTGAAGACGACCTGCACGATGGCGAACATGACCAGCAGCGGCATGGTCTTCTCCGCGGTCTTCACCAGCGAGGAGATGACCAGGCCGAACATCATCGAGGTGAAGCCCAGCGCGATGATCGTCAGGCAGAGCTCGACGGCCGGCGGCATGATCAGGCCCTCTTCGGGCAGCTCACGCGTGGCGAAGCCGATGGCGCAGATGATGACGCCCTGGAAGGCAGTGATCACTCCGAGGACGATCACCTTGGACATCAGGTACGCCGAGCGGGACAGGCCGGTGGCCCGCTCCCGTTCGTAGATGACGCGTTCCTTGATCAGTTCTCGTACGGAGTTGGCCGCGCCCGAGAAGCACATGCCGACCGCGAGGATCAGCATGATCGTGCCGGCGTCGCCGTTGAACCGGGACGGCGGTGTGGGCGGCGCGAGGCCGAAGTCGGCGGGGATGACCACCGAGACCACGCCGAGCACCGCCGGCAGGATCACCATCAGACCGAGGAAGCCCTTGTCGGACGCGATCACCGAGGTGTAGCGGCGGATCAGCGTCCAGAGCTGGGAGCCCCAGCCCTGCGGCTTGGGCTGGCGGGCCATCGCCTGCTGCGGCATCTGGACCGGCTGAGCGGCGACGGAGTCGATGTCCGCGGCGTACATCTGGTAGTGCTGCGAGCCCTTCCAGCGGCCCGCCCAGTCGTAGTCGCGGTAGTTCTCGAAGGCCGAGAAGACGTCGGCCCAGGTGCTGTAGCCGAAGAAGTTCAGCGCCTCCTCCGGCGGACCGAAGTAGGCCACCGAGCCACCGGGCGCCATGACGAGCAGCTTGTCGCACAGCCCCAGCTCGGCCACCGAGTGGGTGACGACGAGCACCGTGCGGCCGTCGTCGGCCAGCCCGCGCAGCAACTGCATGACATCGCGGTCCATGCCCGGGTCGAGACCGGAGGTCGGCTCGTCCAGGAAGATCAGCGACGGCTTGGTGAGGAGCTCCAGGGCCACGGAGACGCGCTTGCGCTGGCCACCGGAGAGGGAGGTGACCTTCTTCTCCTTGTGGATGTCGAGCTTGAGCTCGCGCAGCACCTCGTCGATGCGGGCCTCGCGCTCGGCCTCGGCGGTGTCGCCGGGGAAGCGGAGCTTGGCCGCGTACCGGAGCGCCTTCTGGACGGTCAGCTCCTTGTGGAGGATGTCGTCCTGCGGGACCAGGCCGATGCGCTGGCGCAGCTCGGCGAACTGCTTGTAGAGGCTCCGGTTGTCGTAGAGGACGTCGCCCTCGTTGGCCGGGCGGTATCCGGTGAGCGCCTTGAGGAGGGTCGACTTGCCGGAACCGGAGGGGCCGATGACGCCGATCAGCGACTTCTCGGGAACACCGAACGAGACGTCCTTGAGGATCTGCTTGCCGCCGTCGACCGTGACCGTGAGGTGGCGGGCCGAGAAGGAGACCTCGCCGGTGTCGACGAACTCCTCGAGCTGGCCGCCGACCATACGGAAGGTCGAGTGGCCGACGCCGACGATGTCGTTGGGGCCGATGAGGGCGGAGCCGCCCTTGCTGATCGGCTGACCGTTGACGTACGTGCCGTTGTGGGAGCCGAGATCGCGGATCTCGAAGCGGCCGTCGGGCGTCGCGTGGAACTCGGCGTGGTGGCGCGAGACCTGGAGGTCGGAGACGACCAGTTCGTTCTCGAGCGCACGGCCGATGCGCATGACATGGCCGAGGGCCAGCTGGTGGAACGTGGTGGGGCTGCGGTCCCCGTGGACCGGCGGAGTGCCACCGCCCTGCCCCGGGGGATTCTGCGCGTACTGCGCCGCCGGGCCGGACTGCTGGTGCGGGACATGCGGCTGGGCGTGCGGGGGCTGCTGCTGGTGCTGGGCCGGCTGCGGCACGTGGTGCTGCTGCGGCGTGTGCGGCTGCCACCCCTGGTGGTGCGGGGGCTGCGCGTTCTCCGGCTGGGCGTGCGCGGGCTGCGCGTTCATCTGCTGCGCCTGCTGGGCCGGCTGCGCCTGAGGCGCGGCCTGGGCGCTGTACGCTCCCGCGCCGGTCGCGCCACCCGTCAGGTTCAGCCGCGGGCCGTCCGTGGCGTTGCCGAGGTTCACGGCCGAGCCCGGGCCGATTTCCATCTGGTGGATCCGCTGTCCCTGCACGTACGTGCCGTTGGTGGAGCCGTGGTCCTCGATGACCCAACTGCGGCCGCCCCAGCTGATCGTGGCATGCCGCCACGAGACCCTGGCGTCGTCGATCACCAGGTCGCCCTGCGGATCGCGTCCGAGGGTGTACGACCTGGACGGATCGAGCGTCCAGGTCCTTCCGTTCAATTCCAGTACGAGTTCCGGCACTCCATGCCCCACTAGTTGTCCCCCGAGTTCCCCCCGTCGCGAGGAGCCTAGGGAAGGCGAACATCGGGGGAACTATTTCAGGCCGGGTCCTCGATCCGAAAGTCGGGCGGTGCGAAGACGGCGCGCGCTGCCGCAAGGAGCGTGCCCCACGGGTCTGTTGACGCGCGGATAAATGCCCTTTAGCGCATAAAAAACCAACGAACACGTGTCAACCATCCGCAAAATGGCCAATCCAGTACGTACAGGAGGGGTGGATGACGTCATGTACGGGAGCCGCACCGCCGAGGGCATCCGGTGGGACGATGTGATGCCGCCTCGATCGCCGCCGTGAGCTGGGCGCCGGCCGGAATGACGGGCGTCGCGGCCCTCGGCCCGCGTCCGCTGGGCACCGATGCGTCCGGCGCGCTCGGGCCGGTGACGGGGGCGGGGCCGGTCCTGGGCGCGGGCGGGCCGGTGACACCATCGGGTGATGTGTCCGTGTTCGGACGGGAAGGTGTGGCCGCCGAGACGGCCGTCGACATCACGCCACTGGGTGTGAGCCTGATTCGGGTGTCGCTCCTGTCGTACCTCTTCCCGAGGTCGCACCGGGCGCGGGCGCCGACCCGCCCCGCGGGTCGGGGTGATCCTCCGCCCTCTTCGGCGTCCCGCCGCGGGGTGACCGGGGAACGAGTCCGATCCTTCGCCCGCTTGGCCGAATCCCACGGTGCGGTCCGGCCGCCGGCGGCCGCGGTACGCGCGGCACGCGCGGTGGGGAGGCGGTACGCGGGTGTCCCCACCGCCGTCCGGACGCCGCGGACCGGGTCCGGTGTGGTGGCGCTCCCGGCGCGGACCGGGTCCGGCGGGGCGGCGTTCCCGGCGCGGACCGGGTCCGGCGGGGCGGCGTTCCCGGCGCGTCCTCGGTGCGGGCCGGGTGCGGACCGGGTGCGGACCGGGTCCGGCGGGGCGGGGTGTCTCGCGGGGGCCTGGCCGTACGCCCCGTCACCGCCGTGCCGACCGCCGGATCCGGACACGTATCCGCGCCCAAGGACGCCGGGTGCCGGGGGCGGGCCGCCGCCGATGGCGGGGTCTGTGCCGCCGCTCCGCCGTCGGCGCCTGCGCCGCGCACCGGCCCGGGCCGCACCCGGAAGGCGGAGGCCACCGCCCCGGAGGGCCGCCGTCCGGAGGGTCCGCCGTCACCAGGGGTCCGGGGGCCCGAGGGGCCGGCGGCCGGGAGCGTGAGGCACCGCGCCTCACGCGGACGGGCGCGGGCACGGGCGACCAGGGCGCGTTTCAGGCGCACAGGTGTCCGGTACGCGGGACGGGGGAAGCCCGCGCGCGGCGGTGCCGATACGGTGGGGGAACCATGAGCGCATCTCAGCCCCCTCAGACCTCTGACGTTCCCACTCTTCTCGTCAAGATCTTCGGGAAGGACCGTCCCGGGATCACCGCCGGACTCTTCGACACCCTTGCCGCCTTCTCCGTCGACGTCGTCGACATCGAGCAGGTCGTCACCCGGGGCCGCATCGTTCTGTGCGCGCTCGTCACCGAGCCGACGGTGAGCACCGAGGGCGAGCTGCGGTCCACCGTGCACAGCTGGGCCGAGTCGCTGAAGCTCCAGGCGGAGATCATCTCGGGTACGGGTGACAACCGGCCCCGAGGGGTCGGCCGTTCACACGTGACCGTGCTCGGACACCCTCTGACGGCCGAGGACACGGCGGCCATAGCGGCCACGATCACCTCGACCGGTGGAAACATCGACCGTATCTTCCGGCTGGCGAAGTACCCGGTGACGGCCGTGGAGATCGCGGTGTCGGGCACCGAGACGGAGCCCCTGCGCACCGCGCTCGCGACCGCGGCCGCCGAGATCGGCGTCGACGTGGCCGTGGTGTCCGCCGGGCTGAGCCGCAGGGCGCAGCGGCTGATCGTCATGGACGTCGACTCGACCCTCATCCAGGACGAGGTGATCGAGCTCTTCGCGGCGCACGCGGGCTGCGAGGACAAGGTCGCCGAGGTCACGGCCGCGGCCATGCGCGGAGAGCTGGACTTCGAGCAGTCCCTGCACGCGCGGGTGGCCCTCCTCGCCGGGCTGGACGCCTCCGTGGTGGACAAGGTGCGGGCCGAGGTCCGGCTCACTCCGGGGGCCCGCACCCTGATCCGTACGCTGAAGCGGCTGGGCTACCAGGTCGGCGTGGTGTCGGGCGGCTTCACCCAGGTCACCGATGACCTCCAGGTCAGGCTGGGACTCGACTTCGCCTCCGCCAACACGCTGGAGATAGTGGACGGCAGGCTGACCGGGCGGGTGACCGGTGAGATCGTGGACCGGGCCGGCAAGGCGCGGCTGCTGCGCCGGTTCGCCGCCGAGGCGGGCGTTCCGCTCGCGCAGACCGTCGCCATCGGTGACGGCGCCAACGACCTCGACATGCTCAATACCGCCGGTCTGGGCGTGGCCTTCAACGCCAAGCCCGTGGTACGGCGGGCGGCCGACACCGCCGTCAACGTCCCGTTCCTGGACACCGTGCTCTACCTGCTGGGCATCACCCGCGAAGAGGTCGAGGCGGCGGACGTGGCGTCGGACACCGACGCGTTCTGATCCCCGCGACACCGGGCTCCCCGGCCCCGGCCGCACGGCCCTCCGACCCTCCGGCAGGCCCGGGGGCCCTCCGGCGCCCGCCGTGCGCTCCCGGCCTCCTCACCCGCGGTGACGTCCCCGGAACAGGCGGACAGGACGAAGGCCCGGGCACCCCGCGGTGGCCGGGCCTCGTCGCACGGGCGGAGGGCGGGCGGCTCCGGACTACTCGTGCGGCGCCCAGTAGCCGACGAGGGTGCCGACACCGTGCTCCACGGACTTCCAGGACCCGCTGAAACCGACCACGGCGAACGCGGCCGTCGGGAAGCCTCCACGGTTCATCCGTACCAGCGCGTCGCCCTCGGCGCTGCCCGCGAGGGCGTCGGCCAGAGCGTGCATACCGGGGTTGTGGCCGATCAGGAGGAGGTCGCCCACCTCGTCGGATGTCTCGTTGAGCAGCGCGATGAGATCACCGAGGGAGGCGTCGTAGAGCCGCTCCTCATACACGGTCCTGGGGCGCTGGGGCAGCTCGTGCACGGCCAGCTTCCATGTCTCGCGGGTCCTCGCCGCCGTCGAGCACAGGGCCAGATCGAAGTCGATCCCGGTCTCGGCGAGCCGTCGGCCGGCCACCGGGGCGTCCTTGCGGCCTCGCTCGGCGAGCGGCCTCTCATGATCGGACACCTGGGGCCAGTCTGCCTTCGCATGCCGGAGTAGCACGATCCTGCGGGGTGTATCGGCGCTCATGCTTCCCAGCTTCGCATGAAACAGGCCACGGGGCGCAGGGTGTTGGGCAGCTGCCCCTGCACGGGTGAGGGCTCCGGCACCGCTGGTCCCCCTACCGGGACAGCGTCCGCTGGATCTGTTCGAGGAACCGCCCGACGGAGGGGTCCGCTCCCGCCGCGTGGGCCTCCCCCGGCCCTGTGATCAGCAGGAACAGGGTGACGAAGCCGAGCACGGGCAGGGCCACGGCCCACCACGGCAGCCGGACGTCCACGCCGCCGGTGGCCGCGGTGCGGGACCTGGTGTGCGTACGGGCCGGCATGGCCGCCTCCATGGGTGGGGTTCTCCGGGAACACCTCAAAGCTACGGATCACCCGATGGCGTTCCCATCCGGTGATCCACCCACTTCACCCTGAGCCTGACCCCCTAGGGGATGGTGGTGCCACCCCCACCCCTCCTCGGCCCACGCCCCGCACCCGTCGTGTCCGTGGCATCGCTTCGCGTCCGCCGGGGTGACGCCCCTCGATCATGGCGACGCCGCGGCCGAGACTCATCGACGCGCGCCGACCGTCAAGGCCCTGATGGTCAAGGCGTCGGTGGTCAAGGCGTCGGTGGTCAAGGCACCGGCCCTCACGGCGGCGCGATCACCCCACCGCCACGACCCTCACGACCGCGATGACCGTCACGGCGACGCGATCGACGCGATGACGCCGATGACCACCGTGATGGCGAGCATCGCGCCGAGCACCATGAGGAGCTTCTTCTGGCCGTTCTGGGGATTCGGGTCGAGCACAGGCATGACGTCAGTGTCGCACCTCAGGTCTCGTCCTCGATCGTCCGGTCCCGTCCGGCCAGGATTCCGGCCACCGTCTGCGGCACCATGAGCCCCGCCATGAGGGCGAGCGGTATGTCCCAGCCGCCGCTGTGCTGGTAGAGGACACCGACCAGCAGCGGCCCGGGGATGGAGATGAGGTAGCCGACGCTCTGCGCGAAGGCGGAGAGGCGCACCACGCCGGAGCCCGTCCGGGACCGCATGCCGATCATGGTGAGGGCGAGCGGGAAGGCGCAGTTGGAGATGCCGAGCAGGACGGCCCAGAGCCAGGCACCGCCGGCCGGGGCGAGGTAGAGGCCGGCGTAACCGGTGAGCCCGCACGCGGCGAGGGCCACGGCTATCGGGCCCTGGTTCTTCATGCGGGTGGCCAGCCGGGGGATGACGAACGCGAGCGGCACGCCCATGACCATGGTCACGGCGAGCAGCACACCGGCGGTACCGGCCGGGACCCCGGCGTCGCGGAAGATCTGCGGCATCCAGCCCATGGTGATGTACGCGCCGGTGGCCTGGAGGCCGAAGAAGCAGGCGAGGGCCCAGGCGGTACGGCTGCGGATGATCCGCGGTCCGCTCCCCTCCCGGCCGGGTGCGGCTTCGGTGCCGGCTTCGGCGCCGGCCGAGCGGTCGCGCACCAGCGCCGCCCAGGGCAGGACGGCGAGGGCGGCGAGGGCCGCCCACACGGCCAGGCCGGTGCGCCAACTGCCTCCCAGCGCCTGCGTCATGGGAACGGTCGCGGCGGCCGCGAGGGACGTGCCGAGGGCCAGGGCCATCGAGTAGAGGCCGGTCATGGAGCCGACGCGCTCGGGGAAGTACCGCTTGACGATCACCGGCATCAGTACGTTGCTGACGGCGATGCCCATCAGGGCGAGGGCGCTGGCGGCCAGGAAGCCTGCCGTGCCGCCGGCGAACGGCCGGACGAGCAGGCCGGTGGCGATCGCGACCATTCCGGCGCAGACGATGGCGCCGGGCCCGAAGCGCCGGGCGAGGCGGGGCGCCGTGATGCCGAAGACCGCGAAGCACAGGGGGGGCACCGAGGTGAGGACGCCGGCGACGCTGCCGCTCATGTGCAGACCGTCCCGTACCTCTTCGAGGAGGGCGCCGAGGCTGGTGATGGCGGGGCGGAGGTTGAGCGCGGCGAGGACGAGTCCGGCGACCAGCAGCCGGGGCAGCCAGCGGGCGGCCCGGGACGCGCTGTCCGGGACCTCGGGCACGGCGTTCGCCGGCTCCGCGGCGGAGGGTGGCGGGGGCGGGCTGCTGAGAGTCTGGGTCTGTGGCTCGTCGGACATGGAGCCATCATAGAATCATGGGATGATTGGTTGTCCAATCCCCATGCCCCCCCGGCCCGCTGCAGAACAAGGAGCACCATGGCGCTCAGCTCTCCCCGTCGGTCCGCCCTCTCCGATCAGGTGATCGCCGAGCTGCGCAACCAGATCACCTCGGGCGAATGGCCGGTCGGCTCGCGCATCCCCACCGAGCCGGAGCTGGTCGAGCAGCTGGGCGTGGCCCGCAACACGATCCGTGAGGCGGTCCGCGCACTCGCGCACAACGGGCTGCTGGACATCCGGCAGGGCTCGGGCACCTATGTGATCGCGACCAGCGAGCTGGCCGGGGTGATGCAGCGGCGGTTCGCCGACGCCGACCCGCGCCATATCGCCGAGCTCCGCTCCACCCTGGAGTCGTCGGCGGCACGACTGGCGGCCGAGCGGCGCACCGAGCGGGACCTGAGGCAGCTGGAGACGCTGCTCGCCCGGCGCGAGGAGGCGTGGGAGGCGGGCGACGCCGAGCGGTTCGTGGCGGCCGACGCCACGTTCCACCTGGCCGTGGTCGCCGCCTCGCACAACGACGTCATGTCCGAGCTCTACGCCGACCTGGGCCATCTGCTGCGGGACTGGCTGCGCGACGACGTGGGCCGGGAGCTGCGCCCCGAGAACCACATGGACCACGCGCGGCTGGTCGCGGCGATCCGGGCCGGGGACACGGAAGCGGCGGCCTCGGAGGCGGCCGGCTACCCCTTCGTGTGCCTGCGGAGCTCGGCACCGGCCGGTGGCTGATCCGGGCCGGCCGACGGACCTCCCTCAGGCCCCCGCGGGCCCCGGCACCGGCCGGTGGCTGATCCAGGCGGAGTCGACCTCCTTCCAGCACCGCTGGGTGAGCTCGGCGTAGGCGGTGGGCCCGATGTCGACGGGCGCGCTGTCGGCGTCGATGTCCCACCAGCGCTCGCACTCGACGTGCAGCTGTACCCGGTCCGTGGCGGGGAAGGGGTTGTGGCAGTACGCGGTGACGTGCGAGCCCTGGACCGAGGTGCGGCACGAGGCGCCGAAGGGCGTCGCCGCCGGGCGCGGCACCTCGGCCGGCGGCTTGCGCGGCGGGGATTGCCCCGGTGGCCGCGCATGGGAGGGCGCGCAGGTCGCGGGCCAGAGCATGACCGTCGAGACGGTCACCAGGGCGGCGGAACGCAGGCACATACGCACAGGCACCGGCAGGACCTCCTCGGCCGTACTGCGGCGGTCGCCGCGGCTGCACCACAAGGGGGTAACGCCCCTTCAGAGTGCCCCGGACGGCGCACGACCGCCCGTTCGACACACCCGAACGGGCGACGCCCCGTTCCCCGCGCACTGCGGGGGGAACGGGGCGTCGTGGCGCCTGGGAGGCGTACGGGCGTCAGGCGCCCATCATGTGCACGCCGCCGTCGACGTGGACGATCTCGCCCGTCGTCTTCGGGAAGAAGTCCGACAGCAGAGCCACGACACCGCGGCCGGCCGGCTCCGGGTCGGACAGCTCCCACCCGATCGGGGCGCGGTGGTTCCACACGTCCGCGAGCTCCTCGAAGCCCGGGATGGACTTCGCGGCCATCGACCGGATCGGGCCGGCCGAGATCAGGTTGCAGCGGATGTTGCGGGGGCCCAGGTCCCGGGCGAGGTACCGGTTGGTCGACTCCAGGGCGGCCTTGGCGACACCCATCCAGTCGTACTTCGGCCAGGCGAGCTGGGCGTCGAAGGTGAGGCCGACGACCGAGCCGCCGCGCTTCTCCAGCAGCGGCAGGAGCGCCGTCGTCAGCGACTTGTACGAGTACGCCGAGACCTGGACGGCCGTCTGGACGTCCTCCCAGGAGGCCTCCAGGAAGTTGAAGGCGCCCTGCGGGCCGAAGGCGATCGAGTGCACGATGCCGTCGATGCCGCTGTCGTCGCCGTAGTGCTCGACGATCTTGTCCGCCAGGCCGTCCAGGTGCTCCTGGTTGGTGACGTCCAGCTCGATGACGGGGACGGGCTTGGGCAGCCGCTTGGCGATCCGCTCGACGAGGGTCAGACGACCGAAGCCGGTGAGAACGACGTCGGCGCCCTCCTCCTGCGCCACCTTGGCGGCGTGGAAGGCGATGGACCCCTCGGTGAGGACGCCCGTGACGAGAATGCGCTTGCCGGCCAGGATTCCACTCATGTGATCAGTGACCCATGCCCAATCCGCCGTCAACCGGGATGACGGCTCCAGTGATGTACGAGGCGTCGTCGGACGCGAGGAAGCGGACCGCGGCAGCGATCTCCTGGGGCTGCGCGTAGCGGCCCAGCGGCACCTGGGCGACGATGCCCGCGCGCTGCTCCTCGGTCAGCACCTTGGTCATGTCGGTGTCGACAAAACCGGGCGCGACGACATTGAACGTGATGTTGCGCGAGCCGAGCTCACGGGCGAGCGAGCGGGCGAAGCCCACCAGGCCGGCCTTGGAGGCGGCGTAGTTGGCCTGGCCCGCCGAGCCGAGCAGCCCGACGACGGAGGAGATCAGGACGACGCGGCCCTTCTTGGCGCGCAGCATGCCGCGGTTGGCACGCTTGACGACCCGGAAGGTGCCGGTGAGGTTGGTGTCGAGCACGGACGTGAAGTCCTCCTCCGACATCCGCATCAGCAGCTGGTCACGGGTGACGCCGGCGTTGGCCACCAGCACCTCCACCGGACCGTGCTTCTCCTCGATCTCCTTGTACGCCTGCTCCACCTGCTCGGCGTCGGTGATGTCGCACTTGACGCCCAGGAAACCCTCGGGCGGCTCGCCCGACCGGTACGTGACGGCGACCTTGTCGCCGGCGTCGGCGAAAGCGCGGGCGATGGCGAGGCCGATGCCCCGGTTTCCTCCGGTGACGAGAACCGAGCGGCTCAACGGATCACCCTTTCCATAGCGGTGTGGTACCCCGAAACCTATCTGTCTCATACGTCCTGCGGGGAATCGACCCCTGACAAGGGGCGTAGGAGAGTCACTGTCGGGTCCCTACAGAAAGGGGGTGGGCATTCGTCCTCGCCCCGCGACATGATCAGGGGCGACAGTCTCATACGACAGGAGACATCCGTGCCTCATTCCATCGACGAAGCCTTCACGGCTCTGCCGCTGCGGGCGCTCGCCGACGCGGCGCTCGCCCGTGCCAGGGCACTCGGCGCCGACCATGCCGATTTCCGCTTCGAGCGGGTGCGCAGCGCCGCCTGGCGGATGCGCGACGCCAAACCCGCCGGTTCTTCGGACACCACCGACCTCGGCTACGCGGTGCGGGTGGTGCACGGCGGGGCCTGGGGATTCGCCTCCGGTGTCGACCTGTCCATGGACGCCGCGGCGAAGGTCGCCTCGCAGGCCGTGGCCATGGCGAAGCTGTCGGCCAAGGTGATCGCGGCGGCCGGGTCGGACGCACGGGTCGAGCTGGCCGACGAGCCGGTCCACTCGGAGAAGACCTGGGTCTCCTCGTACGCGATCGACCCCTTCGACGTGCCGGACTCCGAGAAGAGCGGGCTGCTGGCCGAATGGAGCGCGCGGCTGCTGCGCGCGGACGGCGTGGCGCACGTGGACGCCTCCCTGCTGACCGTCCACGAGAACAAGTTCTACGCGGACACCGCGGGGACCGTCACCACGCAGCAGCGGGTACGGATCCACCCGCAGTTCACGGCGGTCGCGGTGGACGCGACGACGGGCGGGTTCGACTCGATGCGCACCATCGCCCCGCCGGTCGGACGCGGCTGGGAGTACCTGACCGGCACCGGCTGGGACTGGGACTCCGAGCTGGAGCGGATCCCGGGGCTGCTCGCCGAGAAGATGCGGGCGCCGAGCGTCGAGGCGGGAACGTACGACCTGGTGGTCGACCCGTCCAACCTGTGGCTCACCATCCACGAGTCGATCGGCCACGCCACCGAGCTCGACCGGGCGCTGGGCTACGAGGCGGCGTACGCGGGGACCTCGTTCGCCACCTTCGACCAGCTGGGGAAGCTGACGTACGGCTCGTCGGTGATGAACGTGACCGGTGACCGGACCGCCGAGCACGGCCTGGCGACGATCGGGTACGACGACGAGGGCGTCGAGGCGCAGTCGTGGGACCTGGTGAAGGACGGCACGCTGGTCGGCTACCAGCTGGACCGCCGGATCGCGAAGCTCACGGGGCTGGGCCGTTCGAACGGCTGCGCCTACGCCGATTCGCCGGGCCATGTGCCGGTGCAGCGGATGGCCAACGTGTCGCTCCGGCCGGATCCGGGCGGGCTGTCGACGGAGGACCTGATCGGCGGCGTGGAGCGGGGCATCTACGTGGTCGGCGACCGTTCGTGGTCGATCGACATGCAGCGGTACAACTTCCAGTTCACCGGGCAGCGGTTCTTCCGGATCGAGAACGGGCGGCTGGCCGGCCAGCTGCGCGACGTCGCCTACCAGGCCACGACGACGGACTTCTGGGGCTCGATGGAGAAGGTGGGCGGACCGCAGACCTACGTCCTGGGCGGCGCCTTCAACTGCGGCAAGGCCCAGCCCGGCCAGGTCGCGTCGGTCTCGCACGGCTGCCCCTCCGCCCTCTTCCGGGGCGTGAACATTCTGAACACCACGCAGGAGGCCGGTCGATGAGCCGCGTCAGCAAGCCGTACGAGATCGTCGAGCGTGCCCTGGGGCTGTCCCGCGCGGACGGCTGTGTGGTGATCGCGGACGAGCACTCCTCCGCCAATCTCCGCTGGGCCGGCAGCGCGCTGACCACCAACGGTGTCACCCGGGGGCGCAGCCTGACCGTCATCGCCACCGTCGACGGGGCGCAGGGCACGGCCTCCGGTGTGGTGTCCCGGTCCGCCGTGACCGCCGACGACCTGGAGCCGCTGGTGCGGGCGGCCGAGGCCGCCGCGCGGGCGGCCGGGCCCGCCGAGGACGCCCGGCCGCTGGTGGAGGGGGTGCCCGCCTCGCCCGACTTCACCGACGCGCCCGCCGAGACGTCGTCGGCGGTCTTCGCGGACTTCGCGCCGGCGCTGGGCGAGGCGTTCGGCCGGGCCCGCGCCGGCGGCCGGGAGCTGTACGGGTTCGCGAACCATGAGCTGACCTCGTCGTACGTCGGTACGTCGACGGGGCTGCGACTGCGCCACGACCAGCCCACCGGCACCCTGGAGCTGAACGCGAAGTCGCCGGACCGCTCGCGCTCGGCGTGGGCCGGCCGCTCGACGCGGGACTTCAAGGACGTGGACCCGACGGCGCTCGACGCCGAGCTGGCCAAGCGCCTGGGCTGGGCCGAGCGCCGGATCGAGCTGCCCGCGGGGCGGTACGAGACCCTGCTGCCGCCGACCGCCGTGGCCGACCTGCTGATCTACCAGCTCTGGTCGTCGGCGGCCCGGGACGCCGTGGAGGGCCGCACCGTGTTCTCCAAGCCGGGCGGCGGCACCCGGATCGGCGAGACGCTGTCCCCACTGCCGCTGACGCTGCGCAGCGACCCGGACGAGCCGGGCCTGGAGTCGGCGCCGTTCGTGATCGCCCACTCCTCGGGCGACGACGCCTCCGTCTTCGACAACGGGCTGCCGCTGGCGCCGACCGACTGGGTGCGGGAGGGCCGGCTGGAGCACCTGGTCACCACCCGGCACAGCGCCGGGCTGACCGGGCTCCCCGTGGCGCCCGGGATCGGGAACCTGGTCCTGGACGGCGGTGGCGAGCGCTCGCTGGAGGAGATGGTGGCGGCGACCGGGAGCGGCCTGCTGCTGACCTGTCTGTGGTACATCCGCGAGGTGGACCCGGCGACGCTGCTGCTGACCGGCCTGACCCGGGACGGGGTGTACCGCGTCGAGAACGGCGAGGTGGTGGGCGAGGTGAACAACTTCCGCTTCAACGAGTCGCCGGTCGACCTCCTGTCGAGGGCCACCGAGGCCGGTCGTACGGAGAAGACCCTGCCGCGCGAGTGGAGCGACTACTTCACCCGGGCCGCGATGCCGTCGCTGCGGGTGCCCGACTTCAACATGAGCTCGGTCAGCCAGGGCGTGTGACGCCCATAGACTGACCGGGAACGACGACACGTTCAAGAAGACGTTCACAAGGACGTCCCAGACACCGTTCGAGGAGACACGAGACCGTGACGGACATCGTCGACGAGCTGAAGTGGCGCGGGCTGTTCGCCCAGTCCACCGACGAGGACGCATTGCGCAAGGCGCTCGCGGACGGTCCCGTCACGTTCTATTGCGGCTTCGACCCGACCGCGGCGAGTCTGCACGTCGGCCATCTGGTGCAGGTGCTCACCGTCCGCCGGCTCCAGCAGGCCGGCCACCGGCCGCTGGCGCTGGTGGGCGGGGCGACGGGTCAGATCGGCGACCCGCGCCCGACCGCGGAACGCACCCTCAACGATCCGGAGACCGTCGCGAACTGGGTGACGCGGCTGCGCACGCAGATCGAGCCGTTCCTGTCCTTCGAGGGCGAGAACGCCGCTCTCATGGTCAACAACCTGGACTGGACCGCGGGCCTGTCCGCGATCGAGTTCCTGCGGGACATCGGCAAGCACTTCCGGGTCAACAAGATGCTCACCAAGGACTCGGTGGCCCGGCGGCTGGAGTCCGAGCAGGGCATCAGTTACACCGAGTTCAGCTACCAGCTGCTCCAGGGCATGGACTTCCTGGAGCTGTACCGCCGCCATGGCTGCGTCCTGCAGCAGGGCGGCAGCGACCAGTGGGGCAACCTCACGGCGGGCCTGGACCTGATCCACCGCCTGGAGCCGGACGCGGTCGTGCACGCGCTGGCCACCCCGCTGATGACCAAGGCGGACGGCACCAAGTTCGGCAAGACCGAGGGCGGGGCCGTCTGGCTGGACCCGGAGATGACCACGCCGTACGCGTTCTACCAGTTCTGGCTGAACGTGGACGACCGGGACATCTCGACCTACCTGCGCATCCTCAGCTTCAAGAGCCGCGAGGAGCTGGAGGAACTGGAGCAGCTCACCGCGGAGCGCCCGCAGGCCCGTACGGCCCAGCGCGCGCTGGCGGAGGAGCTGACGACGCTGGTGCACGGCGCGGACCAGTGCGCCGCCGTGATCGCCGCGTCGAAGGCGCTGTTCGGCCAGGGCGAGCTGACGGAGCTGGACGCGGCGACGCTGAGCGCCGCGCTCTCGGAGCTGCCGCGCGCCGAGGTGGGCGGGCTCGGCCAGGTCGTGGACCTGTTCACCGAGGTCGGCCTGGCGCCGAGCAGGTCGGCCGCGCGCCGCACGGTGAAGGAGGGCGGGGCCTACGTGAACAACGTGAAGGTCACCGCCGAGGACGCCGAGGTGTCGGCGGACGAGCTGCTGCACGGGCGATGGCTGGTGCTGCGCCGGGGCAAGAAGAACCTCGCGGCGATCGAGGTCAAGGTGGCCGGCTGACCGGCCGCCCCCTGCCGGCGTCCCGTCCGGGCGCGCGTCCCGCGAGGGCGCGGGCCGCACGGCCGGGGGCGCCGTTCGCACCCCGGGGGCCGCCCGAGCAGGGCGATGGCTCCCGACGGCCGGGGCACGGGGCGGCGGCCCGGGTACCTACTCGGTACCCGGGCCGCCGCCCCGTCACGTCAGGCTCGCTGTTTGTTGCCGCGCAGCGACATGTAGAGCATGTCGCCGAGGCCGACGATGACGACCGCCGCCACGATCTGCAGGGCGTGCCTGCCCCAGTCGATGCCCGGGGTCTCCCGGATGCCGAACGCCCCGGCGAGAGCGTTGCCCACGATGCCGCCGATGATGCCGAAGATGGTCGCCAGCCAGAGGGGACTGTGCTGTTTTCCCGGCAGGATCGCCTTGGCGATCAGGCCCAGCACGAACCCCACGATAATCGCCCACAACCAGCCCATGGCTGCCTCCTCGGTACGGATCGACGTGAGCAGTCCCGAACAGTCTCGGTCCGCTCGCCGTACGTCGCATGTCGGACAGGTCCGTACGGGGGACACCGGTGGGTGTACGCCCTGGTGAAAGGCGGCCCCGGTCGCGTACGCGACGCAGTGCGGGCGTACCGTGGAGACAGGTCCGGTCCGGGGAGTGTCCGGCGCGGAGGTCGGGTGGTGGAGCGCGATGCGGAAGCACGGTGAGGGCGAAGTCTTCCGGATCACCGGGGCCCGTAAGGGGCTCGCGGACGATGTGCGCGGGCGGCAGCGCCGCTATGTGATCTCGATGTCGGTGCGGACCCTCGCGGTGATCGCGGCCGCGTGTCTGTGGAACGTGGAACGGCATGTCGCGGTCGTGGCGCTCGTCCTGGGGGCGGTACTGCCCTACATCTCCGTGGTGATCGCCAACGCGGGCCGGGAGAGCGCTCCTTCGCTCCCCTCGACGTTCGTCCCCGGGCCTCCGGGGGACCGCCCGGAGCTCACCGCGGCGGAATCGGCTGCACAGGACGGCACGGAACAGCGGCACGAACAGAGGTGATCCAGAGCGGCCCTCAAAGCTCAAGAAAACCTCAGATCAATCATGAAGTTCCAGTGCACCGCAGCCCGTTCCGCGTGACATACTGCGTAGGCGCTCCGCATCCCCCGTCGGAGCGACGGACCGACGCCGGGCAGCTCCCCCCGTGGCTGCTCGGCGTCGCCTTTGTTCGGGGGTATTTTTCGGTCTTCGGCCTTTGTTTGGACGTGTCGTGAGCGACGAATCCCATCCGATCTGTTCCGCCAAGGGTTGCCGTACGGCTGCCGTATGGGTATTGGCGTGGAACAACCCGAAGCTGCACACCCCGGAGCGCCGCAAGACGTGGCTCGCCTGTGACGAGCACCGGGAGCACCTCTCCGGGTTCCTGGATGTGCGGGGGTTCCTGAAGGACGTCGTGACGCTCGCCGAGTGGGAGTCCCGGGAGCCCGGCTCAGCCGCCGATCGCTGACATCGGCCGGTCCGGCTGCAGGAAGCTCGGGTCGTCCAGGCCCGAACCCGCCTTCTTGCCCCACATCGCGACCTTCCAGATCCGGGCGATCTCCTCGTCCGGTGCCTCGGAACGCAGCGCGCCCCGCAGGTCGGTCTCCTCACGGGCGAACAGGCACGTCCGTACCTGGCCGTCGGCCGTGAGACGGGTACGGTCGCAGGCCCGGCAGAACGGGCGGGTGACGGAGGCGATGACGCCCACCCGGTGCGGGCCGCCGTCCACCAGCCAGCGCTCGGCGGGCGCCGAGCCGCGCTGCTCGTCGCCCTCGGGGGTGAGGGTGAACCGCGTCCGCAACGACTCCAGGATATCCCCGGCGGTGATCATGCCGTCGCGCTTCCAGCCGTGCTGGGCGTCGAGCGGCATCTGCTCGATGAAGCGCAGTTCGTAGTCGTTGGCCACGGCCCAGGCCAGCAGGTCGGGGGCCTCGTCGTCGTTGAGCCCGGGCATCAGCACCGAATTGACCTTGACCGGGGTGAGCCCGGCGTCCCGGGCGGCGGCCAGTCCGTCGAGCACGTCCTGGTGGCGGTCGCGGCGGGTCAGGGTCTTGAAGACATCGGGGCGCAGGGTGTCGAGGGAGACGTTGACGCGGTCGAGGCCGACCGCCTTGAGCGCGGTGGCGGTGCGCTTGAGGCCGATGCCGTTGGTGGTGAGGGACATCCTGGGGCGCGGGGCGAGCGCGGCGCACCGCTCGACGATGGAGACCAGACCGGGGCGCAGAAGCGGCTCACCGCCGGTGAAGCGGACCTCGGTGACGCCGAGCTGTGTGACGGCGATCCGGATCAGCCGGACGATCTCGTCGTCGGTGAGCAGATCGGGCTTGGCGAGCCACTGGAGGCCCTCCTCCGGCATGCAGTAGGTGCAGCGCAGGTTGCACCGGTCGGTGAGCGAGACACGCAGATCGGTGGCTGTTCGGCCATAGGTGTCGACAAGCACGGTGGGCCCCCTCCCCGGGTGCGGTTCTCCGTCTCTACCAGGAGCCTACGCGAGAGGGCCGACAACACCAGGGGCCGATGTGACCAGGAGCGTGACGGCCGCGTCGTAGATCCCTACGACGCGGCCGCCCCCCGGCTCCGCAGCGTGTGCGTGTCAGTGCGCTCCGACACCGGTGAGGGACTTGACCTCCAGCTCCGCGTACTTGCCCTTGTCCGGCTCCTCCTTGGAGAGCAGGGACCCAACCCAGCCGAGCAGGAAGCCCAGCGGGATGGAGACCAGGCCCGGGTTCTCCAGCGGGAACCACGCGAAGTCCACGCCCGGGAACATCGAGCTGGCCTTGCCGGAGACGACCGGGGAGAAGAGGACGAGCGTCACGGAGGCGGCCAGACCGCCGTAGATGGACCACAGCGCGCCCTGGGTGGTGAATTTCCTCCAGAACAGGCTGTACAGGATCGTCGGCAGGTTGGCGGAGGCCGCGACGGCGAAGGCGAGCGCGACCAGGCCGGCGACGTTCATGTCCCGGGCCAGCGCGCCGAGCGCGATGGAGACGATGCCGATGAGGACCGTCGCCCAGCGGGCGGCCCGGACCTCCTCCTTCTCGGTGGCCTGGCCCTTGCGGATCACGTTGGCGTAGATGTCGTGCGCGAAGGACGACGAGGAGGCGAGGGTGAGGCCGGCGACGACGGCGAGGATGGTGGCGAAGGCGACCGCCGAGATCACGGCCAGCAGGATCGCGCCGCCGGTGGAGCCACCGCCGCCGCCGACCTCCAGGGCGGCCAGCGGGGCGGCCGTGTTGCCCGCCTTGTTGGAGGCGATGATGTCGCCGGGCTTGAGCAGCGCGGCGGCGCCGAAGCCGAGCACGATGGTCATCAGGTAGAAGGCGCCGATGATGCCGATGGCCCAGTTCACGGACTTACGGGCGGCCTTGGCCGTGGGCACGGTGTAGAAGCGGATCAGGATGTGCGGCAGACCGGCCGTGCCGAGGACCAGGGCGATGCCCAGCGAGATGAAGTCCAGCTTCGAGGTGCCGGTGGCACCGTACTTGAGCCCCGGCTCCAGGAAGGCCGAGCCCTTGCCGCTGTTGGAGGCGGCCGAGCCGAGCAGGTCGGAGAGGTTGAAGTCGAACTTCAGCAGGATCAGGAAGGTGATGAGCAGGGTGCCCGCGATGAGCAGGACCGCCTTGACCATCTGGACCCAGGTGGTGCCCTTCATGCCTCCGATGGTCACGTAGACGATCATCAGCAGGCCGACGAGGGCGACGATGGCGATCTTCCCGGCGTCCGTGGTGATGCCGAGCAGCAGGGAGACGAGCACACCGGCGCCGGCCATCTGGGCCAGCAGGTAGAAGATCGACACGACGATGGTGGAGGTGCCCGCGGCGGTGCGGACGGGGCGCTGGCGCATGCGGTACGCCAGGACGTCGCCCATGGTGTAGCGGCCCGAGTTGCGCAGCGGCTCCGCGACCAGGAGCAGGGCGACCAGCCAGGCCACCAGGAAGCCGATGGAGTAGAGGAAGCCGTCGTACCCGAACAGGGCGATGGCGCCGGCGATGCCGAGGAACGAGGCGGCGGACATGTAGTCGCCGGAGATGGCCAGGCCGTTCTGGAAGCCGGTGAACTGCCGGCCGCCCGCGTAGAAGTCCGAGGCGCTCTTGGTCTGGCGCCCGGCCCAGACGGTGATGAAGAGCGTCGCCACGACGAAGCACCCGAACAGGGTGATGATCAGCGGCCGGTGCTCCGAGGCGTCCGAGGCTGCGGCGAGCTGGACAAGGGGGTACGCGGCGCTCATGCGTCGGCCTCCATACGGGACTTGATGGCTTCGGCCTTCGGGTCGAGCTTGACGGCGGCGTGCCGCGAGTACAGCCAGGCGATCAGGAACGTGGTGAGGAACTGGCCGAGGCCGAGGACCAGGGCGACGTTGATGTTGCCGAAGAGCTTGGTGCCCATGAAGCCGCCCGCGTAGTTGGACAGCAGGACGTACACGAGGTACCAGGCGATGAAGGCGATGGTGAGGGGGAAGGCGAAGGAGCGGTATGTGCGGCGCAGTTCGCCGAATTCCGCACTCTCCTGCACCTCGACGAACGACGCTGTCGTGGGCTGGACGGGTCGGGTGTCCGTCCCGCCGGGGGGCGGGGGTGCATCGGTAGCCACGGATACTCCTCGCGACGCGGGTGCGCTGGGCAGGGACAAGGGAAACCTCACGGTGTGGGGGGATGGTGCTCCTCCCCCTGACAACGTCACGGAGTGCGCGGCGAAGCGGTTCACCACCGGGCTTTTCTTTCCCCAAGTCATTGATGGGCCGCGTTGATCGGCGATAGCTTCACTCGTCATGTACCCGTCCGTGCACACCGGGTGTGCGGGCGGATGTCACGGATGATGTGGAGAACCCATGGCTCATCTGGGATCCGGACGCGGGCGCGCACTCGCCCTCCCCGTCGGTCTGGCGCTCACGGCCTCGCTCGGTTTCCTCCCCCCGGGGGCGGCCACGGCGGCTCCGGCGGACGGCGCCCCCGCCGCCGTCGTCACGGACGGCCCGAGGATGTCGTACGTCGTCAACGTCACGGGGGGACACTCCGCCGCCAGGACGGTGAAGAAGGCGATAGCCGAGGCCGGCGGGTCCGTGGTGATCGCCTACGACCAGATAGGCGTCGTCGTCGTCCACTCGCGGAACCCGGACTTCGCGAAGACGATCCGCACGGTGCGGGGGGTGGAGTCGGCCGGTGCGACGAGGACCGCGCCCCTGGCCGCCCAGACCAGCGACGACCTGGACGCGGAGCAGCCGCTGACCGCCGCGGAGGCGCAGGCCGCGGCGGCGAGGGCGGCGAAGTCGTCCGTCGACGAGGACCCGTTCGAGCCGTTGCAGTGGGACCTGCCCGCCATGAAGGCGGACCAGGCCCACCGCAAGAGCCTGGGCAGTCGCGACGTCACCGTCGCGGTCCTGGACTCGGGTGTCGACGACACCCATCCGGACATCGCGCCCAACTTCGACCGCACGGCGTCGGCCAGCTGCCTGAACGGCGTCCCGGTCCAGAAGGACGCCGCCTGGCGTCCGGTGCCGGGCGAGAGCGACCACGGCATGCACGTGGCCGGTACGATCGCGGCCGCGAAGAACGGCTTCGGCGTCACGGGCGTCGCCCCGGGCGTGAAGGTCGCCAGCCTGAAGGTGGCCGACCCGGACACCAGCCTCTACTACACGGAGGCGGTCGTCTGCGGCTTCGTGTGGGCGGCCGAGCACGGCGTCGACGTGACCAACAACAGCTACTACACGGACCCGTGGCTGTTCAACTGCAAGTCCGACGCGGACCAGAAGGCGCTGGTCGACGCCGTCACCCGGGCCTCCCGGTACGCGGAGAGCAAGGGCGCGGTGAACGTGGCCGCGGCCGGCAACGCGCGGACGGACCTGGCCGCCGAAACGATCGTGGACCGGACGAGCCCGAACGACACCCATCCGGTCGAGCGGGTCATCGAGACCCGGGACTGCCTGGACATCCCGAGCCAGCTGCCCGGTGTGGTCACCGTCTCCGCGACGGGCGCGAAGGGCCTGAAGGCGTCGTACTCCAACTACGGTCTGGGGGTCGTCGACATCACGGCTCCGGGCGGCGACTCGACGGCGTACCAGCCGCCGCAGGCGCCGGCGACGAACGGTCTGATCCTCTCGACGACGTTCAACAACGGGTTCGCCTTCAAGGCCGGCACCTCCATGGCGACCCCGCACGTCGCGGGGGTGGCGGCGCTCATCAGGTCGACCCACCCCAAGGCCTCGCCGGCGCAGGTGAAGGCCCGGCTGTACGCCCAGGCCGACGACCTGGCCTGCCCCGATCCGTACGACATCAACGGTGACGGCAAGGTCGACGCGGTGTGCGCGGGCAGCGCGCGCGACAACGGCTTCTACGGGGCCGGTATGGCCGACGCCCTGGACGCGGTACGGCGGTAGCCCCGCCTCCCCCGACGACTGGAGGGGCCCGGCACGGTCCGCCGTGCCGGGCCCTTCCCTGTCATGGCACTCAGTGCCATAGTGACGCCATGAACCAGGCGCTTCACCCCGGTACGGGCACCGCTTGGGCGGCACTCGGTGCCGACCCCGCCCTTCTCGACCGTGTCACGTACGGCGGTGCCCCGGGCGGTCTGCCCGCCCGGACACCCGTCATGGACCTGGCGCGGTCGAGCGTGGCGGTCTGCTCGCTGGCGGCGGCCGAACTCGCCGCCGCGCGCACCGGGGGCCCGGTGCCGAGGGTGCGGGTCGACGACGGGGCGGTCACCGCGGCGTTCCTCAGCGACCGGCTGGTACGGCTGGACGGACAGGCGTGGTCGACGTTCGCGCCGCTGTCCCGGTTCTGGCGGGCGGCCGACGGCTGGGTCCGTACCCACGCCAACTACCCGCACCACCGCGGACGTCTGCTCGACGCCCTCGCGCTGCCTCCGGACGCCGGCGCGGACGCGGTCGCCGAGGTGATCGCGGGGCGGCGGGCGACGGACGTCGAGGACACCGTGTACGCGGCCGGCGGGCTCGCCGTCGCCGCGCGCGACGCCCGGCAGTGGGCGGAGCACGAGCAGGGCGCCCTGGTCGCGAAGCACCCGCTGCTGACCCTGGAGCGGATCGGCGACGCCCCGCCCCGGCGCCCGGGCGGCGGCCCCGGGAGCGGCGGGCGGCCGCTGCCGTGCGCCGGGCTGCGGGTGCTGGACCTGACGCGCGTGCTCGCCGGGCCGGTGGCCACCCGGACGCTCGCGCTGCTGGGCGCGGACGTCCTGCGGATCGACGCGCCGCAGCTGCCGGAGAGTCAGGAGGCGCACAACGACACGGGGATGGGCAAGCGGTCGGCCACCCTCGACCTGGGCGACCGGCACGGGGACCGGCAGGTGTTCGAGGAACTGCTGAGCGGCGCCGACGTGGTCGTCCTGGGCTACCGGCCGGGCGGACTGGACCGGTTCGGCCTCACCCCCGAGGAGCTGGTCGCGCGCCGTCCCGGTCTGGTCGTCGCCCAGTTGTCGGCGTGGGGCCGGTACGGCCCCTGGGGCGAGCGGCGCGGCTTCGACAGCCTGGTCCAGGTGGCCACCGGCATCGCCGCCCTGGAGGGCGGGGCCCCCGGTGACCCGGACGGTCCCGGTCCGCTCGGCGCGCTGCCCGCCCAGGCCCTGGACCACGGCACCGGCTATCTGCTGGCCGCCGCCGTGCTGAGGGCGCTGACCGAACAGCACCGCGCCGGCGGGTCGACGGTGGCCCGGCTGGCGCTGGCGCAGACCGCGCACTGGCTGGTGCACGGCCTGGTGACGGCGCCGGGCGGCGGTACCGCGCCGGGCGGGGCGGCGTTCGACGCCGAGCGCCGGACGGCCGTGCGGGACAGCCCGATGGGACGGCTGCGGTACGCGCTGTCCCCGGTGGGCTACGAGGGCGGCCCGGCGGACTGGGCACGCCCGCCCGGCCTGTGGGGCACGGACGCCCCCGGATGGCTCAGGGCCTGACGGGAACCCTGGGGCGGCGCGCTCGTCCCTCGCCCGGCAGCCGGACGGCACGCCGTCCGGCCCGACGGCCGGATCGAGAGCCGGGTCGAGGGCCGAGGCCGAGGGCCGGCGACGGCCTCGATGACGGCGTGCCCGCCCCGGCCGCCGGTCGGTCGCGTACGGCGACGGCGGCGTCCCCGCGCTCGGCTACCGCGCCGGTGGCGCCGGAGGCGCGGGCGATGTCGCCCCGGCGGCCCCGCGGGCGAGGGCTCCCGCGGTGAGCAGGGACTGGGCGGCCGTGTAGGTGAGCATGATCCAGAAGTCGGGGGCGGGCGCCTGCGGCCAGTCGGCGACCCCGGTGGCGATGAGCGTGTCGGAGAGGAGGAAGAGCGCGCCGCCCGAGCCCGCGAGGAGCCCGAGGCCGCTCGACCGGTACGCCATGGCGGTGAGCAGCAGGGAGTACCCGGCGACCGGGACGCGCAGGTCGGCCGGCAGGTCGGGCCAGAGCAGGGCGACGGTGGTGACGAGGGCGACGGCGTACCCGGCAGCCAGTACCGGGGAGGTGCGGGCGCGCCCGAAGAGGGCCAGGTAGCAGACGTGTCCGGCGGCGAAGGAAGCCATGCCGACGAGGAAGGCCCAGTCCGCGTCGAGGAGCAGGAAGACGTCGCCGCCCCAGCCGAACAGAAGGGCCGCGACGAGCGTCCGGGGGGCGCGCCGCACGAGCGCGTACGCCGCGAGGAGCGGCATGAGCAGGGGCTTGGCGACGAGGTGTCCGCCCTCCGCTCCGGCCAGGAGGGAGCCGAGGTCGACGGCGACGGCCACCCCGAAGGCGATGAGCAGGGCGCGGGCGGGACCCTCGTGGGGTGCCGCCCGCCCCGGCGCCGGGGCGCGCGGCACGCTCGTCGCGCTCACAGGGCCCGCTCGGGCGCGGGCCGGGCGGCCGGCGCCGGCCCGGGGTGCACAGCGGGGGCCGGGCCGGGACCGTCGGCGGGTACGGTTCCGGAGGCGGCGGCAGCGGCCGCCGCCCGCACGGACCTGGGCTGCCAGCCCGGGCCGCCGAAGACCCTCCCCGCGCGCTCGCCCCAGCTGTCGGCGGTGCGGAGGTCGCGGACGATGGCCGCGTACTCGTGGGTGGCCACCCGCAGCGGGTTGTACGTGTCGATGTTCTTCGTCAGCCCGTACACGGGCCGCTCGGTCTCCACCGTGAACGAGCCGAAGAGCCGGTCCCAGATGATCAGGATCCCGCCGAAGTTGCGGTCCAGGTAGCCGCCCTGGGAGGCGTGGTGCACCCGGTGGTGCGAGGGGGTGTTCAGGACGTACTCGAAGGGCCGGGGGAGCTTCCCGATCCGCTCGGTGTGCACCCAGAACTGGTACACCAGGTTGGCGGACGAGCAGAAGGCGAGCGCCGCCGGGTGCACACCGCACGCGATGAGGGGCAGATAGAACGGCCAGACGGTGAGCGACGTCCAGGGCTGGCGCAGGGCGGTGGTGAGGTTGAACCTGCGGCTGGAGTGGTGGACCACGTGGCAGGCCCACAGGATCCTGATCACGTGATGGCCACGGTGGGACCAGTAGTAGAAGAAGTCCTGCGCGAGCAGCATCAGGGGGACGGTCCACCACAGGACGGGGACGCGCGCGGGGGTCAGTTCGTAGACCGCGGTGTAGACGGCGACGATCGGGATCTTCCACAGAAGGTCGAAGACGAGGCTGCCGAGCCCCATGCCGATGCTGGTGGCCGAGTCCTTGGTCTCGTACCCGGCGGCGTCCTCGTCGGGATGGAGCCGGTAACTCACCACTTCGAGAACGGTGAGCAGAACGAACGCCGGTATGGACCACAGCACGACATCGGGCAGATTCGGTGGCATGCGAGCACCGTAGAGCGGGGTGCCGAGGCTCGGCTAGAGGTTGTTACCCACAAGTATGCGAGACGACTTGTCAGCGGTCTTTGGTGACTTCCGCCAAGCCCCGGGCCGGATCTACGCTTCATGCTCCGCCCCACGGGCCCATCGGGAGGTCGCACGTGCAGGGAATCGACATCGTCCTCGCCCGGCTCGCGGGCACCGTGGCGGGAGCGATCGCGAAGTCGCTGCTCAAGCCACCGCCCGGTGCCGGGCTGGTGCGGGACCGGGTGCGGCCGCTGCCCCGGCCCGCCTCTCCGTCCCGGCTCGCCGAGGTGCTGGGCGGACGCCTGTCGACGGCGTACCCGGCCCTTCCCGAGCACGAGCGGCTGGCGGCGGTGGACGCCGTCCGGGACAGCTTCGCGCGCGGGGGCGACCTCGACGCCGCACGGCTCTTCGCGGCGGGACTGGACCCGGACCGGTTACGGGACCAGCTGCGCTCCCCCGCCGCCGGACTGAGCCCCTCGGCCCTGGCCCTCTACGAGGAGCTCCTCGGGCTGTGCTGCACCCACGTGATCGAGCAGTTCACGGCGCACCCGTCGTTCGCGGCCCGGGCCGCGGTGGAGAACACCAGGGCCGGCGTGCGCACGCGCACCGCCGTCGAGAGGCTCGCGGAGCGGCAGCCGCCGGCTCCCGGGGCGACCGCCCTGGACTTCGAGCGGCGGTACGCCGCCTACGTGGCGGAGGCCCACTCCCGGCTGGAGCTGTTCGGGCTGACGCTGGGCCACGTCCACAACGAATGGCCGCTGGACACCGCCTACATCAGCCTCGGCATGAGCTCCGAGCGCGCGCCGTCCCGGCGGGAGGGCACCCGGTTGCCGCAGACGGGCCGGACGTCGGTCAGGGCCGAGCAGGTGCTGTCCGGGGCGGAGCGGCTGCTGCTGCGCGGTCCCGCCGGGTCCGGCAAGAGCACCCTCGTGCAGTGGATCGCCCTCAACGCGGCCCGGCGCAGTTTCGGCTGGGAGCTCTCCGACTGGAACCGGTGCGTGCCCTTCGTCCTGCGGCTGCGCTCCTTCACCTCCTCGGGGACGCTGCCCATGCCCGACGACTTCCTGCGGGCGGCCGGCGTTCCGCTGTACGGCTCGGCGCCCGACGGATGGGTCGAGTCGCTGCTGGCGAGCGGACGCGCCCTGGTGCTCGTGGACGGCGTCGACGAGGTGCCGATGCGGCTGCGCCGCCGTACCGAGCACTGGCTGCGCTCGCTCATCCTGGCGTTCCCGCAGGCCCGTTACGTGGTGACGACCCGGCCCTCGGCCGTCCCCGAGGACTGGCTGTCGGGCCAGGGCTTCGTCACCCACTCGCTGCTGCCGATGGAGCGCGACGACATCCGCGCCTTCGTCTCGCACTGGCACGACTCGGCACGGCGGGAGTGCTCGACCGACGAGGAACGAGCCCTGCTCGACACCTATGAGCGCTCCCTCAACCTGGCCGTGACCACCCGCCGCGATCTGGGGCGGCTGGCCACCAATCCGCTGATGTGCGCGCTGCTGTGCGCCCTCAACCGGGACCGCAGGATGCAACTGCCGCGGGCCCGGAAGGAGTTGTACGACGCGGCGCTGGAGATGCTGCTGGTACGCCGGGACACCGAGCGGGAGATCACCGGAGTCGAAGGGGTCCGGCTCACCCGCGACGAGCAGACCGTGCTGCTCCAGCGGCTCGCCTACTGGCTGATCCGCAACGACCAGGTGGAGGCGGACCGCGAGGAGGCGGTCGCGATGATCGAGGAGTGGCTGGCGGCGATGCCGCAGGTGCGCGAGCAGGGCGACGCCTCGCGGGTCTTCTCCCATCTGCTGATCCGCAGCGGGCTGCTGCGCGAGGCGGTGCCGGGCGCCGTCGACTTCGTGCACCGCACCTTCCGCGACTACCTGGGCGCGAAGGCCGCCGTCGAGCAGCGCGACTTCGGTGTGCTCGTGCGCCACGCGCACGACGACCAGTGGGACGACGTGGTCCGCATGGCGGTGGGGCACGCGCGGGTGGACGAGCGTGCGTCGCTGCTGCGCAAGCTGCTGAACCGCGCCGACCGGACCCAGCGACACAGCCACCGGCTGGTCCTGCTGGCGGCCGCCTGTCTGGAGCACGCGCCGGAACTCGACCCCGCCGTCCGGGCCGAGGTGCAGGGCAGGACCGCCGATCTGCTTCCGCCCCGCTCGCTGGAGGAGGCCGAGGAGCTGGCCAAGGTGGGCGAGCTGGTGCTCGAACTCCTCCCGGAGCCGGCCGGGCTGGGCGACGAGACGGCGGCCGCGGTGGTGCGCACGGCGGCACTGGTCGGCGGCGACGCGGGCATGGAGGTCATCGCGCGCTTCCGCGACGACACCCGGACACCCGTGGCAGTGCAGGTGTCGCACGCGTGGGGATCCTTCGAGACCGAGCGCTACGCCCGCTCCGTGCTGGCCGACCGCACCTGGACCTGGTCGTACCTCCATGTCCGTACGGCCGAACAGCTGGCCGCGCTGCCCGCCACCGGGGCGCGGCGGGTGCACCTCACCGGCTCCTTCCCCGACCTGTCGCCGCTTCAGGCGCTCGACGAGCCGGACTGGCTCTTCTTCCACAGCAACCCGCGGCTGACGGACCTCACGCCTCTCGGCGCCTTCACCGGACTGAACACGGTGGGCTTCGCGGCGTGCCGGGCCGTGTGGGACCTGGCCCCGCTGCCGACCGGGCAACTGGAACGGCTCTACCTCCACGACATGGCTCCCGAGCTGCCGCTGGAGCCCCTGGCGTCGATGCCCGGCCTGCGGCATCTGTCCCTGGACTACCGGCTGCCCGTCGCGAGCGCCGGGGAGCTGCCCGTCGGCCCGGAGCTCACCGTGCTGATCCTGCAGCGGCACACCGGGGCCACCCCGCTCGACGGCATCGAACACTGGGAGAACCTGCGCCATCTGCAGATGTCGGGCGAGCGGCAGGGGGCGGGGCTGCCACGGCTGTCGGCACTTCCCCATCTGCGGAACCTGCACATCACCTGGCAGGAGCACCTCGATCTCGCCCTGGTCGCCCCGCTGCGGCAGCTGCACCATCTGAACATCTCGCACTGCCGGGTGGTGGAGGGGCTGGAGCACCTGCGCGAGCTGCCCTATCTGACGTCGCTGGACCTGTGGCGGTGCGGTTCGGCCGACCGGCCCGTCGATCTGAGCCCGCTGAGCGACCTCACCGACCTGACGGTGATCCTCAACGACGACCCGCCGGTGGTCGGGGACCTCCCGGCCGGCCGGGTCATGCACCGCAGCTCCAGTTACTGAGGCAACGGCCCGGACGGGCTCGGAGGGTCCGTGCGGGGCGCGCTCACCCCTGGACCGCGCCCGGCAGCGCACGGGCGGCGCACCTCACCGCCACCGCTCCCCCGACGGGCCGGGTCTCGTCGGGTGTCGGTTCCGTCACTCCCGGAGCGTCCCGGCCCCGGCCGCGCCGTACCCGTACCCGCGCCCCGGCCGGCGACGGGCGGCCGGTCACGGCCTCAACGCGCCCCGGGGCGGCGCCCGTCGGGCGGGCACCGCGTCAACTCGCCGCGCCCCCGCTCAGCCCGGGGAGGGGACGCCCGGGGGACACGGTGTCAGTGACGGCCTCTATTCTCAGTGACCATGCTCGACGACCGTACGACAGCAGCAGCGTGGCCGGCCGCCTACCCACAGGGGTACGCGGTCGTCGACGTGGAGACCACCGGCCTCGCCCGCGACGACCGGATAGTGTCCGCTGCCGTCTACCGGCTCGACACCCACGGCGACGTCGAGGACCACTGGTACACGCTGGTCAATCCGGAGCGCGATCCCGGCCCGGTCTGGATCCACGGCCTGACGAGCGACGTCCTGGCAGGGGCGCCGCTCTTCGCGGACATCGCCGCGGCGTTCGCCGAGCGCCTCGAAGGCCGGGTGCTCGTCGCGCACAACGCCGCCTTCGACTGGTCGATGATCGCCCGGGAGTACGCCCGCGCCGAGCGCACCGCCCCGGTGCGGCAGCGGCTGTGCACGATCGCGCTCTCCAAGGAACTGGCGCTGCCGCTGCCCAACCTCAAGCTGGAGTCGCTCGCCGCGCACTTCGGCGTCGTGCAGCAGCGCGCGCACAACGCCCTGGACGACGCGCGCGTCCTGGCCGAGGCGTTCCGGCCGAGTCTGCACACGGCGGCCGAGCGGGGCGTGCGCCTCCCGCTGCTGGAGTGCCGTCCGCTCACCGAGTGGTCCGCCGCGCCGGCCGCGCCGCGCGTCGGCCACCAGGCCTCGTACCGGCAGAACAGCTGGCGCCCGTCGCGGAAGCGGCCGGCCTGCCCGTACCCCAACCCCGGGCGCTACGAAGTGGACAAGCCACTCAAACAGGGCATGCGGGTTGCCTTTTCGGGCGATACGTCCGTCGAGCGCGAGCTTCTGGAGGACCGGGCGGTGGAGGCGGGTCTCCATGTGGCGACCAGCGTCTCCCGGCTGACGAGCCTGCTGGTCACCAACGACCCGGACGCGGACACCTCGAAGACGGTCAAGGCCAAGTCGTTCGGCACCCCGATCGTGGACGAGGCCGCGTTCACCCAGCTGCTGCGGGACGTGGCACCCGCGGACGGCGGCTGACCGCAGGGCGGGGGCCCGGGACGGGCCTCGCCGGCCGGGGCGCGATGCCCGGGACGCGACCCGGCCGGCGAGGGGTCCAGGCCGGACGGGTGACCGGACCGGTGGCCGGACGGGTGACCACGGTGCGAGGGCCGGGCGTGCCGCCGCCTCTCGCGGGGGCGCGCACCGCACCCTGTGGCGCATGGCACGTTGCGAGGTCTGCGGAAACGACTACGGCATGTCCTTCGAGGTGCACGCGCAGGGCGCGGTGCACGTCTTCGACTGCTTCTCCTGCGCCATCCACCGCATGGCGCCCATCTGCGAACACTGCCGGGTCCAGATCATCGGCCAGGGCGTCGAGGTCGAGGGCCGCTGGTTCTGCGGCGGGCACTGCGCCCGCGCGGAAGGGAAGGTGGGCATCGTGGACAAGGTGTGACCGAACCGGCGGCCGAGCGCCCCGGTCCGTGCCGGTTCCTCCTCCGGCCCTTCTCGCCCCGTCGCTCCTTCCGGCGGCCCCTCCCGGGCACTCCCCGGGTCGCCGGCCGCCGTCCCAGCCGCTCCGCGGGCCCCGGACGGGACCCCCCGTCGGGGGCCGCGATGCCAGCAGGTACGGTCGAAGCCGTGTACCGCTTCCTGTTGTCCCGGCAGTGGGTGATCCTCACCCTCATCACCCTGATGCTCATCCCCGTGATGGTCGAGCTGGGCTTCTGGCAGTTCCACCGGCACGAGCACCGTGTCGCCCAGAACACGCTGATCGAGGACAACCTCAAGGCGAAGCCCGTGCCGATGACGGAGCTCACCTCGCCCGGCCACACCGTTCCGCGCGCCGACTACTGGCGCCAGGTCACCGCCACCGGAACCTTCGACCCGGCCCACGAGGTCGTCGTGCGCCGCCGGACCTCGGCCGACGAGCGCATCGGCGTCCTCGTCCTGACCCCGCTGAACCTCGCCGACGGCCGCACGGTCCTGGTCAACCGTGGCTGGGTCCCCGCCGCCGCCGACCAGAAGTCCTTCCCCGACGTACCGCCCGTGCCGAAGGGCGAGGTCACCGTCACCGGCCGGCTCAAGGCGGACGAGACGACCGGCGCCAGCGGGATCAAGGACCTGGCCGGTCTGCCGCCCCGCCAGGTCATGCTCATCAACAGCGACCAGCAGGCCGAAGCCCTCGGGCGGGAGGTGCTCGGCGGCTACCTGGAGCAGACCGCGCCCAGGCCCGCCGGCGACACGCCCGAGCTGATCCCCGAGCCCGACCACGACTCCATCGGCCCGCACATGGCGTACGCGGTGCAGTGGTGGCTCTTCGCGGCCGGTGTCCCGGTCGGGTGGGTGGTACTGGTCCGTCGCGAGAAGCGCGACCGGGCGGCCGCCGCGGAGACTCCGGCCGCGGCCGAGCCCGAGCCGGCCACCGCCTAGGGAGCGCCCGGCCTCCTCCCGGACGGACGCCTCCCCGACGCGCCTCTCCCCCGGCGGACGCTCTTCCTCCGCTGCTCAGCGGTCTCGCGCTGCTTAGCGGCCCCCCGCTGCGGGAACACGCCAGAGCGTGACGCAACGCATCGAGGACTACGCCCTGATCGGCGACCTGCAGACCGCTGCCCTGGTGGGCAAGGACGGATCGATCGACTGGCTGTGTCTGCCACGCTTCGATTCGGCGGCCTGTTTCGCCGCCCTCCTGGGCGACGAGGACAACGGACACTGGCGGCTCGCGCCCAAGGACGCCACCACCTGCACCCGTCGCGGCTACGTGGGTGACTCGGCGGTCCTGGAAACGGTGTGGGAGACCCGTACCGGCACGGTACGGGTCACGGACTTCATGCCGCAGCGCGACCAGGCGCCCGATGTCATACGCATCGTGGAGGGCGTCAGCGGCACGGTCGAGATGTCGGGTGTCCTGCGGCTGCGCTTCGACTTCGGCTCGGTCGTGCCATGGGTACGGCGCACGAACGGCCACCGGGTGGCGGTCGCGGGCCCCGACTCCGTATGGCTGCGCAGCGAGCCCGAGGTCAAGACATGGGGTCAGCAGTTCAGTACGTGTTCGTCGTTCACGGTCGGCGCGGGCGACAAGGTGGCGTTCGTCCTCACCTGGCATCCCTCCCACGAGCCCCGGCCCGCGCTGGTCGATCCGTACGAGGCACTGGAGCACACGCTGGAGGACTGGAAGTCCTGGGCCTCCCAGTGCACGTACGAGGGTCCCTACCGGGACGCGGTGCTGCGCTCGCTGATCACGCTGAAGGCCCTCACCTACCGGCCCACGGGCGGGATCGTGGCGGCGCCCACCACCTCGCTGCCCGAGGAACCCGGCGGGGTCCGGAACTGGGACTACCGCTACTGCTGGCTGCGTGACTCCACACTGACGCTGGGCGCGCTGCTGTCGGCGGGCTATCTGGACGAGGCGGCCGCCTGGCGGGACTGGCTGTTGCGGGCCGTGGCGGGCGACCCCGCCGACCTCCAGATCATGTACGGACTGGCGGGTGAGCGGCGGCTGCCCGAGACGGAGTTGCCCTGGCTGCGCGGGTACGGCGGCGCCGCGCCCGTGCGCACCGGCAACGCCGCCGTGCAGCAGCTCCAGCTCGATGTGTACGGGGAGGTCATCGACTCGCTGTACCTGGCCCGCGAGGCGGGGCTCGCCGCGAAGAGGCACGCGTGGAACCTCCAGCTGAGCCTGCTGGGCTTCCTGGAGTCGATCTGGCGCCAGCCGGACGAGGGCCTGTGGGAAGTGCGCGGGCCGCGCCGCCACTTCGTGCACTCGAAGGTGATGGCGTGGGTGGCGGCCGACCGCGCCGTGCGGACGCTGGAGGAGGAGCCGGAGCTGCACGGTGATGTGGCGCGGTGGCGCGCGATGCGGGACGAGGTGCACCGGGAGGTGTGCGAGAAGGGGTACGACCCGGTGCGCAACACCTTCACGCAGTCCTACGGCTCGAAGGAACTGGACGCGGCGACGCTGCTGATCCCCCGCGTGGGCTTCCTGCCCCCGGACGACCCACGGGTGATCGGCACCGTGGACGCGGTGCGCGACGAGCTGGGCCACAACGGCTTCATCCGCCGCTACAGCACCGAGGGGTCTTCCGTCGACGGGCTGCCCGGCGGGGAAGGAACGTTTCTGGTGTGCTCGTTCTGGCTGGCGGACGCGCTGCGGATGACGGGACGCGAGCGGGAGGCGCGGGAGCTGTTCGAGCGGCTGCTGGGCCTGCGCAACGACGTGGGCCTGCTGGCGGAGGAGTACGACCCCTCCATCCGGCGGCAGCTGGGCAACTTCCCCCAGGCCTTCAGCCATATCGGGCTGGTGGGAACCGCCCTCGCGTTCGCGCGGGCGGACGCGGCAGGATAGGCCCATGGATCTTGGACTGAAGGACCGTGTGTACGTCGTGACGGGTGCGTCACGAGGGCTGGGCAACGCGACGGCGCGGGCGCTGGTGGCGGACGGCGCGAAGGTCGTCGTCGCCTCGCGCGACGCGAAGGCGATCGCCGAGGCCGCGGAGGGACTCGGACCGGACGCGGTGGGCGTCGCGGCGGACAACGCGGATCCGGCCACCGCCGAGCGTCTGATCGCCACCGCCCGGTCGCACTTCGGCCGTTTCGACGGCGTCCTGATCAGCGTGGGCGGCCCGCCGCCGGGGTCGGCGGCGGACAACACCGACGAGCAGTGGCAGGCGGCTTTCGACACGGTGTTCCTCGGCGCGGTGCGGACGGCCCGCACGGCGGCCGCGGCACTGGAGGAGGGCGGGGTCATCGGCTTCGTGCTGTCCGGCTCGGTCCACGAGCCGATCACGGGCCTGACGATCTCCAACGGCCTGCGCCCCGGCCTGGCCGGCTTCGCCAAGTCCCTCGCCAACGAACTGGGACCGCGCGGCATCCGGGTCGTCGGCCTGCTGCCGGCCCGTATCGACACCGACCGCGTACGCCAGCTCGACGCCCTCTCCGGCGACGCGGCCGCCGCCCGCGCGGCCAACGAGGCGCAGATCCCGCTGCGCCGGTACGGCACGCCCGAGGAGTTCGGCAGGACGGCGGCGTTCCTGCTCTCGCCCGCGGCGTCCTACCTCACCGGTCTGATGCTCCCGGTCGACGGCGGCGTCCGCCACGGCTTCTGACCGTTCCCCGACAGGCCGCCGCCCGTCCCCCCCCTGCCGGGGGGACGGGCGGCGGCACGGACGGGGAGGGTCAGACGACACGACGAGGGCCGTGGCGGACGGCCCTCAGCCGGGCTTCCGCCGGGAGCCGGTCCAGGCCGGCGGACTGCCGGGCATGGGCCAGCGCACCGTCCGAGAGCCGGGACAGGGCCTCCTCGGGGGAGGCGTGGGGCTCCAGCAGCAGGTGGACGCGCGCGGCCGGGGCCGTACGGCGCCCGGTCAGCCGGACCCGGGCACGCGCCACGCCGTCCACCGAACCGGCCTCGCCCGCCACCACTTCCTCCAGGGCCCTCCCGCGCAGTGCGGCGCCCTCCCCGTCCCCGGTGTCGACCAGCACCTCGCCCAGCCTGCGCCGGCGCAACTGGGCCAGCAGCCAGACCAGTGCCAGGATCACCACGACCGCCAGTGCCGCGATGACCGCGGGCCACCACCAGCCCTGGTCGTGCCACCGGGCCCGGGTGGAGTCGGCGAGCAGCACGTCGTCCGGGCCGCGCCACGGCCACCACGACGGCACGCCGACGCCCAGACCGGCCGCGAGCAGCGCGCCGCCCCCGCAGATCAGGACCAGCCCGGCCAGCCCGAGCAGCGTCCGGTTCACACCCCGCAGCATCCCGCTCACCCCTTCCTCGGTGGACGGGCGACGTGCAGGGACAGAGCGGGCGGGTGCACCAGGCCCAGCTCCGAGATGCCCTCGCCCAAGGCGGTGTCCAGATCGCGGCGCACGTCGTCGAGTTCGCGGAAGTGGGACACCGCCCGCACCAGGACCTTGGAGCGCCTGGCCCGTACGCGGACGGATTGCACGCCCCCGACCTCCAGCGCGCGGTCCCGCAGCACCAGCGCCACCGCCTCGCGGTCGAGCCCCGCACGCACGGGCGCGTCGCCGCGCCGCATCGGCAGGACGGCCCGCAGCCCGGGGGTGACGGCCAGCACGAGCAACCACAGCCCGGCCGCCGTCGCGATTCCCGCGCCGGTCAGCACCCACACGTCGTCGAGCCGGCGGGTGGCCAGTTCGTCGGTGAGGACACGGCGCCAGCGCATCGGGGGCCGGTCGGCGCGTACGGCCGCCACGTCGTAGAGCAGCAGCGCCGAACCGGCGAGGACGACCAGGGCGAGCAGTCCCGCCGGAACGCGCCGTACCGACCAGAAGCGGCCCTCGCGGCCGGTCCGTTCCCCGGAAGGCCCGGGTGCCGGCTCATCCTTCACCGGACCCTCCTCCCGCGATCGTCGCCGCGCGCGAACGGCGCGTGCAACCGCTCCACCTGGACCGCCACCTCCGGCACCTCCATACCTGCCAGCGCTTTGACCTGCCGCCCGACCTGGCGGCGGACCTCGCCGCACGAACCGGCGATGTCGGCGGGGTAGCCCAGTTCGAGAGTGATCCTGACGCGCGCGCTGTCCCGGTGCACGACGACGGTCGCGCGGGGTTTCCGGACGCCCTCGGGCAGGTCGCCGAGCGCCTCCCGGGCCGCCTGGGCAGCGATCTTCGCCACGACCCGGTCGGCGATCACCGTCGCGCCGCGTCCGGCCGACTCAGCACGGTCCTCGGCCAAGCCCGGTCACCGCCGCCGGTCTTCGTGCTCACGGCTCCGGAAGAAATAGCCGGGTTCCAGGTCGCCGTCGACCAGTCGCCCCACCACGAAGCCGACCGCACCCAATGCCGCGACCAGCAAGAACGCGCCGAATCCACCGAAGTACCCGGCGAAGCCGAGCGCCATGCCGGCCAACAGGCCGACCATCGCCATGCTCATCGTGCGCTCCTCACCCAGCCGTTACTGGAGCCGTGTCTCCGGCTCGTCGTCCTCTTCCTCCGGCAGCTTCACGTCACTCACCGCGATGTTGACCTCGACGACCTCCAGCTCCGTCATCCGCTCCACCGCCGAGATGACGTTCTCCCGGACCTCCCGGGCGACATCGGCGATCGCGACGCCGTAGTCGACGAGGATCTCGATGTCGAGAGCCGTCTGTACTTCTCCGACCTCCGCCTTCACCCCGCGGGTGACGCTGGGCCGGTTGCCCGGCACCCGGTCGCGCACCGCGCCGAAGGTACGGGAGAGGCCGCTGCCCAGCGCGTGTACGCCGAGAACGTCCCGGGCGGCGAGGCCGGCGATCTTCTCGACCACACCGTCGGCGATGGTGGTACGGCCCCGGGAGGCCGGATCGCCGCCACCGCTCCGCTTGCCCATCGACGTCCGCCGGGCCTCCTCGGCCGCCTGGCCCTTGGCCCGTACGGATCCCCCGGCCCCTCCGGCGTCTCCGGCCGTGGGGGTGTGTGCGGTATCGGTCATCGCCGTTCATCCCTTCTGGGATCGTCAGGACTGCAAAGTCCACATTATGCGGTTTTGACGGTTTTTGCGTCGGGGATGCGGCAGGCTGGAGCAATGACGACGACTGACGGATGGACCACGGCGGTAAGGAGCCGGCTCGGTCTGGGGCGGCTGCTCCCCCTGGGCGGTGCGGAGGACGGGGCGTGGCTGGCGGAGCGGGTGGCGATCGCGGTGCTGCGCGAAGCGGCGTGGCGGGTGCCGGGTGTGTCGCCGGGGCGGCTCCGGATCGGGCTCGCCAACCCGGAGTCGGCTGCGCAGCCCGCGCTTCCGCCGCCTCCGGGCGCGCTTCCGGCAGGTCCGCTGCGGGTCGAGGCCGAGTTCGCGGCAGGCCCCCCGGGCGGTTCCCCGGACGCGTCGGCGGCCGCCGGGCCCCCGCTGCCCGCCCTCGCGGAGCGGCTGCGCACGGCGCTGTTCGCGGCCGCCGGAACGGGGCTCGGCCTGGCGGTGACCGAGGTGGACCTGCGAGTGACGGCGCTGCTGGACGCCTCCGACACGCCGGACGCGGGTGCCGCGCCCGGCGGAACCGGGGCGCGGACCACGGACACACGGACCACGGACACCGGACCGGCCGGGCACGCCGCCCCAGACGTCTCCGTCCCCGCGGGGCCCCCGGGCGCCGGCCCGGCGGCGGCCGACCCGGTGGGCGTCGCGGCGGCCTCCGTACCGGGGGTGGCCCGTCTGACGACCGTCCTGGGCCCTTCGGTCCACCGGGCCGCCGATCACCTCCGGGTCGAGGTGGCGATCGGTCCCGGCCACCGCGCGCTCGATACGGCGCGGGCGGTACGCGCCGCCGTGCGCACCACCGGGGAAGAACTGCCGGTCACGGTCCTGGTCACCGATGTGGGCGCCGGCCCGACGTCCGGCGCGGGGCGGGACCTCACGGACGCGACATAGGGCCCGGGGGCCGCTCCGCACGACCACCCCGGACGCCGGGGCCGGACATCACACCGGTGCCGGGCGCCGGGCCGGTACCCGAACCGGTCGGTGCGGCGTTCGGTGCGGCGTACCTGGAGCGGGCTTCCGCTCCGGTACGGATCTCACACGGGTCTCAGTCGGCCAGGCCCGCGAGGTCGCGCAGACGGCGCGCCTGGGAGGCCCGCTCGGCCGTGCGCTGGTCCTCGTAGGTGCGCTCCTGGGCACCGCGCAGCAGCGCCTTGGTCTCGATCACCGCGTCCCGGGGAGCCGCGAGCAGCGCCGCGGCGAGGTCGCGGACCGCGCCGTCGAGCTCACCGGCCGGGACGACCAGGTTGGCGAGACCGATGCGCTCGGCCTCGTCCGCGTGGACGAACCGCCCGGTGGCACAGATCTCCAGCGCGCGGGCGTAGCCGACCGCCGCGACGAGCGGATGGGTGCCCGTCAGGTCGGGGACGAGGCCCAGGCTGGTCTCGCGCATGGCGAACTGGACGTCCGGCGCGACGACCCGCAGGTCACAGGCGAGAGCCAACTGGAACCCGGCACCGATGGCATGCCCCTGGACGGCCGCGATCGACACGATGTCGTTCCGGCGCCACCAGGTGAAGGCCTCCTGGTATCCGGCGATGATCGCGTCGAGTTCCGCGTCGGAACCGCGCGCCATCTCCAGGAAGGACGGCTCCCCGTCGAAGCCCTCGGGCGTGAACGCCTGCCGGTCGAGCCCCGCGGAGAAGGACTTGCCCTCACCGCGCAGCACCACGACCCGCACGCTGCCCGGCAGCGACCGTCCGGCCTCCGCCAACGCCCGCCACAGCGCGGGATTCTGGGCGTTGCGCTTTGCCGGGTTGGTCAGCGTCACCGTGGCAACGGCGTCCTCGACGGTGAGCCGTACGCCGTCCTTGTCGAGCACTTCGAGGACAGAGTCGAGCGAGGTCATGGGGCTCCTCCGGGTCCGGTGCAGCTAGTCGGATGACTTAAGTGACTGCACAGTAACCACCCAGTCGACCTGACGATCGACCGGGTGGCCCCTGCCGGAACCTTCGGGCCGGACGGGCCTCGCTCGGATTTCAGTCCGAAACTGCCTTCTTGCCTCGCGTCGCTCCACCACGTCCGCGCAGGACGACTCCGGACTCGCTGAGCATCCGGTGGACGAATCCGTAGGACCGGCCGGTCTCCTCGGCCAGCGCCCGGATGCTCGCACCGGAGTCGTACTTCTTCTTCAGGTCTGCCGCGAGCTTGTCGCGCGCGGCGCCGGTCACCCGGCTGCCCTTCTTCAGAGTCTCGGCCACCCGTGCCTCCTCATGGGAAGTGCGCTCTGGACTTCTCATGATCACCCCTCATGGGCTTCCTGGCCACCCATTCGACAAGGTCCGTGCCACGAGGTTTCGGCGCCGCGGGGCCGTCGTCCCGGGCGTTCCCCCGGGCCCGGACCGACCGCGGCGACGAAGCAGCAGGTCAGCGCGGCGCCGTGAACGGCGACGCGGCGTGACACCGGAACGCGGAAATCCGCCGGGTGCCACGCCGCGATATGAGACGCACTCACTCAGATGATGGATCACCCGTAAGCCGAATGATCCATACGCGGATGCTCGGGCGGGGTGCGGAGCGGAACCGGAGGGGTCAGGCCAGCGCCACCAGGTCCGCGTAGTCGGCGCCCCACAGGTCCTCGACACCGTCCGGCAGCAGGATGATCCGCTCCGGCTGGAGCGCCTCGACCGCGCCCTCGTCGTGCGTGACGAGGACGACCGCGCCCTTGTACGTGCGCAGCGCGCCGAGGATCTCCTCGCGGCTGGCCGGGTCGAGGTTGTTGGTCGGTTCGTCGAGGAGCAGGACGTTCGCCGAGGAGACGACCAGGGTGGCGAGCGCCAGCCGGGTCTTCTCACCGCCGGAGAGCACACCCGCCGGCTTGTCGACGTCGTCGCCGGAGAAGAGGAAGGAGCCGAGGGTCTTGCGCACGTCCACGAGGTCGAGGTCGGGCGCGGAGGACCGCATGTTCTCCAGGACGGTGCGGTCCGGGTCGAGGGTCTCGTGCTCCTGGGCGTAGTAGCCGAGCTTGAGGCCGTGACCGGGGGTGACCTGACCGGTGTCGGGCTTCTCGACGCCGCCGAGCAGCCGCAGCAGCGTCGTCTTGCCCGCGCCGTTGAGGCCGAGGATGACGACACGCGAGCCCTTGTCGATGGCGAGATCGACGTCGGTGAAGATCTCCAGGGAGCCGTAGGACTTCGACAGGCCCTCGGCGGTCAGCGGGGTCTTGCCGCAGGGCGCGGGCTCCGGGAAGCGCAGCTTGGCGACCTTGTCCGAGACGCGGACCTCTTCGAGACCGGACAGCAGCCGCTCGGCCCGCTTGGCCATGTTCTGCGCGGCGACGGTCTTGGTGGCCTTGGCGCGCATCTTGTCGGCCTGCGTGTTGAGCGCGGCGGCCTTCTTCTCGGCGTTCTGCCGCTCCCGCTTGCGGCGCTTCTCGTCGGCTTCGCGCTGCTGCTGGTAGAGCTTCCAGCCCATGTTGTAGACGTCGATCTGGGCACGGTTGGCGTCCAGGTAGAACACCTTGTTGACGACCGTCTCGACCAGGTCGACGTCGTGGGAGATCACGATGAAGCCGCCGCGGTAGGTCTTGAGGTAGTCGCGCAGCCACACGATCGAGTCGGCGTCGAGGTGGTTGGTGGGCTCGTCGAGGAGCAGGGTGTCCGCGTCCGAGAAGAGGATGCGGGCCAGTTCGACGCGGCGGCGCTGACCGCCGGAGAGCGTGTGGAGCGGCTGGCCGAGGACACGGTCGGGCAGACCGAGGGCGGCGGCGATGGTGGCCGCCTCCGCCTCGGCGGCGTACCCGCCCTTGGTGAGGAACTCGGTCTCCTGGCGCTCGTACTGCCGCATCGCCTTCTCGCGGGTGGCGCCCTGGCCGGTGGCGATGCGCTCCTCGTTCATCCGCATCTTGCGGATCAGCGCGTCGAGGCCGCGGGCCGACAGGATGCGGTCGCGGGCGAGGACGTCGAGGTCGCCGGTGCGGGGGTCCTGCGGGAGGTAGCCGACCTCGCCGGAACGGGCGATGGTGCCGGCGGCGGGGATGCCCTCACCCGCGAGGCACTTGGTGAGCGTGGTCTTGCCCGCTCCGTTGCGGCCGACCAGGCCGATGCGGTCGCCCTTGGCGATGCGGAAGGAAGCGGATTCGATGAGGACGCGGGCGCCGGCGCGCAGCTCGATGCCGGAAGCGGTGATCACGGACAGACTCCAGGGCGGTATGGACGGGCGGAAGGACGGCAGGAGTGCGGTGGCTTCGACGCCGGTCTATTGCACGGGGAGAATGGCCATACGGGCCATTCTAACGGGCGTGTGCAACTGCTTTTCCGGTCACGATCGCTTTTCGGACCGTGACGGCCCACCGGGCGAAATACCTCGTAATGATCGATACTCGGCGCAGAGCGGCGGAGCGGTGCGCCGCCCGCCGCGGACAGAGGCGCTGAGGGTGGTGGCCCCATGCAGTTCGACGACGACGCCGATCTGGACACCTCGGAGGTCCAGGACGTGCGCGGCAGCCGCGTCCCGGGCGGCAGGGCCACCATCGGCGGCGGGGTCGTCGGGATCATCGCGCTGGTCCTCGGCCTGTTCTTCGGGGTGGGCCCCGAGGAGCTCGGGCTGTCGGAGGGCGAGCCGCGGCCCTCGGTGGGCGCCTCGTCGGCGGCGCGGCTGGAGCAGGCCTGCCGCAAGGGCGGCGACGCGAACACCAGGGAGGACTGCCGGATCGTCGCGGTGGTCAACAGCGTCCAGGACCACTGGCGCGCGGAGTACGCCCGGCGGGGCGGCGGGCGGTACACGGACGCCCCGACGGTGCTGTTCACCGGGCAGGTCGGGACCGGCTGCGGGGCGGCGACCTCGGCGGTGGGGCCCTTCTACTGCCCGGCCGACGGGAAGGTCTTCCTGGACCTCGGCTTCTTCGACGACCTGCGCACCCGCTTCGGCGCGACCGGCGGGCCGTTCGCGCGGGCGTATGTCGTGGCGCACGAGTACGGCCACCATGTGCAGGACCTCATGGGGACGCTGGGCCGGGCGCAGGACGGGCGTCAGGGGGCGGGGAGCAACGCCGTACGGGTGGAGTTGCAGGCGGACTGCTACGCCGGGGTGTGGGCCCGGCACGCCACCACGACGCCGGACGAGAAGTCGGGTCGCCCGCTGCTGACGCGGCTGACGGACCAGGACGTCCGGGACGGCCTGGACGCGGCGGCCGCGGTGGGCGACGACCGGATCCAGGAGCGGTTCCAGGGGCGGGTGACGCCGGAGACCTGGACGCACGGCTCGGCCGCCCAGCGCCGGCAGTGGTTCTCCCACGGCTTCCGCACGGGCGACATGGCGCGGTGCGACACCTTCCGCTGAGCCGCGGCCGGCTCCCGTGGGCGGCAGGTTCCGCGCCGGCCGCCGGCCCTCCGGTACGGGTGCGAGCCCGGCGCGGCGATCGGGCGCGTGTCGCGGATGCGGCGAACGCGGCGAACGCGGCGGATGCGGCGGATGCGGTGAACGCGGCGAACACGGTGCTCGTCGGGTGCTTCGGGGCGGCCGTTGTCAGTGGCCGGTGCCAGACTGAGAGCCGATTGAGATCCAGGTCACATTCAAGCCGAATTGAATTGGGGCGATCGGCATGGCGGACGTACCGAGCATTTACCCGACGATCCTGTTCGACGACGCGAAGGCGGCCATCAGGACGCTGAAGGAAGCATTCGGTTTCACCGAAGTGAGCGTGTACGAGGGCGAGGACGGCGGCATTCTCCACGCGGAGCTGGCCCTGGGGAACGGCATGGTGATGCTGGGTTCCAGACGCGGAAGCGGCATTTTCGCCGAGGCGATGGCGGGGGCGGGCCCGGCCGGGGTGTACGTGGTGGTGCCGGACGTGGACGCCCACCACGCCAGGGCCCGGGAGGCCGGCGTGGAGATCCTGATGCCGCCGACGGACCAGGACTACGGCTCCAGGGACTACATGGCGCGGGACGCCGAGGGGAACGTCTGGAGTTTCGGGACGTACGCCCCCGGCGCCTCGGGGTAGCGGTCAGGCGCCGCCGGTGTGGACCTGGAAGGCCGCGCGGCGTACCGCCTTGGCCAGGGCCGGGTCGGGGTGCGCCGCCGCCAGGGCGACCAGGACCTGGACGGTACGGGGATGCCCGACCGCCCGTACCTCGTCGAGCAGCGCCGGCACGGTGCCCTGGACGGCCGATTCGAGGTGGCGGACCAGCAGCGTGCTCTCCCCGTGGTCGGCGACGGCCGCGGCGGTGTCCACCCAGAGCCAGGTGGACTCCTCGCGGGTCAGCACGTCGGTGGCCTCGTCGGGGTCCGCGCCCTCGTGCTCGGCGAGCCAGAGCAGCGCGTAGGGGCGCAGGAAGACCTCTTCGGCGGCGGCGCGCACGGCGGCCTCGGCGGGGGCGCCGACCACCCGCAGCGCCTCGAAGGCGAGCCCGCGCAGCAGGGCGTCCTGGCCACGGGCGACGGTGAGGAGCTCGGTGACGGCGCTGCGCACGGGACGGGCGGCGAGCCAGGCGCGGTACTCGGCGCGGGCCGGGCCGGGGGTGAGCCGGGCGCAGCCGCGCAGCATGTCCTCGGCGGACTGCTCGATGTGTCCGGCGGGGCTCTGCGCGGCGACACAGATCTGCTCCAGCTTCACCCACACCGCCCAGTTGCCCAGGGGGGTCAGCGTGGCCTGGCCCTCGCCGAGGGTGAGGGCGCCGACGGCGGCCAGGCCCTCCAGGGCCCAGTCGAGCAGCCGCGCGAGGGAGTAGGGCCCCGGCAGGGGTCCCGGCCGGGGGCCGTCGGGCACTTCGCAGCGCTCCTCGCGGAGCTCCGCGACCCGCTGCTGGAGCAGGTCGAGCAGGGCCGGCACGAGCACCGGGCCGGCGGAGAGCTGAAGGAGGGAGAGCACCTGGGGGACGGCTTCCACGACCTCGGCGACCGAGGCGGGGGCGACGTCGTCGGGCGCCGGGTGGACGAGCGACCAGGCGTCGAACAGCGCCACCCAGCCGCGCAGCACGGCGGAGTCGTCCCGGTCCCAGGCGCGCAGGCGCCAGCCGGGGCGGGCGGTGTCGCCGTGCAGCTCGACGAGACCGGCGAGGCGCGCCCGGTCCCAGCCCGCGCGCACCTGGGCGGGCGTCAGGTCCAGCGCCGCCGCCGCCCGTTCGTGCGCGGGGGCGGCCGCGGGGTCTCGGGGGTCCCGCTCGACGGCGGCCCAGCGGGCGATGCGTACGGCGTCCGCCAGGACGGACCTCGCCTGGCGGGCCAGCTCCGCGGGGGGCGGCGTACCCTCCGGCGGCCGCGGCGCCGGCCGCGTGCGCCGGGTCGTCACAGCCCGTCGGGCCGTGGTCAGGGGCCGCGGACGGACGAGTCGGAGTCTGGAGTTGCGCGCCAGTTGCTCATCAGGCTTTCGAGACGTCACGAGGGCAGTCTTCCCGCTGACGGCCCGAAAGCCCAAACGGAATGCGGTACGCCGTGACCACGCACCGGTCCGATACCGGCCGATACCGGTCGACGACAGCTGTTCGGGTGACGCGCGGGTGGCCTGAACACGGCCCTCGGGGGCCGGGCCCTTCCGGCGCCGCCGGGGTGCCGAAGGAGCACCGTGCCCGAGCACCGTGCCGTACGGGCGGGGTGTCACATGAGCGGGGTGAGGAAGCGGCGCAGGGTCTCCTCGTAGCGCCGGGGGTCGGCGTTCCACATGGCCGCGTGCGGGGCGTGCCGGACGGTGTGAAGGGTCACCAGGTCGGGGCGGCGCGCCGCGAGTTCACGGGAGGGCCCCCAGGGGGCGAGGTGGTCGTCGGGGCCGTGGAAGAGGAGGGTCGGCACACGCAGTCCACGGGGGTCGGCGGCTTCGCGCAGGCGGTCGCCGTGCAGCCCGGTCCTGCCCTGGGCCGCGCGTACGGCGAGCGGCAGCAGCGGGGAGGGGATCCGGCGGGCGGCGGCCACGGCGCGCAGGGTGGCCTCCCAGTCGAGGACCGGTGAGTCGAGCACGAGACCGCTGACGCGGTCGCGCATGGTGCTGGTGGCGGCGGCGTGCAGGGCCATCGCGGCGCCCGTGGACCAGCCGTGCAGGATGACGCGTTCGGCGCCGTGCCGCACGGCGTGCCGGATCGCGGCGTCCACGTCGCGCCACTCGGAGTCGCCGAGGTGGCCGAGGCCGTCGACGGGCGGCGGGGCCCCCTCGTCACCGCGGTAGGCAGGGTCGAGCACCGGGACCCTCTGCTTGTGCAGGAAGGGCATCACGTTCATGGGGTGTTCCCGGGTGGTGCCGAAGCCGTGCACGGTGATGATCCAGGTGGGCCGGGCCGCCGGGACGAACCAGGCGGACAGGGGCCCGAACTCCCCGGACACCTCGACGTCCCGGTACTCGATGCCGAGCGCGTCGGCCGGGGTGCCGACGTGCAGCTGGGGGGTGAGCCGGACCCGGCCGCCGGCCTCCAGGCTGCCGCGCTCCACCCGTTCCAGGCGCCGTACGACGGTGTCGGGGGAGTGCTGTACGCCGGCGAGGACGGGACCCACCACCGCGTGGACGCCGGGCCCCTGCAGGCCGTAGGTGCCGGGGCGCAGGGAGGCCAGGCAGCGGGTCAGCGTGACCTGGCCCGCGGCCGTGGCGTGGACGGTGAGCCGGGGCTCGCCGGGCAGGGACCGGCCGGGCGGCGCCTTGAGCACCGCGTCGCTCGCGTACCGGCCGGCCGCGACAGCGGCCGCGCCGACGCCGATCAGAGTGGTGACGGCCGCAGCCGTCGCTGTAGCGGGGCGCATCGTTCCAGTGTCGGTACCGCCGCGCCGTCCTGCCAGTGGACGGCGGCCGGCAGGTCAGCGGCGCTGGCCGTAGCCGCGAAGCTTTCCGGCCACCTCGTCCAGCTCACCGGCCGACAGCAGGGTGGGGGCGAGGCCGGGCACGGTGCTGGCGGTGAGCCACAGCCGGCACATCCATTCGAGCTGGGCGGTGCGGTCGTAGGCCTGGTCGAGCGAGTCGCCGTACGTGACGGCTCCGTGGTTGCGCAGCAGACAGCCGGTCCGCCCATCGAGGGCAGCGAGCATGTTTTCGGCCAATTCCGCGGTTCCGTAGAGGGCGTACGGGGCCACCCGGACAGGGCCGCCGAGGGCCGCGGTCATGTAGTGGATCGGCGGGAGCTCGGCGACGAGGGTGGAGACGGCGGTGGCGTGCACGGCGTGGGTGTGGACGACGGCGCCGGCCGGGGTGTGCCGGTAGATCTCCAGATGCATGGGCAGTTCGCTGGTCGGGGTGAGCTCGCCCAGGACCCGCTGCCCCGCCAGGTCCACCACGACCGCGTCGGCGGGCGTGAGCCGGTCGTAGGGCACGCCGCTGGGGGTGACCAGCACCAGGTCGCCGACCCGGACGGAGACATTGCCCGAGGTGCCGACGACCAGCCCGTCCGTGACCGTCCTGCGGGCGGTGGCCACCAGCGCGTCCCAGGCCCGTGCGATCGCATCCTGTGTCATGTACCGATCCTGTCAGCTCCCGCCGCCGACGGCCGGTGCGCGATCCCGTCGGCCCCGGGGAGCGCCCGTGCCGGGCCCGGGCGCTCCCCCGCGGGCCGCCCGTGCGCGGAACGGCGACGGGCGCGAGGAGTCGGGGCGGAGCGTGAGCCGGGCGCGCAGCGCCGTCGGAGCGCCGTGGGAGCGCCGTGGGAGCGCCGTGGGAGTACCGGGCGCCGGGCGAGACGGGTGCGGCAGGCAAGGAGGCGCGGAGGTGGGCAGGCGAGGGGGTGAGGAGGTGAGGAATGTCTCTTCCGGCAGAGCGGCGGCATGCTCGGGGATCTTCGCGGAGACGAGGCAGGAAGAGGAGCAAAACGTCCCCGCGAGCCCGTTTACGGGCCTTCCCGGGCCTTTCCGGCCCGTCGACCCCCTCTCGGACGCCCCTCGACGACCAAAGCGGAAGGCAAGTCCCTCGGTTGGGGACACCATGACGCCCTTGCCAGTTCACCTTCCGTTCACTCAGGTTGCCTACGTTCGCCGAGCCACTGACGTCGAACGATTGCCTGGGTAAATGGAACACATCACGCTGCTGCTCGCCATTGTGGTCGTGACAGCTCTCGTGTTCGATTTCACGAACGGTTTCCATGACACCGCCAACGCGATGGCGACGACCATCTCGACCGGCGCCCTGAAGCCCAAGACGGCGGTGGCCATGTCCGCCGTGCTCAACCTGGTCGGCGCTTTCCTGTCCGTCGAGGTCGCCAAGACGATCTCCGGCGGGATCATCAACGAAGAGGGCCTCAGAACCGAGGTCATCTTCGCGGCGCTCGTCGGCGCCATCCTGTGGAACCTGCTGACCTGGCTGCTCGGCCTGCCGTCCAGCTCCTCCCACGCACTGTTCGGCGGCCTGATCGGCGCCGCCGTGATGTCGGCCGGCTGGTCCTCGGTGAACGGCGGCACCATCGTCACCAAGGTGCTCCTCCCGGCCGTCGCCGCTCCCCTCGTCGCCGGTGTGGCCGCGATGCTCGCCACCCGGCTGACCTACCGGATCGGCAGCCGTACGGACGACAAGGCGACCGCCAAGGGCTACCGCGCGGGCCAGATCGCGTCCGCCGGTCTCGTCTCGCTCGCCCACGGCACCAACGACGCCCAGAAGACGATGGGTGTCATCACCCTGGCCCTGGTCACCGGCGGCGTCCTCGCTCCCGGCTCCAACCCGCCCCTGTGGGTGATCGTCTCCGCCGGTGTCGCGATCGCGCTCGGTACGTACCTGGGCGGCTGGCGCATCATCCGCACCATGGGCAAGGGCCTGACCGACCTGCGGCCGCCGCAGGGCTTCGCCGCCCAGACCAGCGCCGCCACCGTCATCCTGGCCTCCTCCCACCTCGGCTTCTCGCTCTCCACCACCCAGTCCTGCTCCGGCGCCGTGATGGGCGCGGGTCTGGGCCGCAAGGGCGGTGTGGTGCGCTGGTCGACCGCGACCCGCATGTTCGTCGCCTGGGGCCTGACCCTGCCGGCCGCGGGGCTCGTGGGCGCCGGCGCGGAGTTCCTGACCAAGCAGGGCACCTGGGGCATCGTCGCCGTCGCCGTCCTGCTGATCGCGGGTTCCGGCACCATCTGGGCGCTCTCGCGCCGCAAGCCGGTCGACCACACCAACGTCACCGACGAGGACTCCGAGGAGCCCGCCGGCGTCGTGACCACCGCCATCGCGGCCGTCACCCCGCCGCCGGCCGGTGTCGTCATCGCGGACGCGCAGGACCTCAAGACCACCATCCCGGCTCCGGCCCTGGCCTCCGCCACGACCGACCCGGCGCCCACCGCCACGGTGTAAGGACAGAACAGCATGAAGATCGACTGGGCAGCTCTCGGCACCGTCTTCGGCGTGAGCCTCGTGGTCACCGTCGCACTGGTGGGCCTGTTCACCCTCGGCATCGTCGGCCTCTCCAAGAAGGAGTCGGCGGGCGCCCAGGGCGGTTCCGCCGGCCTGGCGACGACCGGCGCGTACGCCTGCTTCGCGCTCTGCGCCGCCGCGGTGACCTACGGGATCTATCTGATCGTCGCCTGATCACCCGCGTACAGTGGCGCCCCCGGAACGCATCCGCCGTTCCGGGGGCGCTGTCGTACGCCGGGAGCCGGAAACCCTGATCGCGAGCCCGTACGCGCGCCGACGTACGCCGTAGTGCGTGGCCGAGCGCCGTTCGTGCGCCGCTGGTACGGGAGGGCCGATGCTCAGGGAGAGGCTGTCGCTGGGGGCCGCGTGCGGGAGTCTGCTCTTCCTCTGCGTGGCGATCGCCGTCCACACGGCCTCGACGCTCCGCGCCGATGGCCCGCGCGGCGGGCCGGTGTGGCCGGTGGTCCTGGGCATCGTGGCGTCGTCGCTGGCCGGCGTGGTCGCGGCCGGCGTCGGCCGGGCGCTCGGCGCACGCCGCCGCACGGCCGACGCCACCGGCGGAACCGGCGCGGCGCCTACCGCCGCTCCTCGTCGGGGGCGTGGTCGAGAAGCCGGCCCAGGACCCGGGAGCGGCGGCCGGCCGGGGTGAGGCCCCACCACAGGCCGGCGGCCACCGCGACCAGCGCGCTCACCGCGGGCCACACCACCAGCCGTGCCTCGGGCCCGGGCACCAGCAGCGCCGAGGCGGCTCCCGCCCCGACCGCGACCGTCCCGGTGACGAGCCCGTACAGCACCAGGGCGCCCACGGCCGACGCCCGCGCGACCGAGCGCCCCGGGCCCGGTTCCCTCCCCGCGTCCCGCATGCGGCCACCTCCCGTTCCGACGGGTGGTCAGGTAACCACGCCGGGTTGCCGCGGGGAAGAGCGGCGCCCGCCCGATGTGGGCCTCGGCACACCACCTCGTCGCAGGTCAAGGGCGAGTTGACGGGCCTTCGCGGGCCGTGGTGGACTGCCGGGGCCATTTGCGGCGGCATGGAGAGGAAGCCGGTGAGAATCCGGCGCGGTCCCGCCACTGTCACCGGCTCGCGTGCCGCGCGGTCCGGGAGCCAGGAACTCTCGCCGCCGGTCACGTCGAGCCAGGGCGCGGACCCTGAGTGAGGACAGCGCACCCATGCCTGGCTGCCGTTCCGCCGTCGCACCGAGAACCGTCGCACCGAGCGCCTTCGCGCCGGGAGCGTCCGGGCCGATCCACCACCTGCGTGCGCGCCCGCCGATGACCGGCCTGCCGGGCACCGCCGTGCCGGACACACCCGGGACCAGGAGTCGTCGAGGCGTATCGGCGGTCTGATCCGATGCGCAGCGAACGAGTCTTCGCCTACGGCGCCGCCGCCGGCCTCGCCGCCGATCTGCTCCTCGCCGACCCGCGGCGCGGGCACCCCGTCGCCGCCTTCGGCCGGGTCGCGGCCGCCGTGGAAGGCGTGCTGTGGCGGGACCACCGCGCCTGGGGCGCCCTGCACACCGTGGTGTGCGCCGGTGGCGCCGCCGGCGCCGCCCTGCTCCTCACCCGCGCGGTACGGGGCCGGGACGCCGCGTCCGTCGCGCTGACGGCCGCCTCCGTATGGGCCGTCGTCGGCGGTACGTCCCTGGGCCGCGAGGCACGGGCCATCGGCGGGGCCCTGGCCGCCGGGGACCTGGACGTGGCCCGGGAGCGGCTGCCCCATCTGTGCGGCCGGGACCCCCAGGCGCTGGACGGCCCGGGAATGGCGCGGGCGGTCGTGGAGTCGGTCGCCGAGAACACCTCGGACGCGGTGGTCGGCGCCCTGGTGTGGGGCGCCCTGGGGGGCGTGCCGGGCCTGGTGGGGTTCCGGGCGGTCAACACCCTGGACGCGATGGTCGGGCACAAGTCGCCGCGCCTGCGCCGCTTCGGCTGGGCCTCGGCCCGGCTCGACGACGTGGCGGGCTGGCCGGGGGCCCGGCTGACGGCGGCGCTGGCGGCCGTGGCGGGCGGCGACGCGCGCGGGGCGGTGCGCGCCTGGCGCGCGGACGCCGCCAAGCACCCGAGCCCCAACGCGGGCCCGGTGGAGGCGTCGTTCGCCGGAGCGCTGGGGGTACGACTCGGGGGGACCCTCTCGTACGGGGGACGCGTCGAGCACCGGCCGGTGCTCAACGGGGAGGGCCGGGCCGTCGAGGTGGCGGACATCGAACGGGCGGTGCGGCTGTCGCGCCGGGTGAGCGGGCTGGCGCTGGCGGTGTGCGCCGGCGGACGGCTGGCGTACGGGGCGATCAAGCGGAGGCGTACATGAGAGGCGGAGGGCTGCTCGTCGCGGGCACCACGTCCGACGCGGGCAAGAGCGTCGTCACAGCAGGCATCTGCCGCTGGCTGGTGCGGCAGGGTGTGAAGGTCGCGCCGTTCAAGGGGCAGAACATGTCCCTGAACTCGTTCGTGACCCGGGAGGGCGCCGAGATCGGGCGCGCGCAGGCCATGCAGGCGCAGGCGGCACGCGTGGAGCCGACGGCGCTGATGAACCCGGTGCTGCTCAAGCCGGGCAGTGACCGCTCCAGCCAGGTCGTGCTGATGGGCAGGCCGGTCGGCGAGCTGAGCGCGCGCGGCTACCACGGCGGCAGGCAGCAGGCGCTCCTCGGCACGGTCACGGACTGCCTGAAGGAGCTGCGCGACACCTACGACGCCGTGATCTGCGAGGGCGCGGGCAGCCCCGCCGAGATCAACCTGCGGCGCAACGACATCGTCAACATGGGCATCGCGCGCTCCGCCCGCTTCCCCGTGCTCGTGGTCGGCGACATCGACCGGGGCGGGGTCTTCGCGCAGTTCTTCGGCACGACGGCTCTGCTCGCCCCCGAGGACCAGGAACTGATCGCCGGCTACCTGGTCAACAAGTTCCGGGGCGATGTGACGCTGCTGGAGCCGGGCCTCGACATGCTGCTGGGCCTGACCGGCCGCCGGACGTTCGGTGTCCTGCCGTACGCGCACGGGCTCGGCATCGACGAGGAGGACGGACTGCGGGTCTCGCTGCGCGGCGCGGTGCGCGAGTCGGTCGTCGCGCCGCCGGTGGGCGAGGACGTCCTTCGGGTCGCCGTCTGCGCCGTGCCGCTGATGTCCAACTTCACCGACGTCGACGCGCTGGCCGCCGAGCCGGGTGTCGTGGTGCGGTTCGTCGACCGGGCGGAGGAGCTGGCCGACGCCGACCTCGTGGTGGTGCCGGGCACGCGCGGGACGGTGAAGGCGCTGGCGTGGCTGCGCGAGCGGGGCCTCGCGGACGCCCTGGTGCGGCGCGCCGCCGAGGGGCGCCCGGTACTGGGCGTCTGCGGCGGCTACCAGATCCTCGGCGAGCACATCGACGACGAGGTCGAGTCCCGGGCCGGTGCGGTGGCGGGCCTCGGGCTGCTGCCGGTACGGGTGCGGTTCGCCCCGGAGAAGACCCTCGCGCGGCCGTCCGGCGAGGCCCTCGGCGAGCCGGTCGAGGGATACGAGATCCACCATGGCGTCGCCGACGTGCGCGGCGGCGAGCAGTTCATGTCCGACGGCGCAGGACGCGCCCTCGACGGCTGCCGCGTCGGGGCGGTGTGGGGCACCCACTGGCACGGCTCCCTGGAGAGCGACGGTTTCCGGCGGGCGTTCCTCACGGAGGTGGCGCGGGCGGCCGGCCGGCGGTTCGTCCCCGCGCCCGACACGTCGTTCGGCGCGCTGCGCGAGGAACAGCTGGACAGGCTGGGCGACCTGATCGAGGAACACGCGGACACGGACGCCCTCTGGAGACTCATCGAGCAGGGCGCCCCGGCAGGGCTGCCGTTCGTTCCGCCGGGGGCACCGTGACCGGGAACCGCGTCCTCTCCGCACGGGCGGGGAGCGCAGGAGCAGCTCGGCGAGGTGCTCGTGGAGGAGCGGACCGTCCCCGCCTCGGCGGGGCCCCGGTCCACCGCGTCCCGCACGTCACGGACACATTCCCCCAGGCCGGATGGAACCCACGCGAAGGAGTGATCACTGCATGAGCACCCGGTACCCGTTCACGGCCGTCGTCGGCATGGACGACCTGCGGCTGGCGCTGCTGCTCAACGCCGTCAGCCCGGCCGTGGGCGGCGTCCTCGTCCGTGGCGAGAAGGGCACGGCCAAGAGCACGGCGGTACGGGCGCTCGCGGCCCTGCTGCCCGAGGTGTCCGTCGTCGCCGGCTGCCGCTTCAGCTGCGACCCGGCCGCGCCGGACCCGCAGTGCCCGGACGGCCCGCACGAGGCCGGGACGGCTTCGTCGCGGCCCGCGCGCATGGTGGAACTCCCGGTGGGGGCGTCGGAGGACAGGCTCGTCGGCGCCCTCGACATCGAGCGGGCACTCGCCGAGGGCGTCAAGGCGTTCGAGCCGGGACTGCTCGCGTCCGCCCATCGCGGGATCCTGTACGTCGACGAGGTCAACCTGCTGCACGACCACTTGATCGACCTCCTGCTGGACGCGGCCGCCATGGGGTCCTCGTACGTGGAGCGCGAGGGCGTCTCCGTACGGCACGCCGCCCGCTTCCTGCTGGTCGGGACGATGAACCCGGAGGAGGGCGAGCTGCGGCCGCAGCTGCTGGACCGGTTCGGACTGACCGTGGAGGTGGCCGCCTCCCGGGAGCCGGAACAGCGGGTGGAGGTGGTGCGGCGGCGTCTGGCGTACGACGACGACCCGGCCGCCTTCGCGGCCCGCTGGGCCGGCGAGGAGGCCGCGCTGCGGGAGCGGATCGTGGCCGCGCGGACGCTGCTGCCGGCCGTGACACTGGGGGACGCGGCGCTGCGGCAGATCGCGGCGATCTGCGCGGCGTTCGAGGTGGACGGCATGCGCGCCGACATCGTGATGGCCCGGACGGCGACCGCGCTGGCCGCGTGGGCGGGGCGGACCGATGTCACCTCCGACGACGTTCGGCAGGCGGCGCTGCTGGCGCTGCCGCACCGGCGCCGGCGCAATCCGTTCGACGCCCCGGGCCTGGACGAGGACAAGCTGGACGAGACGCTGGAGGAGTTCGGCGGCGGATCCGGCGACGACCCCGAGCCGGAGCCGGACGGCCCCGACGGCCCCGACGGCCCCGACGGCCCCGACGGCGGCGGTGGCGGCGGTGGCGGTGGCGGTGTGCCCCCGCAGGGCGGGGAACCGGAGGGGCCGGCCGGGCGGGAGACGCCCGAACAGGCGCCCGCCGAGGCTTCCGGTGAACCCGAGCCGGCTCCCGCGCCCGGGGCCGGCCGCGGCGAGCGGGCTCCCGTGAAGGCCGCCGAACCGTTCCGTACCAAGGTGCTCAGCGTGCCGGGTCTCGGCGAGGGGGCCTCCGGGCGCCGCTCCCGGGCGCGTACCGAGCACGGCAGGACCACCGGCGCGGTCCGGCCCCGGGGAGCGCTGACCAAGCTGCATCTGGCGGCGACCGTGCGGGCGGCCGCGCCGCACCAGCGGGCGCGCGGCCGCTCCGGCCCCGGCCTGGTGGTGCGGCGGGACGACCTGCGGCAGGCGACGCGCGAGGGGCGCGAGGGCAACCTGGTGCTGTTCGCGGTCGACGCCTCCGGGTCGATGGCCGCCCGGCAGCGGATGGGCGCCGTCAAGGGCGCGGTGCTCTCCCTGCTGCTGGACGCCTACCAGCGGCGCGACAAGGTGGGTCTGGTGACCTTCCGGGGCTCCGCCGCCGACGTGGCGCTGCCGCCGACGTCGTCGGTCGACGCGGCCGCCGCCCGCCTGGAGCTGCTGCCGACCGGGGGGCGCACCCCCCTGGCGGCCGGACTCCTCAAGGCCCACGACGTGCTGCGCGTGGAGCGGCTGCGCGACCCCTCGCGCCGGCCGCTGCTGGTGGTCGTCACGGACGGCCGGGCGACCGGCGGGCCCGAGCCGCTGGCGCTCGCCGCCCGCGCGGCCGGGCTGCACGCGGCCGAGGGCACCGCGTCCGTGGTGATCGACTGCGAGACCGGGCCCGTACGGCTCGGGCTGGCCGGGGAGTTGGCCCGGAACCTCGGCGGCACCGCCGTCACGCTCGACGAGCTGCGCGCCGATTCCATCGCGGGGCTGGTCAAGGACGTCCAAGCAATCAGGAGGGCCGCTTAATGCCACAGGGACAGCCGAACGTCGTACCGGACGACGGACTCACCACCCGCCAGCGCCGCAACCGGCCGCTGGTGATGGTCCACACCGGCGTCGGCAAGGGGAAGTCGACGGCCGCCTTCGGGATGGCGCTGCGCGCCTGGAACCAGGGCTGGCCGGTCGGGGTGTTCCAGTTCGTCAAGTCGGCGAAGTGGAAGGTCGGCGAGGAGAACGCGCTGAAGGTGCTCGGGGCGTCCGGTGAGGGCGGGAGCGTCGACTGGCACAAGATGGGCGAGGGCTGGTCGTGGATCCAGCGTGCCCCCGCCGAGGGCGAACAGTCCCACGAGGACAAGGCCCGGGAGGGCTGGGAGCAGGTCAAGCGCGACCTGGCGGCGGAGAAGTACCGCTTCTACGTGCTGGACGAGTTCGCCTATCTGCTCCACTGGGGGTGGATCGACACCGCCGAGGTCGTCCAGGTGCTGCGGGACCGTCCGGGGCACCAGCACGTGGTGATCACCGGCCGCAACGCGCCGGCCGAGCTGGTCGGCTTCGCCGACCTCGTCACCGACATGTCCAAGGTCAAGCACCCGATGGACGCGGGTCAGAAGGGCCAGCGGGGCATCGAGTGGTAGCACGTCTCGTCATCGCGGCGCCGTCCTCCGGCGCCGGCAAGACCACCGTCGCGACCGGCCTGATGGCAGCGTTCGCGGAGCGTGGCCTCGCGGTGTCGCCGCACAAGGTCGGTCCCGACTACATCGACCCGGGCTATCACGCGCTCGCGGTGTCCTCCTCCTCCAAGGCCCGCCCCGGCCGCAACCTCGACGCGTACATGTGCGGGACGGATCTGATCGCGCCGCTCTTCGCCCATGGCGCGCGCGGCTGCGAACTGGCCGTCATCGAGGGTGTGATGGGGCTGTACGACGGCGCCGCCGACCAGGGCGAGCTGGCCTCCACGGCCCAGGTCGCCAAGTTGCTGAGGGCGCCGGTGGTGCTCGTGGTGGACGCGTCGTCGCAGTCGCGGTCGGTCGCCGCGCTGGTCCACGGCTTCGCGTCCTGGGACCCCGAGGTGCGGATCGGCGGGGTGATCCTCAACAAGGTCGCCACCGACCGGCACGAGCACCTGCTGCGCGAGGCGCTGGGCGCCTCGGGCGTGCCGGTGATGGGCGTGCTGCGGCGGGCGCCCGCCGTGGCCACGCCGTCCAGGCATCTGGGCCTGGTACCGGTGGCCGAGCGGCACGCCGAGGCGGTCGACGCGGTGCGGGCGCAGGCCGGACAGGTCCGGGCCGGGTGCGACCTGGACGCGCTGCTGGCGCTGGCCAGGTCCGCTCCCCCGCTGACGGCCCAGGCGTGGGAGCCGGCGCTGGAACCGGTGCCAGGGCCGCGCCCGGTGATCGCCGTCGCGGGCGGGGCGGCGTTCACGTTCTCGTACGCGGAACACGCCGAGCTGCTGACGGCGGCGGGCGCCGATGTGGTGCCGTTCGACCCGCTGCGGGACGAGGAACTGCCCGAGGGAACCAGGGGGTTGGTGATCGGCGGCGGGTTCCCGGAGATGTACGGGCCGGAGCTCTCCGCCAACGAGGCGCTGCGCGGGGCGGTCGCGGAACTGGCCGCGGGCGGCGCCCCGGTGGCGGCCGAGTGCGCGGGCCTGCTGTATCTCGCGCGGTCCCTGGACGGGCGGCCGATGTGCGGGGTGCTGGACGCCGAGGCACGGATGTCGGAGCGGCTGACGCTGGGCTACCGGGACGCGGTCGCGCTGAGCGACAGCGCGCTGGCGGCGGCCGGGACGCGGATGCGGGGACACGAGTTCCACCGCACGGTGCTGGAGCCGGGAGCGGGCGCCACGCCCGCGTGGGGTCTGCGGCAGCCCCGGCGGCGCGTCGAGGGTTACGTCCAGGGCGGGGTGCACGCGAGCTATGTGCACACGCACTGGGCGGCGGTGCCGCAGACGGCCCGGCGGTTCGTGGAGTCCTGCGCGCCATGACGGAACGGGCGGCCCTGGTCGTCGGGGTGGGGGCCGGGCGGGGCGTGTCCGCCGCCGACGTCCTCGGGCTGATCGGGGACACGCTCCGGGACGCCGGGCTGGCGCGGGAGGCGGTCGTGGCGCTGGCGACCGTCGACTCCAAGGCGGGCGAGACCGGGATCGTGGCGGCCGCCGCGCGTCTGGGGGTGCCGCTGCGCGCCCACCCCGCGGGGGAGTTGGCGCTGGTCCCCGTACCGCATCCGTCCGCCGCGACGCTGACCGCCGTGGGGACACCCTCGGTCGCGGAGGCGGCGGCGCTGGTGGGCGGCGGCGAGCTCCTCGTGCCGAAACGCAAGGGACGCGAGGGGGTCCGGGTGACGTGTGCGGTGGCGCGCCTTCCGGGATTGTCGGAGGAGGGGCAGGGGTACACCGGTGGGGAGGCGGCGTTGACAACACCGGCAGCACCGGTCTCTTTAGACATGGAGCGCTACCGGCAGTCCGCCACCCACGGGCTGCCGTCCACCCCCACTCCCACCACACCCATGGCGGCCATGCATACGCACACTGACACCCACGATCTGCGCCACCACGGTGACGCGGAGGTCCGGGACGAGAAGCTGACCGATCTCGCGGTCAACGTCCGTGCGAACACCCCGCCCGACTGGCTGCGGGAACGTATCAGCGCTTCACTCACCGGGCTCGCCGCCTACCCGGACGGGCGGGCGGCGCGGGCCGCCGTCGCCGAGCGGCACGACCTGCCGTCCGAGCGGGTGCTGCTGACGGCCGGCGCCGCGGAGGCGTTCGTCCTGCTGGCGCGGGCACTTCCGGTGCGGAAGCCCGTCGTGGTGCACCCGCAGTTCACCGAGCCGGAGGCGGCGCTGCGGGACGCGGGGCACGACGTGCGTCGCGTACTGCTGCGCGAGGAGGACGGGTTCCGGCTGGATCCCGCCATGGTGCCCGAGGACGCGGATCTGGTGGTCGTCGGCAATCCGACGAACCCCACCTCCGTGCTCCACCCGGCCGGGACGATCGCCCGGCTGGCCCGGCCGGGGCGGATCCTGGTGGTCGACGAGGCGTTCATCGACGCCGTGCCGGGCGAGCGGGAGACGCTGGCCGGGCGTACGGACGTGCCCGGACTGGTGGTGCTGCGCAGCCTGACCAAGACCTGGGGACTGGCGGGGCTGCGGATCGGCTACGTGCTGGGCGACGCGGGGACGGTGGCCGCGCTGGAGCGGGCGCAGCCGCTGTGGCCGGTGTCGACCCCGGCACTGGCGGCGGCCGAGGCGTGCATGTCGCGGGCTGCGCTCGCGGAGGCCGAGCACGCGGCGCACCGGATAGCGGTGGAGCGGGCCCATCTGCTGGCGGGGCTCGCCGAGTTCGACGAGGTGCGAGCGGTGACGGCGGCCGAGGGGCCCTTCGTGCTGGTCCGGATGGCGGGCGCGGACGTCGTACGGGACCGGCTGCGCGGTCTGGGCTTCGCCGCCCGGCGCGGCGACACCTTCCCGGGCCTGGGCCCGCAGTGGCTTCGCCTGGCGGTCCGGGACCGTACGACGACGAATCGTTTCCTCCAGGCTCTGGACCAGGCCCTGTTGATGGCGGGGTGCGCGGCGGACCGGGACGACGACGACTGAACACCGGCGCCGGGGACCCGAGGGCCGGTGCGGCGCGGGGCGGCGCAGGGCGCGGGGTCGGCGCAGGGCGCGGGGTCGGCGCAGGGCGCGGCACGGCGCCGTGCGGGCAGGTCCTGGAGGCACGGACAGTGCCGGGCGCGGGTCAGCCCCGGGTACGGGGTCGGTGCCGGGTCGGTGCCGAACGCGAGTCACTGCCGGGTGCGGGGTCGGTGCCGGGCATGCCGAGGCGGGCACGACAGTGCCGCGGCACCGGGCATGCCGACGCGGGGACGGGTCGGGGCGGCGCATATGTGCCGTCACCGGCTCGGCTCCCGCACCCCGACTCCCGGTGCCCGCCCGCGCCCGGCGGGTGCCACGACCGGCGGGTGGGCGCTCGCGCCCGGCCGGGCCGGCGCGGGCATGGCGCCGGCACCGGCGCCCGTGCCGCTGGCCGCCCGTCCGGGCCGTTCGACGCGCACCGGGCCCGGCGCGCGGCCACCGGCCGTAGGCGGCCGCCCCGGCTCCTCGATTCCCGGTGCGGCGCCCGGTGTCACATCGCCAGGTGGGCCGGGATGTGGGTCACCTCCTCGATCTCTCCACCCGCCTTCTTCATGAGATCGCGGGAGAGCTGGTTGAGCGCGCGTGCCGCCGCGATCTCCTCGCCGATCCGCTGCTGCTCCATGTCGTCGGGGTGCCGCTTGGCGTGACCGTGCCCGCGCATCTCCGTACCGTCGGGCAGCCTCACCATGCAGGCCGCCCTGGTCCTGCTCCCTTCCTCGGCGAACTCGACCTCGACATGCCATCCGACGAGTGTCTGCATCACGCTCACCTCCTGGGCTGTCCCTCCAGCGTGCACCCGCGCGCGGGCGCCTGCGCGCCCGGACGGCGGGACGCGGTGGCGGACGTCCGGCGCCCCCTGTCCCGCGCGTGCGGACAGGGGGCGCCGGACGGTCGCGGGCCGGGGGAGATCAGTCCCGGGAGCGGCCCCTGCGGGCCAGGACCAGTCCGCCCGCGCCCGCCGCGAGCAGGGCGAGCGCACCGCCCATCAGGTAGGGGGTGGTGGAGCTGCCGCCCGTTTCGGCGAGGGCCTCTTCGGCGGGCTCGACGGCCGACTGCGCCCGCACCCCGTCGGCGTCGGGCACGTCGGACGCCTCGGCGGGCTGCGCCCGCGCGGTCGGCGATGTGCAGGTGGCCTCGGCGAGGGTGACCGCTCCGGTGACCTCCGCGACGTTCAGCCGCAGGGGGTTCACGGAGACCTTGAGGCCGAGCGCGGTGGCCGCGGCCGTGCGCGAGGTGGTGTGGGTGTTGGACAGGTCCAGCGCCACCTGGCCGACGCCCGGAACGTCGACCTTCGTCGGTCCGCCGGCGGTGAGTGTCACCTTGCGGCCGAGGACCGTGACGTGGCCGAGCAGGTTCGATTCGGCGACCGGGCGGCGGCCCGCCTCGCAGACCGCCCTGGAGGTGACCTTCTCGACCTCGATGAGCGACAGCAGGGGCAGACCGGGCACGTGCACCTTCGCCTTGGCGAGGTTGACGGTCCCCTCGGCCTTGCGGGCGTCGGAGGTGGCGGTCGCGGTGGCCACGTCCGCACGCAGCACGCCGACGGGCCTGCCCTGGTCGACCCCGTCCAGCCGCACGCCGAGGGTGGTCTGCTCGGCGTTTCCCGGGGCCCGGACGTCGTTGAGGGTGGTCCTCAGCGGCACGTCGACCGTTCCGTCGAGCAGGGAGACGTCCAGGCCGGCCCGCAGGACGACGGCGGTCGCCCGTCCGTCGCCCGTGCCCCCGGTGGCGTGCGCCGCGGGCGCGGCGAGCAGCGACGGACCGGCGGCGAGCGCCATGACCGCGGTGGCGGCGGCGCCCCGGCGTGCGGGCATGCGGAAGGTGTTGCTGTTCACGGTGGTGGAACCCCCACGGGAGACATGGCGTCGCCGGCCTCGGCCACGGGGACGTGTGGGCGGCGGCGACGGGGACACCGGAATCCTTACGCACGGAGAGTGAACCGGTGGACACCTGAAGTGAGTTCACCCCAAAGTGGGGTTTTCGCCTTCACATTCGAATCTTTCGGCATACCCGTTCACACGTGCCTCGCACACCACTCGCAGAGGTAAAGGTGTTTCAACGATCCTTCAGCCGCATGGTCACAGGTCGTCAACCGGACCCCCGGATTGATTCCCCGGCACCCGTGGGCTTAAGTTAGGCCAGCCTAACCATAGAGATCGGGACAACAGTGAGCATCGAGGTCTACCGGGACACCTGGGGCATCCCGCATCTCCGAGCCGCCGACGCGCGGGAACTCGCCTACGCGCAGGGCCGGGTCACCGCCCACGACCGTGCCTGGCAGCTGGAGATCGAACGGCACCGCGCGCAGGGCACGTCGGCCGCGTTCCTCGGCGCCGACGCCGTCGAGTGGGACACCTTCGCCCGCCGTTCACGGCTCGCCGACACCGCGCGGCGCTGCCTGCGCGGCCTCGACGCGGACACCCGTGCCTGGCTCACCGCGTACGTGGACGGGGTCAACGCCGGGCTGGCGCAAGGCGCCCGCCGCGCACCCGAGTTCGCGGCCGCCGCGCTCGTCCCCGGCCGCTGGGAGCCCTGGACGCCCCTGGCGGTCTGGCTGTCGACGCACATCCTCTTCGCCGGCTTCCCCACCAAGCTGTGGCGCGACGAGGTCGCCCGCCGGCTCGGCGACGAGTCCGTCGAGCTGTTCGCCACGGACGGCCCGGGCACGGCCGGCAGCAACGGCTGGCTGGTCACCGGCGAGCGCACCGCCACCGGGGCGGCCCTGATCGCGGGCGACCCGCACCGGTTCATCGAGGCGCCGGGCGTGTACCAGCAGATCCGGCTGGCCTGCCCCGAGTACGACGTGATCGGCCTGGCCGTCCCCGGGGTCCCCGGCCTGGCGCATTTCGGCCACGCCGGCACGGTCGCCTGGGCCATCACCAACGCCATGGCCGACTACCAGGACCTGTACCGGGAGCAGCTGCGGCGCGACGGCGACGGCTGGGCGGCGCTCGGCCCCGACGGCTGGCGGCCCGCCCTCGCGCACACCGAGACCATCGAGGTCAGGGACGCCGAACCGGTCGTCGTCGAGGTCGTCGAGACCGAGCGCGGCCCGCTGGTCATCACCGACGGCGCCGGGAGCGGGATCAGCCTGCGCTACCCGCCGCGCGTGACCGGTGAGCTCGGCTTCGCCGCCCTTCCCGCCCTCCTCGCCGCCCGCACCGTCGCCGATGTGGACCGCGCCTTCGACCTCTGGGCGGAACCGGTCAACGTCGTACAGGCGGCGGACACCGAGGGCGGCACGCTGCACCGGACCGCGGGCCGGGTGCCCCGGCGCCACCGCGACAACCTGCTGCGGGTCGTACCGGCCTGGGAGCCCGGCCACGAGTGGAGCGGCGACCACGAGCCGCTGCCCCGCGAGCGGGTGGACGGGGTCGCGGTGATGGCGAACGCACGCGGGCTGGCGTCGCCGCTCGGGGTCGAATTCGCGCCGCCGCACCGGGCGGAACGGATCCGCCGCCTCCTGGACGGGTCGACGAACTGGTCCGCGCCGGAGATGGCGACGATCCACCGGGACACCCACCTCGCCTCCGCACGGCCGCTGCTGGCGCTGGCGGCCGGGCTGGAGGGGCTCGGCCAGGACGCCCTGGAGCTGCGGGACCGGCTGCTGTGCTGGAACCGCAAGATGGCCGCGGACAGCACCGACGCGGCCGTCTTCGCCGCCGTGCGCGCGGCCGTGGTGCGGCGGCTGGCCGCCCACCCCGCGCTGAGCGTGCTCGCCGAGCCGCCCGCGTACCCGCTCCTCTTCCGACCGTGGCTCGCGCTGGTGCCCCGGATCGCCTACGCCCTGGAGACGCTGCTGACCGGCGGCCCCGTCCCGCCGGACGACCGGGCGGCCGCCGTGCGCGCCGCGCTCGAAGAGGTGGCCGCGCGCCCTCCCCGGGAGCCGTGGGGCGCCACGCACCGTCTCGCCCCCTGGTCGGCGCTGCCGGACGGCGTCGACGCCGAGGACCGGCCCGGTCTGGACGGCGATCACGACTGCGTGCTGTCCACCTCCAGCGTCCCCGGCATCACGGACCTGAGCGCCCGCGGCCCGGCCGCGCGCTACGTGTGGGACCTGGCGCGGCGCGAGGACAGCCTGTGGGTGGTCCCCTTCGGCGCGTCCGGCGTACCCGGCGACCCGCACCGGCGCGACCAGCTGCCGCTGTGGCTGCGGGGCGAACTCGCCCCGGTCATCACCGACTGGAACAAGCTCACCGAGGAGCGGCATGACCACCATTGAGTCCGGCCACGGACAGCCCGTCCACGAGCAGTTCGTGGAGGGCTTCGGGACCTTCCGCGTCATCCCCGTCGATCCGGCGCGGGACGCCGCGCTGCTGCACGCCTGGGTGAGCGAGGACCGGGCCCGCTTCTGGGGCATGCGGGAGACGACCGTCGAGGACGTACGGGAGATATACGCGCACCTGGACTCGCTCACCACCCACCACGCGTTCATGGTGCACCGGGACGGGGAGCCGGTCGCGCTCTTCCAGACGTACGAGCCGGAGGCCGACCGCGTCAGCGAGTGCTACGAGGTGGAGCCGGGCGACCTCGGCGTCCATCTGCTGATCGCCCCGACGGCCGCGCCCGAGCGCGGGTTCTCGACCGCTCTGGTGACCGTGCTGAAGACGTACGCGCTGACCGGCCGCACGAGGCTGGTGGCCGAGCCCGACGCGGCCAACGAGAAGGCGGTCGGGCTGCTGGCGCGCAACGGCTTCGAGGCGGGCCCCGAGGTGGTCCTTCCCGAGATCGTCCTTCCCGAGGTCCACCTGGAGGAGAAGCGGGCCCGGCTCCTGTTCCTCACCCGATGACGCGTCCTTCGACGATCACCCGCCGCGGCGCCGCCAGCACGCGGACGTCCGCGCGCGGGTCCTCGTCGTAGACCACCAGGTCCGCCGGGGCGCCCTCCTCCAGGGCGGGCCGCCCCAGCCAGGCCCGGGCGCCCCAGGTGGTCGCCGACAGGGCGTCGAGCGGCGGGATGCCCGCCTTGACGAGTTCGGCGACCTCGGCGGCGACGAGGCCGTGCGCCAGCGAGCCGCCCGCGTCGGTGCCGACGAAGACGGGGATGCCGGCGTCGTACGCTCCGCGGACCGTGTCGTACCGGCGCTCGTACAGCCGCCGCATATGGTCCGACCAGCGCGGGAACTTCTCCTCCCCGCCGGCCGCGAGCCGCGGGAAGGTGGCGATGTTGACCAGCGTGGGGACGATCGCGACCCCGCGCGCCGCGAAGAGGGGGATGGTGTCGTCGGTCAGGCCCGTGGCGTGTTCGACGCAGTCGATCCCCGCCTCGACCAGGTCGCGCAGCGAGTCCTCGGCGAAGCAGTGGGCGGTGACCCGGGCGCCCAGCCGGTGCGCCTCGGCGATCGCCGCCTCGGCCTCGGCGCGCGGCCAGCAGGCCGTCAGGTCGCCCGCGTCGCGGTCGATCCAGTCGCCGACGAGCTTCACCCAGCCGTCACCGCGGCGCGCCTCCCGCGCGACATGGGCGACCAGGTCGCCCGGCTCGATCTCATGGGCGTAGTTGCGGATGTAGCGCCGGGTGCGGGCGATATGCCGGCCCGCCCTGATGATCTTCGGCAGGTCCTCGCGGTCGTCGATCCACCGGGTGTCCGCGGGTGATCCGGCGTCCCGGATCAGCAGCGTGCCCGCGTCCCGGTCGGTGAGGGCCTGCTTCTCGCTGGTCTCCGCGTCGACGGGGCCGTGGGCGTCCAGCCCCACATGGCAGTGCGCGTCGACCAGGCCGGGCAGCGCCCAGCCGCGCACGGTCGTGACGTCCTCGGCGAAGGACGGCCGGTCGTAGGTGATCCGCCCGTCGACGGCCCACACCTCGTCCCGCACCTCGTCCGGGCCGAGGAGCACCCGCCCCTTCACATGCAGCACCGCGTGATCGCTCATGTCCAGCACTGTACGAGCCCGGTGGGGGGCCCTGGGTACCCTCCCTGGAGTACTCCGTACATGACGAAAAGAGAGCATCGCCGTGACGCATCCCCTCCTCGACCTGGCCCCGCTGACCGCCGCGCACTTCGCGGCCATCGAGCGGCGCGTCGCCTCGCTCCTCTCCACCGAGCAGGATGTGGTGATCACCCAGGGAGAGGCCCTGCTGCCGCTGGAGGGCTGCATCCGCGGGGGCGCGCGGCCTGGTTCGACCGCGCTGAACGTGGTCACCGGACCGTACGGCCAGACCTTCGGCAACTGGCTGCGCGACTGCGGCGCGAACGTCGTCGACCTGGAGGTGCCGTTCCACACGGCGGTGACCGCCGAGCAGGTGGAGAGGGCCCTGGCCGAGCACCCGGAGATCGACTTCGTCTCGCTGGTGCACGCCGAGGCCGCCACCGGCAACACCAACCCGGTCGCGGGGATCGGTGAGGTCGTCCGGGCGCACGGCGCGCTGTTCATGCTGGACGCGGTGGCCTCGGTGGGCGCCGAGCCGCTGCTGCCGGACGCGTGGGGCGTGGACCTGTGCGTGATCGGCGCGCAGAAGGCGATGGGCGGCCCGGCGGGCGTCTCGGCGGTGTCGGTGAGCGCGCGGGCCTGGGAGCGGTTCGCCGCCAACGCGGCCGCGCCCCGGCGCTCCTACCTCTCCCTGCTGGACTGGAAGGAGCGCTGGATCGACGGTGGCCGCAAGGCGCTGCTGCACGCGCCGGCTCAGCTGGAGATGCTGGCCCTGGAGGCCTGTGTGGAGCGCATCGAGGCCGAGGGTCTGGAGGCGCTGATGGCCCGGCACGCCTCGGCCGCGGCGGCGACCCGGGCGGGCGTGCTGGCACTGGGCGGCGGTCTGGAGCCGTATGTGCGCGACGCCCGGGACGCGGCGCCGGTGGCCACCACCCTGCGCACGCCGGCCGGGGTGGACGCGTCCGCGCTCGTGGCGAAGGCGCTGGCCGCCGACCCGTCGCTGCCGCTGATCGCGGGCGGCGGGGCGTTGGCCAAGGAGATGATCCGCGTCAACCACTACGGCGTGGACGCCACGCGGGGCGTGGTGCAGTCGTCCCTGGCGGCGCTGGGCGCGGCGCTGGGCGAGACCGGCGCGTCGGTGGATCTGGAGGGCGCGCGGCGCGCCGTCACCGACGCGTGGCGGTGACCGTCAGCGCGTCCAGCAGGGCTTGTACGGGCGGGACGAGCGGTCGCCCCGCCGGTACGGCCAGCGAGACCGGGACCGCCAGGTCGGGGAGCGTGCGGAAGGCGACCCGGGCGATCGGCGGCAGCGGGCCCACCGGGTAGAAGAGCGTCCAGGACGGCTCGGGGTCGGCGGCCATCCCGCTGAGGGTGTCCTGGAGCGTCGTGAACGGCGGGCCGGGTGTCCAGCGCGGCAGCGCGGCCGTGACCAGGTCGTGGAAGGCCGGGTTCGCGGTGCGCGGGGCCAGTCGCAGGGGCAGTCCGGCGAGCCGGTCGAGGCTCGGCGGTTCGTCCTCGGCGAGGGCGTGGGAGGCGGGCAGCGCGGCGATCAGGGGGTCGGCCCACAGCGGATGCAGGATCACGCCCTCGACCCGCCGTACGGTGCGCACCAGCGCGGCGTCGAAGGTGCCGGAGCGCACCGCCGACAGCCGGGCCTCCTGCGGCGCCCTCTCCAGCCGTACGCGCAGCCCCGGCCGGTGGGAGGCCAGCGTGTCGAGGGCCCGGTAGACACGGTCGGCGAAGGCCCGGGTGGTGCCCAGCCGCACGAGGCCCTGGGTGCCGGACGTGATCCCGTCGGCGGTCTCGCCGACCCGGGCGGCGGCGGCGAGCGCCGCCCGGGCCTCGGGCAGCAGCCTCTCGCCCGCCGAGGTCAGGCGGATGTGCCGGGTGGAGCGGTCGAAGAGCCGCAGTCCCAGCTCCCGCTCCAGCCGCGCGATCTGCCGGCTCACGGAAGCCTGGACGGTGTGCAGCCGCTCGGCGGCCCGCCCGAAGCCGAGCTCCTCGGCGACGGCGACGAAATACTCCAGCTGGCGCAGCTCCACTGCCCGTCCCCCACCCATCGCCCCTCGCACATCGTGATCGCTGTGCTGATCAACCGCTTCCTGGTCGGGCGTTCTTCCCGCCATGTACGTGTTTCCGGCGCGCACTCGACGCTGAGACGTACGTGTGGGGAGACCGTGATGACTCATCCGGCGGTGCGGGAGAACACGGCGGAGACGGCGGAGCCGGCCTGGGGGGCGGTGTTCCGGCCGCCGACGGGCGCCTCGGGGCCGCTGGGCCCGCTGGGCCCGCTGGGCCCGCTGGGGGCGAACCGGCTGACGCCGCCGGCCGGGGCGGACGGGACGAAGCCGCACCGGCATCCGCGGTCCACCGGGTTCTTCCACGTGCCGGGCGGCACGCCGCGGCTGCCGCTGGGGACCGGGAGGGTGACCGCGACGGAGGCGGGCCCCGTGGGCGTGCCCCCGGGGCCGGTGCACGCCTTCGGGGCGGGGCCGGCGAAAGGGGCGGATCCGCCGGCGGTGGTCACTCCCGGGGCGGAGCGGTTCGGCCGCTTCCGGCGGCCGGGACGGATCGCGCGGGGCAGGCATATCCGGCGGGGCCTCCCGGCGCGCCGGGAGGAGTACGGCGTGTATTTCGCACCAACAGAATGGCGACGTTAATCAACGAATACATTTCCGGCGTATTGTGTGGTCGGCTTCCCGCATTCTCCTGCCCCGCATCCACGACCCTAAACACCAAGATTCCATCAGGGTCCGATTCGCAATTCGGGCAGGCGTCAAGGCGGCTTCCATGGTGTGACCGACTCCACATTGTGACCGAATTGCCCGTATATTTTCGGGCAAAAGCATGCGCTGGACGGCGTGCGACCCGACTGAACTCGCGCACGCGCGATAACACACGCCCCGCCGCCACCCAACCCCCTTCCCCGATGCAATTTCAGAATTTGCTGGGTAAGTTCAATCGACATGACCGCCGCACAAGCAGACCTTGCACGTGCCCGAAACGAATTCCACCGGGCTGACCCGCCGGCCATCGGTATCGACACTCCGCGAGTGGAGGACGGGGCCGCGATCTGGCGTATCGCCCGCGACTCCGAGGTCCTCGACCTCAACTCCTCCTACAGCTACCTGCTGTGGTGCCGGGACTTCGCCGGCACCTCCCTGGTGGCCCGCGACACCGACGGTGAGCCGATCGCCTTCGTCACCGGGTACATCCGACCGCAGCGACCGGGAACCCTCGTCGTGTGGCAGGTCGCCGTGGACCGGGCCCACCGCGGGCGGGGTCTCGCGGGTGTGCTGCTGGACGCGCTGACCGCCCGCCTCGCCGGCGACGGCGTCCACACCATCGAGACGACCGTCACCCCGGACAACACCGCGTCCGACCGGCTGTTCGCCTCGTACGCGCAGCGCCACGGCGCGTCCCTGGAGCGTGAAGTCCTCTTCGACGGCGGGCTGTTCCCCGACGGGTCCCACGAGCCCGAGGTCCTGTACCGCATCAGTCCGATCGCCGCCTGAACCCCACCCCCCATCAGGAGTGACCGCTGTGACCATCACCCCGCCCGCCCTGAGTGTCTTCGAGACCCTGGAGTCGGAGGTGCGCAGCTACTGCCGCGGTTGGCCCGCAGTGTTCGACCGCGCGCAGGGCGCCCGCCTCACCGACGAGGACGGACACTCGTACCTCGACTTCTTCGCCGGTGCCGGATCCCTCAACTACGGCCACAACAACCCGGTGCTGAAACGCGCGCTCATCGACTACATCGAACGTGACGGCATCACCCACGGCCTCGACATGGCGACGACCGCGAAACGCGCCTTCCTGGAGTCCTTCCAGAACGTCGTGCTGCGCCCGCGTGATCTGCCGTACAAGGTGATGTTCCCCGGCCCGACCGGCACCAACGCCGTGGAGGCCGCCCTCAAGCTGGCCCGCAAGGTGAAGGGGCGCGAGTCGATCGTCTCGTTCACCAACGCGTTCCACGGGATGTCGCTCGGCTCGCTGGCCGTCACCGGCAACGCCTTCAAGCGCGCCGGGGCCGGCATCCCGCTGGTGCACGGCACGCCGATGCCGTTCGACAACTACCTGGACGGCCAGGTACCCGACTTCCTCTGGTTCGAGCGTCTGCTGGAGGACCAGGGCTCCGGCCTCAACCAGCCGGCCGCCGTGATCGTCGAGACCGTGCAGGGCGAGGGCGGCATCAACGTCGCCCGGCCCGAGTGGCTGCGGGCGCTGGCCGACCTGTGCCACCGCCGGGACATGCTGCTCATCGTCGACGACATCCAGATGGGCTGCGGCCGCACCGGCGCCTTCTTCTCCTTCGAGGAGGCGGGCGTCACCCCGGACATTGTCACCCTGTCGAAGTCCATCAGCGGCTACGGACTGCCGATGTCGCTGTGCCTGTTCAAGCCGGAGCTGGACGTGTGGGGGCCGGGCGAGCACAACGGCACCTTCCGCGGCAACAACCCGGCCTTCGTCACGGCCACCGCCACCCTGGACACCTACTGGGCCGACGGCCAGATGGAGAAGCAGACCATCGCCCGGGGCGAGCAGGTGGAGCAGGCCCTGCTGTCGATCTGCGACGAGAACTCCGCCTACGGGGCCCACTACCGGGGCCGCGGGCTGGTCTGGGGCCTGGAGTTCGCCGACAAGGAGCGCGCCACGGCGGTGTGCCGCCGGGCGTTCGAGCTCGGTCTGCTGCTGGAGACGTCCGGCCCGCAGAGCGAGGTGGTCAAGCTGCTGCCGCCGCTGACCATCACGCCCGAGGAGCTCGACGAGGGGCTGCGCACCCTGGCCCGCTCGGTCCGCGAGACCGCCTGACGGGCGAGGCCGCCCGGCCGCGCAGCGCCACCTCACCACGTACGCACGAAAGGGAGTTGCACCACCGTGATCGTCCGATCGTTCAAGGACATCGAGAACACCGAGCGCCATGTGAAGGCCGCCTCCGGCACCTGGGAGAGCAAGCGCATCGTGCTCGCCAAGGAGAAGGTGGGCTTCTCGCTCCACGAGACCGTCCTGTACGCGGGTACGGAGACGTCGATGTGGTACGCGAACCACATCGAGGCCGTGCTGTGCGTCGAGGGCGAGGCCGAGCTGACCAACGACGAGACGGGCGAGACCCACTGGATCGAGCCGGGCACGATGTACCTGCTCGACGGCCATGAGCGGCACACGATGCGCCCCAAGACCGACTTCCGGTGCGTCTGCGTCTTCAACCCTCCCGTCACCGGACGGGAGGACCACGACGAGAACGGCGTCTACCCGCTGCTCACCGAGGAGGCCTGAACGATGACGACGACCACGACCCTGCAGGACCTGTACCCCACCCGAGGCGCGTCCGAGGTCGTCACGCCCCGGCGGGACCCGGTCGTCTGGGGGCCGCTGACCCCGGAGCTGGAGTCGTTCGAGCGGGACGGCTTCCTCGCCGTCGACCAGCTGATCGCGCCGGACGAGGTCGAGGTCTACCGGGCCGAGCTGGACCGGCTCATCGCCGACCCGGCGATCCGGGCCGATGAGCGTTCGATCATCGAGCCGAAGTCCCAGGACGTGCGGTCGGTGTTCGAGGTTCATCGGATCAGTGACGTCTTCGCGAAGCTGGTGCGCGACGAGCGCGTGGTGGGCCGGGCGCGCGAGATCCTCGGCTCGGACGTGTACGTCCACCAGTCGCGGATCAACGTGAAGCCGGGCTTCGGCGCCTCGGGCTTCTACTGGCACTCGGACTTCGAGACCTGGCACGCCGAGGACGGGCTGCCGCGCATGCGGACCGTCTCCGTGTCGATCGCGCTGACCGAGAACCACGACACCAACGGCGGCCTGATGATCATGCCGGGGTCGCACCGGACGTTCCTGGGCTGCGCCGGCGAGACGCCGAAGGACAACTACAAGAAGTCGCTCCAGATGCAGGACGCGGGCACGCCGTCGGACGAGGCGCTGACGAAGTTCGCGGACGAGCACGGCATCAGGCTCTTCACCGGCAGGGCGGGGTCGGCGACCTGGTTCGACTGCAACGCCATGCACGGCTCGGGGGACAACATCACCCCGTTCCCGCGCAGCAACGTCTTCATCGTCTTCAACAGCGTGGAGAACACCGCGGTGGAGCCGTTCTCGGCTCCCGTCCCCCGGCCCGACTACATCGGTGCGCGGGACTTCACCCCGGTGCGCTGACCCCCCGGCCGGGGGTCCGGGGGTCGCCCCCGGAACAGCACGGCATCGGCGCGCGGGACCTCACCCCGGCGCGCCGGCCCACCGGCTCCGTCGTTCCGGAGGGGCGCCACGGGACATGGCGTTCCTCCGGGACGACGGTACCGCCGTACGGGACCCTCACTCCCGTACGGCGAGGGCATGACGAAGGGGCGGGGCCGGTCTCGGCCCCGCCCCTTCGTCATGCCCTCAGCGGTGGCTGAACCACTTCGCCGCCGGCAGCAGCTTCCCGTCGTAGTCGAACAGCGCCCGGTTCTCCCACGCGTTGCCGGACGCCGGGTCGGCCGGATCCCAGCCGCTTCCGGCGACCCGGTGGTGACCCAGCTGCGCGAGGCGGGCGTGCCGCTGGTCGCCTGCGGCACGCCGCTCGGGCAGAGCGCCGGGGTCAGTCGGGGTCAGTTACGTCGCGGCCGACGACCGGGAGGGCGCGCGGGAGATGGTGCGCTACCTGTACGCGTCGGGGCGCCGCCGGATCGCCACGGTGACCGGCCCGCCGGACACGCCGGGCGGTGTCGAGCGCCTGGCGGGCTACCGCGAAACGCTGGCCGAGTGCGGGTTGCCGGCCGACGACGCGCTGGTGGTGCCGGGTGACTACAGCCGGGCGAGCGGCGAGGCGGCGGGTGAGCTGCCGCTGGAGCGCGCCCCGGGCGTGGACGCGGTGTTCGTGGCGTCGGTCCTGATGGCGCAGGGCGTGCTCGACGCGCTGGGGCGGGCCGGGCGCCGGGCGCGCAGCCCCTCCGCGACCGCCCCCGGAGCCTCTGCCCCGGGGGGGGTGCGGGCCGCCGGGCGGTACACCCGGTGCGGCGGTCGGGCGGTACACCCGGTGCGGGCGGTCAGCCTCCGAGGGCCGGGTAGTCCGTGTAGCCGCGGTGGTCGCCGCCGTAGAAGGTCGCGGGGTCGGGGGTGTTGTACGGCCCCTCGGCCCTGAGCCGGGCCGGCAGGTCGGGGTTGGCGATGAACAGCGCGCCGAAGGCGACGAGGTCGGCCGTGCCGTCCTCGATCAGCGTGAGGGCCTCCCGCCCGGTCGGTCCCTCGGTGGCGGGGTTCAGCACGAAGGCGCCGGAGAACTGCTTGCGCAGCGCCAGTGTCAGCTCCCGGGTGCCGGGTGCGGCCTCCAGGACGTGCAGATAGGCCAGGCCCAGCGGCTCGACGGCCTCCACGAGCGCGGTGTACGTGGGCTCGGGGTCGGGCTCCTCGATGCCGTTGAAGGGGTTCCCGGGCGAGATCCGCAGGCCGGTGCGCTCGGGGCCGATCTCGGCGGCGACCGCCCGGGTCACCTCGACGGCGAAGCGGATGCGCCCCTCGACGGAGCCGCCCCAGGCGTCGGTGCGGCGGTTGGAGCCGGGCGCCAGGAACTGGTGGATCAGATAGCCGTTGGCGCCGTGCACCTCCACGCCGTCGAAGCCGGCGTCCACGGCGTTGCGGGCGGCCGCGGCGTACTCGGCGATGGTGGCGCGCACCTCGGCGTCGGTCAGTTCGCGCGGGGTGACGAAGTCCTTGGGGCCTTCGTGGGTGAAGACCCTGCCGGGCGCGGCGACGGCGGACGCGCCCACCGGGTGGAGGTCCCCGGGGTGGTCGGCGAGCAGGTCCGGGTGGCCGATCCGCCCGGTGTGCATCAGCTGGGCGAAGATCCTTCCGCCCTTGGCGCGTACGGCGTCGGTCACCGTGCGCCATCCGGCCTTCTGCTCCTCGCTGTGCAGTCCGGGGGTGTCCGGGTATCCCTGGCCGACCGGTGAGGGCTGGATGCCCTCGGTGATGATGAGACCGGCCGAGGCGCGCTGCGCGTAGTACTCGGCGGTCAGCTCGGTCGGTACCCGGCCGGCGGCGGCCCGGCTACGGGTCATCGGCGCCATGGCGATGCGGTTGGCGAGCTGCGTACCGGAGAGGTCTATCGGGTCGAAAGCGGTGGTCATGGTGGCTCCCGAAGGTTTATGTGGTCGGCCAAGTAATCTCGCTCGCCGCCACTGTAACGCATTACTTGGCCGACCAAGGTAATATTGGGGACATCGCAGTCCGCAGCAGCACCACACCGCCACCGCGAGGAGCGCCGATGTCCCCCCACCGCCCGGAGAAGGGGGCCGATCCCCTCTGTACCGACCGTCTGCCGTCCGCGGCGCGCGGCGGACCGGTCAGCCACACGATCTCGCGCGTGGCGCGACTGCACCGGATCGTGGCCGGCAAATTCCTGCGGGCGGCCGGGATCTACCCGGGCCAGGAATTCGTGATGATGTACCTCTGGGACCAGGGTCCGGTCCGCCAGTCGGAGCTGATCAAGGCGGTGGACCTGGACCCCTCCACGGTCACCAAGATGCTCCAGCGCCTCGAACAGAGCGGCCATGTGCGGCGCTCCCCCGACCCGGCCGACCGTCGCGCGGTCCTGGTGGAGGCCACCGGCAGCAGTTGCTCGCTGCTCGACGAGGTGAGGGACGCCTGGTCGGGGCTGGAGGAGCACACCCTCGCCGGGCTCGGCCCGGCCGAGCGGGCGGAGCTGGCCCGGCTGCTGGCCAAGGTCGAGGCGAACCTCTGCAAGGAGTCCTACGGCTGCCCGGATTCCGGGGAGGACGCTCAGCCGGAGAGCACGTCCAGCGTCCGGTCCACGTCGGCGGCCGAGTTGTAGAGGTGGAACGCGGCGCGGAGGCGGCCCGCGCGGTCGGCGACGACGATGCCCGACCGCGCCAGCGCGGACTGCCGCCCGCCGAGGCCCGGAACGGCCACGATGGCCGAATCGCCGGGAACCGGCTCATGGCCGAGCCGGATCAGCCCGTCCCTGAAGCGGGCGGCGAGCGCCGTGTCGTGGGCGTGGAGGGCGTCGACGCCGATGCCCTCCAGCAGGGCGAGGGACTGCGCGGCGCCGTGGTACGCGAGGAAGGAGGGCGGCTCGTCGAACCGGCGCGCGGAGGTGGCGAGCCGTTCCACCGGGCCGTAGGTGCTGGTGTCCAGGTCCTCGCCCGCGAACCAGCCCGCGTGGACCGGTACCAGTGACTCCTGCGCCTCCTCGCTGACGGTGAGGAAGGACGCGCCGCGCGGGCAGAGCAGGAACTTGAAGCCGCCGGTGACGGTGTAGTCGTACAGACCCGCGTCGAACGGCAGCCAGCCCGCCGCCTGGGTGGCGTCCACGAGGGTACGGGCGCCGTGCCGGGCCGCGGCCGCGCGTACCGCCGGGAGATCGGCGATCCGGCCGTCCATGGACTGCACGGCGGAGAAGGCGACCAGCGACGTCCCCGGCCGCACGGCGTCGGCCAGTGCCTCCAGCGGCACGTACCGCGGCTTCAGGTCTCCCCGCACCGTGAACGGGGTGATGACGGAGCTGAAGTCCTCCTCCACGAGCAGGACTTCGGCGCCCGGCGGCAGCGAGCCCGCGATCAGCCCGACGTGCACGGAGACCGTCCCGCCGACGGCGACCCGGTCCGGGTGGACGCCCACCAGCCGGGCGAACGCCGCTCGCGCGGCGGCCACGGCCTCGAAACTGCCCGCACCGTCGGGCCGGCCGGCGGCGTTCTGTTCGGCCAGCGCCTTGACGGCCTCGACGGTCCGGCGGGGCAGCAGCCCGCAGGAGGCGGTGTTCAGGTACGTCTGCGCGGGCGCGAACTCGGCGTCTCCCGGAGTGTCCATGCCACCACCCTGGGGCCCCCTCGACCGCGCGTCAATCACACGCGGCCGGGGGCCGGGTCGCGTCCGCGCGCCCCGCCGGGGACGCCTCGCCGGTCCGGCCCCCTCCGGACGAGGCCCTAGACGTCGCAGGCGCCGTCCGTGCCGCAGACGTCGGCGCCCGCGGCGACCGGCTGGATCACGCGGCCCTGCCAGGCCTGCTCCAGCGCCTGGGTGAAGACCTCGGCGGGCTGGCCGCCGGATACCCCGTAGCGGCGGTCGAGCACGAAGAAGGGGACGCCGGTGGCGCCCAGTCCGGCCGCCTCGCGCTCGTCGGCGCGCACCTCGTCGGCGTAGGCGTTCTCGTCGGCGAGGACGTCGCGCGCCTCGTCCGGCGCCAGGCCCGCCTCGACCGCGAGCGTCAGCAGCACCTCGGGGTCGAAGACGGATCGCTCCTCGGCGAAGTTCGCCCGGTAGGCGAGCGTCAGCAGCTCGTCCTGCCGGCCGCGGGCCTTCGCCAGGTGCAGCAGCCGGTGGATGTCGAACGTGTTCCCGTGGTCCCGGCCCTCGGTGCGGTACGCGAGCCCCTCGGCCCGGGCGTTGGAGGCCACGTGCTCCTCCATGCCCCGGGCCTCCTCGGGCGTGCGCCCGTACTTCTCCGCCAGCATGTCGACGACCGGCGCCACGTCCCCCTTGGCCCGCCCCGGGTCCAGCTCGAACGACCGGTGCACCACCTCGACCTCGTCCCGGTGCGCGAAGGCCGCGAGCCCCTTCTCGAAGCGCGCCTTCCCTATGTAGCACCACGGGCAGCCATGGACCAAGGGAACCAGACCGGCCCTGACCTGCGGAAACAAGGGATCTAGCATCCCACTCCCTAGCCCTAGGTCAGAGCTGGACGGCCTATGGCGAATGGACCCCTGATGGAACGCGAAGACCTTCCCAACCTGCGGGCGCTGGGATTCGAAGACGACGAACTCAAGACCCTGGGACTCTGGGACCCGGTCACCGGCGACCCTGCCGACCTGGCAGAGATGTACGTCCGGCGCAGCAAGAAGAAGGACACCCTTAGCGCACTGCGGGAACAGGTCCGCCGCATGTGCTGGCACGCCGGACAAGAGGGAAAGCGAATCCGGCACGTCTGGTTTGAACAGAAGAGCGCCAGCAAGGCTTACATCCGGCGCGAGGAGTTCGAAAAGGCAACGGCCGCAATCACCGGCGCTGGCCTCTCCAAGACACTCTATGTCTTCAAGACCAGCCGCCTTTCCCGTCGGGGCATGGGTCAGGTCGGTCTCTTGCTCGACAAGTTCGAGGAACGGCAGGCCCGTATCTACGTCGTCGCGGAGAACATTGATTCCCGGCGAAGCCGAATGGTGCTGGCCATCCTGAGCGAGCAAGCACGGGAGCAGGCCGCAGATATCAGCGAGTTCGTGAAGATCAGCATTGACGGCAACAAGTCAGACGGACGCTGGACCGGCGGAGTAACGCCATTCGGTCTCTACTCCCCCAAGGGTTCCGGAAAGCTCAAGCTCCACCCGTCTGAGTACCCCATAGCGCGCCGCATCGCTGAGTACCTTCTCGATCGCAGGACGCCGGGCTGGATTGCTGACAAGCTGAACAGCGAGAGAATCCTCACGCGTCACGGCAAGAAGTGGGCAGGGCCGGGAATCGTCGCACTCGCCCATTCTGTCGCATGGGCTGGACTGGTCGTCATTCGGGAAAAGATGCTGGATGAGAACGGGAACGACGTAGGCAAGTATCACAGGGGTGGGGTACCCCTTCTGAACAAGCATGGCCACCCGATTTCATGCGGCGAGGGGGTCATCACGTTCGCGGAACACGTGAAGATTAAGGCCATTCTTGCTGAGCGCGCGCAGCCCGGAACCAGCATCGGCGACAAGACGCGCGGGAAGCGAGAGATTGTTTCCCTTCTCTCCTCCACTCTTCGCTGCGGTCTCTGCAATGGCCCGATGGGGAACGGTGGGATCAATTACCGGTGCTACGCCCGTCAGGTAGAAGGCCCTACGTCCTGCAAGGGAGTTTCGACGGATCGCAAGCGCGCCGATGCCGCCGTTACGACTATGTGGCTAACCCACATCCTCAGCCTTTCTCCGAGCTCCCCGACCATCCTGGCCATTGCGAAAGACTGGCTGGCATACAACGACCCGGACAAGGAAGCGCGCAAAGCTCACGTAAGCGCCGCTCTTGAGTCGGCCGTGGGTCGGGAAATGAAGCTGGAAAAGGAGTTCTTCGTTCTGGGTCGGATGGATGAACAGAAGTACGACCGACTTCGGGAACAGGTGGCGGCTCAGATTGCGGAACTGAAAGCCGAACTGGCGGAGCTGTCCCAGGAAGCCGATCTTACGCCCCTGATGGACCCGCTTTCTCTGGCCGAACTCTGGGAAGACGCCGGAGTCGGCGGGCAGCGCGCACTACTCAAGGCGGCTTTGAAGGGAATCGCACTGGCCCCCGCTAAGTACCGGGGTGACCGGACGCCAATCATGGAGCGACTGGAACCCCACTGGAAAGACGAAAGCGGAAACCCGGCGGAAGAAGCCGCATGGGACAGGTGGGGAAGGCGGCACGCTCAAACCGCAGTCTGATCTAGAGCAATGAATTGGCACCAGGCCCGGCCGGACTTTGGCGAGTGAGACCGGGCCTGGTGTCCCTCTCAAAGGGAAGGCACCAGGATATGACAAGCGCAGAGCGCGCACAGTGGCAGGCAAACCAGGACGCCAAAGACGCTGCATGGGAACGCGAGTTGGAGTGGCGGCAGATCACGCGGAAGCTGGAAGCCCTGTACGGCGCCCAGAAGGCCGGAGATGGCTCCGGTTACACCCGACAGCGCATAGGACGGCTTGAGGCCCTACAGCAGGCGCTCATGGGCTTCCCGGCGGCGCTGGCCGACTAGCGCAAGCGACCTGACAACAGCCCCCGTTGGTCCCAGTGACCGGCGGGGGCTTTTGCATGCCCACCAGGGACTGCCGGACGGCATACCGCACACAGAACCCTGAGCGACCCCCCTGAGCGCCTTCTAGCCCCTCATAACCCTGAGAGACCAGCGGACTCCCCCCGTGCCCTCAGGGGGCCGCTCAGGACTTCCAGGGTCGGGCCGTGGCGGACAGCGGGAATGGGAGCGGAAATCGCCGCCGTGTAGATAGGTTTTCTGACCCGCCGTCAGAAACACCTTCTGACCTGCATGAATGTAGAAGTGTAGAAGTGCACCCCACTTCCAATCTAAGTCCCACGCATAGAGAGCAATAGCCGGACCGGCCTCACTTTCTACACTTCTACACACCGAGAATGCCCCGGATTCTGTAATCCATGTGACGTGCACCACATTAGAATTCCAGCGTTTCGCCATTTGTGCAGGTCAGGGGCCTATTGGTCACTCTCTGGCGGGCATTCCACTCCCTAGGTTAAGGGTGTAAGGGGGAGTTAGTCCCTCAGCGTGGGCGGCCACCACACCGGGCCCGCGAAGTGACATCCCAGCTATGGGGGAATATCCATAGCCACTGAACCGGCCCCCGGGCACGGGTTGAGAGATCTAAGGCGCGTGGTGGCCTCTTGGATCGCTCCCCGTGTCTGGGGGCTTTTTTCGTTTCCGCGCGCTGATTCGCGGGCCACCACACCAAAGGATTTTCACCATGCCTACGGCAGAGTACGAATACAAGGCGGCGCACAAGCGAGTGGTTGAGGTTAAGGGACCGGCCAGCCATAAGGCTTGCGCGTTCTGCGGGACCTTCGCCGCTGAGTGGGCCTACAACCACCAGGACCCTGCCGAGGTTTACCGGGACGGCTATCTGTGGTCTGAGAACACGGCCTATTACACGCCGCTCTGCAAGCGTGATCACCGGGCTTACGACCGGGCATTCAGACAGCACGGTAAGGCGGTACTGCCCGCTGTGGCAGACGCCCTCACAGAAGCCGGACAGCAGCGTTACGACGGAGAGCACAGGGCGGCCGTGACAGCCTCCACCTTCCACAGATGGCGGGTCCGGGAAGCCGCGTTGGGAAACATCAGTGCCGAGGATTCTGCCGCTCTCGCTGAGACGTCCGGAGAGCGCCACATTCCCAGGACCGTAGGCAACCACTAAGACCAGGGCGGGGGCTGTGATTGAGCCATGCGCAGCCCCCGTCCTCCCCTTTGGGTCAGATGCCGGCATCTGGCCCTCATTCCCAGAGATTCGGAGTGATTCCAATGGACCTGAGCCAGGCAATTGAAGTGCTCGAAGAGCGCACCGTAGTGCCGAAGGATGAGGGGCAGCGCACTGAGCTGTTTGCCGCCTTCGCTGTGCTGCACGTTCTCGCGCTGGGCGGTAGCGATGACCCAGCTATCTGACGCCGACCGCGCGCATGTCGCTAAGTTCGTGGCCATCGTTGGCGAAGCCCTCGAAGAGTTCCCTGGGGCCGATTCCCCGACGCGGCTTCTCTTCGACGCCTGCAAAGCTGTAAGCGGCCCTAGTTTCATTCCCCTAGGCACCTTTGATCGGCTTCTACATGCCACCGGTTATGCGCGTGGCGAGCGACGCTATGGGAAGCGTTTCATAGGCATTCGACCAAAGGACCCGGCGTTTCATGACCGGGTGTTCTACCACTACTGACCGCCTACGGATATCCGTAGGTGACCACCACTCTGTGAGGTATTTCTAATGACTGAAACTCCCTGGTACATGAGCACCACCGACACAACTTCCACCGACAAGGGAAGCCCTGAGCGCAACCGGAAGCACGTGGAATCGATTGCTGCGGGGGCCAGCGAAGAGGCCGATGCGGTGGCTGCCCATCTGCGGACCGCTGAGGCTCAGGGCGTCGACATCAACCCTAGCCAGCGTATGTCCATGGGGTACGCCGCAAACGCTCGCAAGGCTGCCACTCAGCTAGACGCCAACTGATTCCCGGAGGAAGAACACACATGACTGAGAACGCCGTTGAGAAGGCGCGCAAGGCTGCTGAGACGGCTGCCGCGAAGCTGGCTGAGGCTGAGGCCGCTGAGGATGCGCGGCTGGCTCAGATTGCCGCTGAGCGCGCTGAGCGTGCCCGTGAGTATGACCGGGACCTTCTTTCCCGATGGACGGAGATTGCCGCTGAGGCGCGTGACTCTGAGGGTGACAGGGACCTTGAATACGACCCCAATACCATGCCTTTCCTTGAGGGGCTGATTCGTTTCGCTGCGGGTCGCGAGAAGCGTCGAATTGTGTTGCAGGCGGCTCAGAATGCTGAGTCCACTCTAGAGATTCCGGTTTCACAGTGCACAGTCCCCGTGGGAGACCGCATCTATTCTGTGGACGTTGCTGCTGAGCTGACCCGGATCGTTGAGAGCGAGGTCAACCGTCGGGTAACCGATTTCGCGGAAGCCTTCGAGGCTAAGCGCAACCGGGCCATTGATGGCGAGGCGTAACCGTGCCGTATGACCTACTTGACCCGGGGCCGGACTACAACGGCCAATCCGCCTATCTGATCTGGCCCCGGGACGCCAATGGAGCGCCGTGCTTCGCAGACACGCACAGTCCGGCGGACGTGGTCTTTCCTCAGCCTGGTGCAGCACCGGTGCTCCGGGGCACGGTTCGTCAGCGTGGTGCCCTGATGGATCTCACGCATTATGACGCCGCCGGTAGTCCGCTGCTACCTCCGACCATTCCGCTAGATGTGCTTCGGCTGATGTGGGCTGACCACTATGGCTGATAGCCCGTTCTGTGAGCTGTGCACTGACGACGGTCTAGGCGTGACAGCCGACGTGAACTGTTTCTATCCGCTGACGCGTGCTCAGCTAATTGCCCGGGGCGTTTCCCGTCCGGATTCCCCGGGATACCGGAAGTCACTGTGTCTCGCCTGCTACCGGACTTGGAAGCGGAGCACCTGAGCACATCAGGGGCCGTGTTGCTGGAACTCCCCACCAGCGGCACGGCCCCTCTTGCTGCCCACAAGAACTGTTCAATTCGCCATGCCAGGTTTCCCCCTCCCTGCCGCGCTTCTCTGTGTCGGCAAGGGGGTCTCTCCCCGGGGTGTGCTGCCGCAACCTGGCACCCTGTGCCGGCGAGAAGCCCCACCATTTCTGACCTGCATTTTTCCCTGACAGCCTCTTAGCTGGCGTGTGTGCTGGCGCGAAGGAGAACACCCGTGCTCGCTGACGACTGCGCACCCTCGCACGCTGAGGCGCTGGCCCAATCGCTGAGATATGCCCTCGCTCACGCCGACGAATTGAGCGCCATTCTCTCTGACGGCAATGCCGATCCGGAAAGGGCGGCCAGCCTGGTGCAAGCCATTCGGAACATGCTGTGTTCCGCCGAGGATGAGCTAGACCCACTGGACGACGTGCAGCACGAGATAGACACCGTGGCGGCTATCCGGGGGCTCAGCGATGCGGAGCTATTCAGCGCCATTATCGACACCCCCACATACGGAAATCCGTAGGTGCCCCTGCCTCCCGAAGGGACTCCCCTCTTATGCCTAGCCTTCCTCGGCGCCGCTGCACCATGACCCCAAACTGCCCGAACCTGATAAGCGGCAAGGAACGGGCCTGTCCCGATCATGTGCACATGCTGACTTCCCGACGTGCCGAGAAGGGGACCAGCGCATACGGCAAGGACTGGCCGCGTAAGCGTGCGGCATTCCTCTACCTGAATGCGTGGTGCGTGATGTGTGGTCAGCCGTCGAAGGTGGCCGATCACTTCCCGCTGAGCCGAAAGGAGTTGGTCAAGCGTGGCGTCTCTGATCCGAATGGACATGAGCACCTGAGAGCCCTTTGCGTGCGCTGCCATAACCGAGAGACAGGCCGTAATCAAGCTGGCGGCGTTGTAGCTGAGCGCCAGCGGCAATCACGGGCTCAGCGTGAATGGGAACGCTGGACCACGAAGAGTGAATCGGAAGATGACGTTCCGCCTTTCTGAGCCGCGCCAATTCGACTATCTGACGACACGTCAGACCCTCCCCCCTGGGGGGTGACCCCCTCCGGGCCTCACAGAAGCGCGGCAGGGAGGGAAAAAGCTAGCGCCGCAACTCGAAGCCTTTGCGCGGAGATACCGACCCCCTTTTGACGCCCTGGTCACTCGCTGCCCGGGGCTTTCCTGCGCCTTGAGAGTGAGCATGAGCCCCGATTACAAGGCACGCGTTGCCGCCTTCCAACTCCTCAGCGACGAAGATCTAAGCCGCCCACTCTGGGAGATTGCGCCTGCCGACCGAACAGCCTTCCTGGCAGCACGAAACCGGCGCACCTTCGCCCGGCATTCCGCTGACGAAGACTTCCAGACTCCCGAGCATGACCAGCGCGTGACCGATTGGGCCGACACCGAGTGACCCAACGCCACGACTAGAACCAACTAGGCCCCCGATGCCTGCCCCTTGCCGGGGTGGACGTCGGGGGCCTTTTTGCGTTCCGGGAGAAGCCTTTGAAATTAGGGTGGGAAGTCTGGCCGGCGAGAGGGTGTCAGGGCATTCGGGCCAGTTCCCCCATGGGATTCGGATGCCTTCGATTCCTAGGCTGGCAGCAGGTTCGGGGGCGTCACCAGCCGTGCCCGCTCGAAGAGGTCCCGCGCTGCGTGGTTCTTGAGGTACGGCCGAATGCGGGAGTGCATTGTCTTGATGCGGTCGTCCGCCCGACCTGATTGCAGACTCGGGTAATCCTCTAGTGCGAGAGTCCACGTCTGGCACGCTGCCTCAAGGTGCCCTAGGTCGAGCTGCCTTTCGGCAAGAGTGCAGCGATGCCGGACGCGTGCGCGCCTGTAGACGCTCTGGCGAATCTTGTCCGACTCCCTCATTGCTTCGATCGATCCGGCGACATCGCCCAACTCGAACCGCACTTGGCTCGTGTGGTAAAGCAGTGAGGAAGGGTCATACGAACCGAATGCCTTGGACTGTGACTCCGCCTTTTCCATGGCCACTTCGGCTTCCTTGAGATATGCCCCGGCAGCTAGTCGCGCCCCCGTCTGGGCTGCCGCATGGGCTTGCTGCCCGGCAAGGAAGGCGCGCATTCTTGGGCCCGCTTTCGGTGAGGCGGCAGCAGCGGCATCCGCAAGCCTCATTGCCTCCGCGCCGTGCCCCAAATCGACGGCCTGAACGCTCATGCCGCGCAAAGTCGTGCAGAACGTCAGGTGATCCTCGGAAGCCCCGGCAAGCTCAAGTGCCTTGAGGTAATAGCGCTGGGCCAATCCGTGCAGCCCCTCGTCTACCGCCATGTACCCCGTGAGGTAGCAGAGATCAGAGACGGCACCCATCATGGCCTTGCGTACGCTGTCAGGTGCCTCCGCGCGTAGGTACGGGGCCGCTGTGTTCACGAGGAATGCCGCAGCCATCGGGCGCGCAGTCCGTCCGCCGAACTGGTCGTCAAGGTCAGAGATTCGCTCAGTCATGGCGGCGACGGTTTGAACATCCGCCATTCCTATCCGCTGCACGTGGCCCTTTTGAACGGCTTCCATCCGGCCGATGACGTCTGGCCAGTTGGGAATAGTCAGCGCGACGGAGAAAAGGCCAACCCCGAGAATGCTCCGTCGGGATGGGTCCATGTCTTGCCTCCCCAGGTCTAGCAACCCCTCCACCGTACTGGGGTGGTCGTGTTGCTGATCTCCGGGAGCCGGGGGGAATCCGGCCTCACTGGCCGTGACGGGGCGGCGCAACCTGCGGGAGAGGGCTTCCAAGATCAGCGGGCGCACGCCCTCTTTCGGATTGTGCCCCTTGAGCCACTGGTGCACCGATGGCTCTCGGTATCGGAGGGGCGTCCCGCGCTCTGTTCCTAGCCGGTTGATCTCCTGTGCGAACTGACGCAACGTCCAGCCGGTTTCCCGGTACAGGCGCTCTAGCCCCTCGTTCGGTTCCGGTGTAGCCACTGGCCCTCAACTCCCCGCGCTGTGAAGCCGCTTAAAGCTCTTAAGTCCTGCCGCTGTCGCAACGGTACCGCTCTGCTGTGGTTACGCGGTTGCCTTCTGTGAGCAGCCGGACGAGCACGAGAGGTGCAGCCATGAGCAGCCCTGAGAGCGCACGTGAGCACCCCCGACAGTGGGAGGCGGGGGAAACGGCGCTGGACGTCTCCAAGGGGCGTGTGGGGCGCGTCATGGGTCATGTGGGCCCGCGCTACCAACTTCGCCCGCTGAACGGTGGTCGGGAGTGGGAGGCGGACCCGGAGAGCCTGAGGGAGGCATACCAGTCCGATGCCCTCAGTGCTGCCGTGGTCACCGCCAACACGAGCCAGCGGATAAGGGAACGGATGTGAAGCCGGTTCCCCGATTCACCCCGGAACAGCGCGCGGAGATCGATGCCGGATTGGTTCGTATCTTCGCTGAGCGAGAGGCCCGGGAATGGGAGGCGGCTATATGGGGTGCGGCTCCCGTCCTTGTTCGGCGCGCTGCGGAACAGCTCATCTACCACAAGGAGAAACAGCCATGACGGCAACCGCGAACGACCTTCGGACCGGCCGCGCGCTGGTCAAGTCTGACCTGTTCGACAGCATCGCTGAGTTCACCGTGACCCACTTCGGCTACGACCTGGAGAAGGCGGAGCGCGCGACGGATCAGGCCCTCGCGTTCCTCGCCACGGTCGGCACGGCCACGGTCAAGATGGTTCCCAGCGACGACGTGGACGGCGCGCTTCACTCGTTCATCCTGCACACCGCCGACTACCGCGAGTTCTGCGAGAAGTACGCGGGCCGGTTCCTGGAGCACAACCCGCGCCCGGGTGGCGGTGGCCGGGTCCTGGAGGAGGTGCAGGCGACGGCGCACGCGATCAAGGCCAGCGGGTTCATGGTCATGGATGACCTGTGGACCGTGAACGGCGAGAATGCCGCGCAGTGTGACTCCGACTGCGGGCGGGACTACCGGGCGGTCTGACAGCCGTCCTAGCCAGAACAGGGGAAGGGGCCGGTCCTCAACTGCGAGGGCTGGCCCCGCCGTTAGAGGGTGAAGAATGATCTTTGAAGGGCCATACGATCCGCCGCCCGGCGCGCTGCAATTGCTGAATCCGGGACCGGCCGAACTGGTGCTCAACCGGCGCGGTTCGTCTGTGTGGAAGGTGAAAACGGAAGCCGGTCCGTACGCGGTGAAAGTCGGCTACCCGAGTCGAACGCACGCGTGGACCGCGCTGGCTCCTGCCCGTGAAGCGGCTGTTCTGCGTCAGCTCACCCGCGAACGGATTCTCAGCGGGGAATGGGAACACGGGACGTGGGGCGCTCAGCCGTGGCGGAGCGGAAACAGCCTCTATGACCGATGGGCACCCTGCCGGAACGGAGACGCTGAACCGAACATCGGGGAGGCCCTTTCGTGCGCCGTGGCTCTGTCCGCACTGCACGGAATGGGATGGACCCACGGGGACGTACAGCCCGCCCATTTCCTTCTCGGTGAGTCGGGCGGCGCGTTCCTGATCGATCTTGCGCTGTCCAGCGGTGGACGGATTCCCCGCGCCTATGACTTCCCATACCGGGGCTGTCTCGTCCACTACGAAGCCCCCGAAATCTCCGCCAGCGTGCTGGATTCGGGGACGGCAACCCAGACGCGGGAAGCCGACGTGTACGCGCTGGGTGCTGCCCTGTTCATCAGCGCGACGGGATGGCGGCATGTGGCTTATCCGGACGACGCTTCCCGGGAAGAGCAGCGTTGGGCGATCGTGGCGGGCCCTCACCGACCGGTAGACGTCCCTGGAGTGCTGGGAGGTCTCATCCCTCACATGCTCAGCCGTTCGCCCGCCAACCGGCCTACCAGTGCCGAGGTCTGCGAGACCCTGAGCGCGGCCCTGTAGGTCCCCCTGGACGGCCCCGTCTGTGCGCTTCCCCCGTGGCGCATGGGCGGGGCCTTCGCTGTTCGTCTGCGCTGATCAGAGGCCCCGCGATAAGCTCTGGTTCCCTTGGTTCACGGGCAGGCGATGTCGCTCCAGATCTCGACGCGCATGTCTCTCTGTCTCTCCAGGTCATGAGGGGTACGGCACGGAGGCTCCCCCTCCGCCGGGCACCACAACGCCCCCGCCGCGCGGCCCATTCCGATCCGGCGCCCCGATGTGACCGGACGCACGAGGGGCTCGGCGTCCGGTGCCGGGCGCCGAACCCCCGGGCGGCCTGCCGCCGGACTCAGAGCGGGCGGGCCTCGCGGACCCGGTGGAGGTGGATGAGGACGTCGTAGGCCAGGCCGAGGGCGAGAGCGGGCGGGTCGGGGTGGAACACCGAGCCGGCGTCGTAGACGGGACGCGCGGTGTTCAGCCAGTCCCGCGCCCTGGCCGGGGCGGTGCGCAGATCGAGGTAGAAGTCCCGGTGACGGACCCGGTCGAGGGTGTGCTCGTGCATGCCGGGGGCGGCCGGGGGCACGGTGGTCTTCCTCCAGTCGCCGCCGAGGGAGGTGTCCTTGGTGAGGAACGAGCCGCGGTTGAAGGTGAAGCCGATGGTGAGGTAGCCCCCGCCGAGGGCGTCACGCAGGTAGGCGCCCTGCGTCACGGGGTACATCCGGGGATCGGTGGAGAGGTAGCCGACGTGGCCGTTGTGCGCCGAGAGCAGCATCCGGTCGCCGGTCCGCCGGTGCCACCACAGGACGTTGTCCGCCATGGCCCGGTCACGGAGGTGCTCGGCGGCGGACACGGACGCCGGGTCGGAGACGTCGAGGCCGGTGAAGGCGAAGGTCTGCGCGATGTTCCGGGCGTGCTGCACCGCCCACTCCCCGTCCTCCCCGGCCGCGCCCCCGCCGACGGCGGTGGTCACCAGGTCGAGCGCCTCCTGCGCCCGGACGGCGTTCTCCCGTCGCTCCGCCAGAGGCTTGCGCAGGTACGCGAAGACGTCGTCCATCGGGCGCAGGCCCGCGTACAGCTCGTCGAGGCGCGGCAGCGACGCGGGCTCCGCCGTGCGTACGGTGGCGGTCACCCGCTCGAAGATCCGGTCGCCGAGCCGGGGTGCCCCGATGTCGTCGCCCATGAAGTGGACCTTGCGCTCCGGGTGGCGGCGGTTGTGGTCGCGCATCCAGGCGATCAGGCTGACGAACTCCTCGCGCTCCCAGGGGGACCCGGCCAGGGCCTCCTCGGCGATCCGGCGGGCGTCCCCCTCGCCGCCCTGGAGGTACTCGTCGATCGTGAGCCCCGCCGACCAGCTCATCTCCAGGGCGAAGGTGGTGAAGCCCTTCGTCTCCACGAGGTGGCGAAGGACCCGCTCCTTCATGGCGAAGAACTCGTGCGAGCCATGGGTCGCCTCGCCGAGACCGACCACCCCGGCGTCACCGATCATCGCGTCGAGCGCCCGCAGGTCGGTGGTGCGTCCGCCGGGCTCGGTGGAGCGCAGCGGGTGGGCGGCCCGCTCCAGCGAGCGCACCACCGACGCCCGCCGTCCGTCCGCCGTCGGCGCCGCGGTGTCCGCGACCGCCGCCGGGGTCAGCAGGGCCGTGGCCGTGACCGCCGCCGTCGCCGCCAGCAGCCCCCGTCGGCCGAACCGTGTCCGGTGTCCCGTCATCGTGATCGCTCCTCGCCTCGGGGGTTCCGGACCCCGGGTGTTCCGGAAGGCCCGTGAAGCGATCATGGTGTGCGGCGGGCGTGCGGCGCGCTGGTGCGGGCCCCCGGCCTCCGCGGGGGGACAACCCCCTGCTGCCGGGGGTGCTCACCGCGCCTGTGGCCTCGCGCCTCCGGCGACGTAGTAGACGTTCAGCGGATCCCCCTCGATCCTCCTGACCTCGACGTCGGTGAAGCCCGCCTCCGCCAGCATCCGCAGGGCGGTCCCCTCACCCCACATCGTGCCCAGGCCCGCGCCGCCGCTGCTGAGCGAGGTGGTCATGCAGTAGAAGAGGGACAGGCTGAACAGCGTGGGCCCGAAGGGGTGGCCGATGTTCTCCTCCAGCTCGCTCGACGCCGCGATGTCGCCCATCAGGAAGGTGCCGCCGTCCCGCAGCGCCGTGGCGACGGCCGACAGGGTGCGGGCGGGTTCGGCCAGGTCGTGGATGACGTCGAAGGCGGTGATCAGGTCGTAGCGGCCCTCGATGCGGGTCGAGTCGCCGACCGTGAAACGCACGTTGTCCAGCGCGAGCCGGGTGGCCTCGGCGCGGCCGGCGCCGATGCCGTCCTCGGACTGGTCCAGGCCCTCGAAGCGGCTGCGGGGGAACGCACGGCCGAGGACCACGGGCGCGTGCCCCTGGCCGGTGCCCAGGTCCAGTACGTCGATGCCCTCGGCCAGCCGTTCGGTCAGGCCGGGTACGAGCGGGACGATCGTGTCGACGAGCGCGGCGTCGTACACCCGGGCGGTCTCGGCCGCCTGGAGCGCCTGGAAGCGCGGGTACTCCGAGTACGGGACGCCCCCGCCCCTGAGGAACGCCTGGACGACCTGCTGCTCGACCTCGCCCATGAGCGCGATGTAGGGCATCAGCGCGGCCGTGTTGTCCGGGCCGGCCGCGGTGGTGAGCGCGGCGGCGTGCTCCGGCGGCAGGAAGTACGTCGCGCCGTCCGGCTCGTACTCCAGGAAGCCGCCGACGACCATGCCGCCGAGCCATTCGCGTACGTACCGCTCCTCCAGGCCGACGCGGGCGGCGATCCCGGCGCTGGTGGACGGTGGCATGGTGCTCATGGCGTCGAACAGGCCCGTCTGATGGCCGACGCTGGTGAGCAGGGCGAGCGCCCCTCCGTTGAGGACGTCCACCACGCGCCCGGCGAACGCCTCCTGCTTCGCGGGATCCGGTGCCACCCGATCCGCCTCGAGACTCGACATTGCGGCTCCTTTCACACTCTTTTGTCACGGTACGCCGCGATACCGAGGCTCGCCGGGCCGCTGGTCCCCTTCACCCGGCGGGCACCGGCCGGCGCCGGACACGGCCTACGGCGGGCAGGGGCGCCCGGGGCGCGGGCGGTGCGTCGCGGATCGCGCCCGCCGGGTGTCTACCGTCGGTTCCATGACCATGCCGAAGACCACACCCGCCGCCCCGTCCGCCGCCACGCCCGGCACCACGCGTCCTCCGCGGGCCGTGACGGCCGCCCGGAACCCGGGCACGCCGGGCCCCCCGCCCCGTGCGCGGACGATGCGGACGGTTCTGTTCCATGAGCTCGGCGGCCCGGAGGTCCTGTCGGTCGAGGACGTTCCGCTGCCCGACCCGGGGCCCGGGGAGGTCCGCGTCCGGGTCGAGGCGCTCGGTCTCAACCGCGCGGACGCCCAGTTCCGCGCGGGCACCTACGTCCTGCGCCCCACGCTGCCCGGCTCCCGGCTCGGTTACGAGGCGGCGGGCGTCGTGGACGCCGTCGGGGAGGGCGTCACGGCCTTCGCGCCCGGCCAGCCGGTGATGTCGGCGGCCAACTTCGGCATCGGCGCCCACGGCGTGCACGGGGAGCAGGTCGTCCTGCCGGTCGAGTCGGTGGTCGCCCGGCCCGAGGGCACCGACGCGGTGACGTCGGCGGCCGCCTGGCTGGCGTACTCCACCGCGTACGGCGGGATGCTGGAGACCGGCGGGATGCGGCCCGGCGACCATGTGCTGATCACCGGCGCGTCCAGCGGGTCCGGCACGGCGGCGATCCAGACCGCCGTGCGGATGGGCGCGGTGCCCATCGCCACCACCCGCAGCGCGGCGAAGCGGCGGCGGCTGATCGAGCTCGGGGCGGCCCATGTCGTCACGACCGACGAGGAGGACCTGGTCACGGCCGTGCGCCGGCTGACCGGGGGCCGCGGCGTCGAGCTGGTCCTCGACGCCGTCGGCGGGCCCGGTTTCGCCGCCCTGGGGGACGCCGTCGCCGCCGACGGCGTCCTGGTGGCGTACGGGCGGCTGGACCCCCGGCCGATCGAGCTGTCGATGAACTGGCCGCTGAGCGTGCGGACCTACGCCCACGGCATCGCGGCCAGGGACGCCGCCTACCGCCGGCGGGCCGCGGCGTTCGTGGGCGCCGGGCTGCGTGACGGCTCGCTCGTCCCGGTCGTGGCCGAGACGTTCGAGGGACTCGACCGGATCGTGGACGCGCACCGGCTGCTGGAGTCCAACGCGTTCACGGGCAAGATCGTGGTGCGGATCTGAGCCGGTGGGGCGGCCACGGCCCGCGGCCGGGGGTCAGGAGCCGTCGCGCAGCCCCTTCGGCCAGCTGGGGCGGAACTCCATCCGGTCGAAGGAGACCACGCACCCCTCCCCCACCGGCGACTGCGCCATGAACCCGACCAGCGCGGCCCCGGCCCGCTCCTCGTCGCCGAGGGCGAAGATCCGGACGAACGTCCAGTGCTCGCCGTCCGTCGAGGCGTGGAACGCGAACGACCTGCCCGTACGGCTGACCCGCAGCCAGACGCTGTCGCCGTCCACCACGAAGGAGTTGGCGTCGTCCGAGTGGCCCCGGGTGACGACCGTGCACACCGTCGGCCGGTCCGGGGACAGCTCCAGGCAGAGCTTGGCCCACTCCCGCTCCCCCACGTGGACGTAGAGCACGCCCGCGTCGAAGGCGGCCGCGAAGCCGACCTTCACCCGGGCGATCAGCTGGAAGTCCCCCTCCGGCGCGCCCAGCAGGCGGGGCGCGTCGGACGCGGGGTCCAGGGCGTCGCCCGTGGGCGGCACGAACCGGTCCTGACGGGGGCCCGCCCGGCCGGTCAGCAGCCCGTCCCGGTAGGACCACTCCGCCTCCGGGCCGTACTCGCGCAGCGGGAAGGGGAGCTCGTCGATTTTCAGATCCATGCGGTCAGTGTTCCAGTCGTCCGTCGACTCGACGCGGAAGGCCGAGCGGGTTGTCCTCGCGCAGCTCCGGAGGGAGCAGCGCGTCGGGGGTCGACTGGTAGCTGACCGGACGCAGCCAGCGTTCGATGGCGGTACCGCCGACCGAGGTGGAGGTGGAGGTCGTCGCCGGGTAGGGGCCGCCGTGGTGCTGGGCCGGCGCGACGGCGACGCCGGTGGGCCAGCCGTTGACCAGGACGCGGCCGGCCAGCGGGGTGAGCTCGGCGAGGATCGCGGCGCCGTTGCCCTTGCCCTCGGTCTCGTCCGAGGAGAGGTGGACGGTCGCGGTGAGGTTGCCGGGCAGCCGGGACAGGACGGCGGTGACCTGCTCCTCGTCCTCGTACCGGGCGACGACGGTGACCGGGCCGAAGCACTCCTCCAGGAGCAGGTCGTGCGCGCCGGCGGTGGCCAGGCGGGCGGCCGGGACGGTCAGGAAGCCGGGGCGGACGGTGTGTTCCGCCGCCTCCCCGTCGTGGGGCGGCACCGCGCCCGCGCCGGGGGCGACCGGCGCTTCCACGTCCGGGAGGGCCGCGCGCTCGGCGACGCCCTGGACGAAGTTGTCCCGCATCCGGTGGTCGAGCAGCACGCCCGGGGCCGTGGCGCCGACGGCGTCGGCGAGCGACGTGATCAGCCGGTCGCCCGCCTCGCCCCGGGGTGCCAGGACCAGGCCGGGCTTGACGCAGAACTGGCCGACGCCGAGCGTCATCGAGCCGGCGAGGCCCGTGCCGATCTGTTCGGGGCGTTCGGCGGCGGCCGCCTCGCTGATCACGACCGGGTTGAGGGAGCCGAGCTCGCCGTGGAAGGGGATGGGGACGGGGCGGGCGGCCGCCGCGTCGAAGAGCGCCCGTCCGCCGCGGACCGAGCCGGTGAAGCCGGCGGCCGTGATCAGCGGGTGTCCGACCAGTTCGACGCCCGCCTCGAAGCCGTGCACCAGGCCGATCACGGTCTCCGGGATGCCGTGCCCGGCGGCCGCGCGGCGCAGGACGGCGGCGACGAGCTCCGAGGTGCCCGGGTGGTCGGGGTGGGCCTTGACGACGACGGGGCAGCCGGCGGCCAGGGCACTGGCGGTGTCGCCGCCGGGCACGGAGAAGGCGAAGGGGAAGTTGGAGGCGGAGTAGACGGCCACGACACCGAGCGGCACCTTGTAACGGCGCAGGTCGGGGACGGGCGGTGTGGCCTCGGCGTCGGGGTGGTCGATGATCACGTCGAGGAAGGCGCCCTCGTCCACGATGCCGGCGAAGGCGCGCAGCTGGTAGCAGGTGCGGGCGAGTTCGCCGGTGAGGCGGACCTGCCCGAGCGCGGTCTCGGCGTCCGCCTCCGCGACGAGGCCGTCCTTGGCCTCGTCGAGCAGGTCGGCGGCGGTGCGCAGGAAGGCGGCGCGGACCGTGCGGTCGGCGAGCGCCGCGCGGGCGGCGTGGGCGGCTCGTACGGCGCTGTCGACCTCCCCGGCTGTGGCTTCCACCGCAACCTGTCCGCGCTGCTTCCCGGTTCGGGGGTCGACACTCCAGACTTGTGCTGCTGACACCGCGACGTTCCTCTCAGGTGACCGGTCCTGCCGCTCATCAGTGTTGTTCGGTATTCTGAACAACGTTCCTGATGATGAATATGCTGGGACTCTATTGACGGCCGTACCGTGTTACAAGAGGGGCGAGGACGAATGTCAGCTACCGAAACCGGCGGAGCGCAGGTCAAGTCCGCGGTACGCACGGTGGAACTGCTCGAATACTTCGCGGGCAGTCCCGGCATGCACTCCCTGGCAGCCGTCCAGGAGGCCGTCGGCTATCCGAAGTCCAGCCTCTACATGCTGCTGCGCACCCTGGTGGAGCTCGGCTGGGTGGAGACCGACGCGACGGGCACCCGGTACGGCATCGGCGTGCGCGCCCTGCTCGTGGGCACCTCGTACATCGACGGCGACGAGGTCGTGGCGGCCGCCCGCCCCACGCTCGACCGGCTCTCCGACGACACCACCGAGACCATCCACCTGGCCCGGCTCGACGGCACCAACGTCGTCTACCTCGCCACCCGCCAGTCCCAGCACTACCTGCGGCCCTTCACGCGGGTCGGCCGCAGGCTGCCGGCCCACTCGACCTCGCTGGGCAAGGCGCTGCTCGCCACCCACAGCGACGAACAGGTGCGCAAGCTGCTCCCGGAGACCCTTCCGGCGCTGACCGAGCACACCCTCACCGACCGCGAGAAGCTCATCGAGGAGCTGCGCGTCATCCGCGAGCAGGGCTACGCCGTGGACCGCGAGGAGAACACGCTGGGCCTGCGCTGCTTCGGCATCGCCATCCCGTACCGCACTCCGGCACGGGACGCCATCAGCTGCTCGGTGCCGGTCGCCCGGCTCACCCCCGCACACGAGCAGATGGTCAAGGACGCGCTGTTCGACGCCCGCGACCGGCTCACCCTCGCCACCCGCAGGCTCTGATGGCGATCACCCTGCGCGAGGTCCGGGAGGGTGACCTCCCGGTCTTCTTCTCCCACATGAGCGACCCGGAGTCGAACCGGGTCGCCGCGTTCACCCGGCGGTGGGCTGCGAGATGAAGGTTCTCTGAGAAAACCGGCATAGCGGAACGCTCGGCTCCGTACCGCTCGTCCTGTCCTCGGGATGAACAAGACGATCAGGAATGCCTCGGTCTTCTGTCTGCTGCTGGTCCTCGCCCTGCTGGGCCGGGCGACCTGGGTGCAGGCGTACGACGCCAAGGCTCTCGCGGACGACAAGCACAACCGGCGGAACGTGGTGGCGCAGTACGCCAACCCGCTCGGTGACATCATCGTGGCCGGCTCCCCGGTCACCGGTTCCAGGAAGACGGAGGGCGGCGACCTTCGGTACAAGCGGACCTACACCGACGGCGAGCTGTACTCCGCCGTCACCGGGTACAGCTCGCAGGCCTACGGCGCCACGCAGCTGGAGGGCATCTACTCCAAGGTGCTCGACGGGACCGACGACCGTCTGAAGGACCCGATCGGCGCCCTCACCCGCCAGGCGTCCGATCCCGGCGACGTGCTGACGACCATCGACCCGGCGGTGCAGAAGGCGGGCTTCGAGGCGCTCGGCGACAAGAAGGGCGCGGCCGTGGCGATCGACCCCAGGACCGGGAAGATCCTCGGCATGGTCAGCACCCCCGGGTACGACCCCTCCGCCATCGCCGGCACGTCGGACGGCGACGCCTGGAGGAAGCTGACCGGTGACCCCGACAAGCCGATGGTGAACCGGGCGCTGCGCCAGCCGGTGGCGCCCGGCTCGACGTTCAAGCTGGTGGTCGCGGCGGCAGCGCTGGAGGAGAAGCTGTACGGGTCGGTCGACGAGGCGACCGACAGCCCCGACCCGTACACCCTGCCGGGTACCCGCACGGTTCTGAGGAACGAGAACTCCTCGGCGCCCTGCGAGAACGCCACCATCCGCACGGCGCTCCAGTACTCGTGCAACAACGTGTTCGCGAAGATGGCCGACGACCTGGGCCAGGACAGGCTCAGGGCGACGGCCGAGAAGTTCGGTTTCAACGACGACGAACTGGACGTACCGGTACGCGCCTACGCCAGCGTCTACCCGTCCGGGATGGACAAGGCGCAGACAGCTTTGACGGGTATCGGGCAGTTCGACGTGACGGCCACACCACTGCAGATGGCCATGGTGTCGGCGGCTCTCTCCAACGACGGGGTGATGGAGGCGCCGCACATGGTCTCCGAGGTCGTCGACGCGGACGGCGACGCCCTGGAGTCGTACGGCGACGAGGGTTCGCGGCGGATCGTGTCGTCGTCCACCGCGGAGCAGCTGCGCGACGCGATGGTCACCGTGGTCGAGGAGGGCACCGGCAGCAACGCCGCCATCGACGGCGCCGAGGTCGGCGGCAAGACCGGTACGGCCCAGCGCGGCGTCGACAACAGCGAGTCGCCGTACGCCTGGTTCACCTCGTACGCCAAGGACTCCGGGACCGGCAAGGAGGTGGCGGTCGCGGTGCTGGTCGAGGATTCGGACGCGACCCGCGCCGAGGTGAGCGGCAACGGACTGGCGGCGCCGGTCGCCCGGAAGATGATGGCGGCGGCGCTGAAGTAGGACCCGGCCGGCGGGCGGGGCGGGCCGCAGGGTATGCAGGGGCGACGGTCTCGATGGATCGTCACCGCCCCCTTTCGCATCGGAGGACCGCAGTGCGGCTGCCCCGTTCCCTGTCCGGCTGGACCATCGCGGTCTTCGGCGTGCTCGCCTCGGCGCTCGGCCTCGTGGGCCTGGTCGCCCCGGACGCCCTCCTCACGGTGATGGGCTTCGAGCCCATACCGGCCTCGCGACGCGCGGACGGTGACCACACCTTGATGTTCCTGACCGCCTCCTCCATGGCCGCGGTCAACATGGGCGTCTACTACATGCTGGCGGCGCTCGCCGACTGGCGGCCGTTCTTCCGCTGGACGGTCCCGTTCCGGCTTCTCACCTGTGCGGTGTTCACCCTCGCCGTCGTCACCGGCCGCGCCCCGGCGGGCTTCCTCGGCGTCGGCCTGTGGGAGGGGCTGGGCGCGGTGGCGACGGGACTCGCCCTGCGCCGCGAGCGCGCCAGGATCTGAGCGGCGCCCGCGGGCCCCGGTGGAGCGGGGCGCTCCCGCGTATCGCTGCGGCCGCCCCGCGCGGGTGTCCCGGGGGCAGCCGGAAGGGGGCCGGAGCGGCACGTCCCCGGGGTGGCCGGGGACGGTGCGGAGCCGCTCCGGCCGTCGGTGGGGCCCCGGCCCAGGCGCGACGGCGCCGGGGGCGCCGGGCAGGGCCCGGGGCGCGCCCCGCCCGGCCTCGCGCGCCCGGCCTCGCGCGCCCGGCAGACGGCCGGACGCGCCCGGCCGCCGGCCTCGGCCGGAACGGGCCGGCTCAGCAGACCTTTCCGGCGCCCGCGCGGCTGCCGACGATGCCGGGCACGGCGCGCGCGTCGTCGACCCTGGTGCGCAGGGCCGGGGTCCAGCCCGCGCCCGACCGCAGGGGCGTCTGCGGGTTCTCCGCGTTGTGCGCGGCGATCAGGTCGACCGCCCTGCCGTTGACGTGGTTGCCCACGGCGGTGAGCGGCGCCTCCTTCCACTTCTTGAGGATCCTCCCGGCGCCGACACCGGACGGGAGCGTGAAGGCGTTCCTCTCTGCGTACAGCCGGGAGTCCATGCCGATGCCGAAGGAGTACGCGTAGCTCTGGCCCCGCTCGACGACGAAGTGGTTGTTGTACGCGTCGACCTGGCCGAAGCGGACGCGCGGGGCGCGTTCGACGACGCCCTTGAAGAGGTTGTGGTGCAGGGTGACCCTCAGTCTGCCCGCGTCGGTCGCGGCCGCGCTGTCGCTGTTGCCGATCATCAGGGTCTTGTCGTGGTCGGCGAAGACGTTCCAGGACACCGTGACGTGGTCGGCGCCGCGCACGACGTCCAGTTCGCCGTCGTGCTGCTGGTAGATCTCGCCGAAGTGGCTGGGCAGCGTGCTGTCGGGGTGACGGCCGTCGGTGAACGTGTTGTGGTCCACCCACACGTGCCGGGAACCGTACACGACCATGGCGTCGTACTCGGAGTTCCAGGCCCCGGTCGCGCCGTCCGTCGGGTCCCACTGCGGGAAGCAGTCGAGCGGGCTCTCGAGGGTGAGGTTGCGGATGATGACGTTGTCGACGTTCTGGACCTGGAGGCTGCCGCCGGTGATCCCGGCGTTCCTGCCCACACCGACGATGGTCGTGTCGGCGGGGACGTAGGCCTTGACGCCCTTGCCCTGGTTGGCGGCGGAGGCCGCCCGCAGGTCCTCCTGGGGGCCGCTGACCGGCGTCTCGTACCCCCAGACGGCGGGGTCGTAGTCGGCGAGGTACCGGTCGAAGTCGTACCCCTGGGCCTCGAACGCCTCGCAGCCGCCCCCGGTGGCGTCCAGGGTGCCGACGACCTTGATGATCCTGGGCGCGCCGTCACCGGGGGCGAGAGCGGCCTTGAACTCGGCCCAGGTGGTGACGGTGTGGACGTGCGCCGCGTCGGCGGCTGCGCCTCCGGTGGTGCCCGCGCCCTCGGAGGCCCAGCCGTCCCCGGCGGCGAGGGTCCGACGGCCGGGGTCGAGCGGCCCGGCGGCCTGGGCGGCGCCGGTGAGGGACAGCACCAGCGCGGTGCAGCCGATCAGCGCGACCGCCGAACCGATGGCCCGGCCCTGACATCTCTCTGTACGCATGGTGGCTCCTGCCTCGTCTGTCGTGGGTGTGCTGCCGGGCCGTCAGGCCGGCCCGGTTGCCGTGGCCGTCGATTCCGCGTCCGGCGGGGGCGGCCAGGTGATCCACCCGGCCGGGACCGGTTCGTCGATCCGCCGCAGGTCACGGGCGGGGAGGACCCCGCGTCCCCGCAGCCCGCGGGCCACCATCCGGGCCACCTCGATGGCACCCCGGGGCCGGAAGTGGGTGTTGTCCTGGCTGCCGTCGGGGTGGTTGGGCGACTCGCCAGGCGCCAGCCAGTTGAAGTACGCCTTGGACGGCTCGGGCCCCAGGGCCTGCCACTCCTTGATCGAGGACGCCTGGACGTCGACGAGGGGCACGTCCTCCCGCGCGGCGAGCGCCCGCATGGCCGCCGGATACTCTCCGTGGGTGGTCACGGCCCGGCCCCCGGCGTCGAACCTGCGCCGCTCGACCGGGGTGAGCAGCACCGCTCCGGCCCCTCGGCTCCTGGCGCCCCGTACGAAGCGGAGCAGATGTTCCTGGTACGTCGACCAGGGCTCGGTGTAGCGGGAGGGGTCGGCGGCCTTCTGGTCGTTGTGCCCGAACTGGATCAGCAGGATGTCGCCGTGCCGGAGCACGGCCAGGACGTCGTCGAGCCGGCCCTCGTCGACGAAGCTCTTGGAACTGCGGCCGTTGACGGCGTGGTTGGCCACGTCGAGCCCGCCGCCGAGGAAGTACGGCAGGGCCATGCCCCAGCCCGCCTCGGGCGCGGCGTCGGCGTACTTCTGGGCCGCCGTGGAGTCACCGGCGATGTGGAGGGTCCGCGGCCGGGGGCGTCCGCGCCCATGTGCCCGCGCGGTGCCCGCGGCGGCGGGCCCCAGGGGGAGGGCGGCCGCCAGCGCGGCCACGGTCTGTCTGCGGCTCAGGGACATGTCGTCGTGCCTCCCTCTCGTACGGAAGGGCCCGGGGGCCCCGTGGTGGGTGGCCGGCGGCGGTGGCGCGACTCGGACCGCCGCCGGCCGGTCCGGGGACGGGTCAGCTCCCGTTCTGCTCGCTCCACTCGGCCTGGGCCGTGTTGAGCTGCTTCGCGAGGGTGCCCAGGAACTCCTTCGCGGTCATCGCGCCGAGGAGCACCTTCTGGAAGTTGGGCTCGTTGTCGGCCTTGCTGATCTTGTTCCAGTCGGGGAGGTAGTACGGCAGCTCCACGATCCTGGTGGACCCGTCGGTCAGCGACCGCGCCCCGAGCCTGGTCGGCTCGGCCTCGTTGATCCACGGGTCGGCGGCCGCCTCGATGTTCGAGGGAATCGCCCCCGCCGACGCGTTCCACTTGCTGTTGGACTCGTGGGAGACGGCGAACTCGATGAACTTCCAGGCCGCGGCCTTGTTCTTGCTGGCCTTGAACAGACCGAGCCCGTCGACCGGGTTGGAGACCTGGACGCGCGTGCCGTTGTCCCCGACGGGGTTGGGGATGCCGCGGAACTTGTCCTTGCCCAGGGCCTTCACGTGGTCGGTGTAGGAGCCCAGGTTGTGGCTGAGCATGCCGATGGTGCCGGTGTCGTACTGGGCGACCATCTTCTTGAAGTCGTTGTTGACGTCGGCCTGCGGCGTGGTCCGCTTGAACAGTCCGACGTACTTCTCCAGCGCCGCCACGTTCTTCGGGTCGTCGACCGTGGTCCTGTCGCCCTTCCAGAAGGACGTGATGCCCGACTGGCCGTACATGGCGTCCAGCGCCGGTGCGATGGAGCCGGAGCCGCCGCGGATGGTGTAGCCGAACCTGTTGCGGTCGACGTCGGTCAGCTTCTCGGCCGCCGTGTAGAAGTTCGCCCAGGTGGTGGGCGGCTGGAGGCCCGCGGCCTTGAACAGGTCGGTGCGGTAGTAGAGGGTCCCGTTGCTGGCGGAGGTCGGCACGGAGTACATCTCGTCGCCCCGGCCGCCGGCCGACTTGACCGACTTGACCATGCTCGGGACGAGCTTGCCCTTCAGGGCGGACGCCTCGATCCGGTCGCCGACGGGCTCCAGGGCGTCCTGCGCGACGATGTTGGCGAGGTAGGCGGCGCCGACACCGCCGACGTCGGGCAGGCCGCCGCCCGCGATCGCGGTGTCGTACTTCGACTGCACGTCCTCGCTGGGGACCGGGACGTACGTCACCTTGATGTCCGGGTTCTTCGCCTGGAAGTCCTTGATGATCTCCTCCCAGACGTCGGTGCGCACACCGCCGTTGTTGTCCCAGAAGGTGATCGTTCCCGTGCCGGAGCCCTCCGCCCCGCTGCCGCCGCTGCCGTCGTCACCGCACGCGGTGGCGGTCAGGGCGAGCACCGCGGTCAGCGACACGGCCGCGGCCGCTCGTCTGGTGAGGGTCTTGGGGATGGTCATGGTCGGCTCTTCTCTCTCACGGGTTCTCAGGTGTGCTCAGCGGTGCCGCTGGTGTGCCGGGGGGCACCGGCCGGCGGTGTGCTCAGTGGTGTGCCGAGGCGCGTCGCCCAGCGGCGCGTTCGGCGGTGGTTCAGGCCGTTCGAAGGCGGTGCGGCGCCCAGCCGTCCTGCCCGGCGAGGTAGTCGGCGACCTCGTGGGCGGCGGCCTCGGACGCCGGCATCTGCGGGCGGTCGGCGGTGACGGCCGCTCCCGGACCGCTGTTGCGGTACTCGGTGAAGCGGGCGTCCTTCCACGGGAAACCGCTCATGTCGGTCCACGGCGACGACTTGATCGCCGCGGGCAGCCGGGTCTCCCTGATCAGGACCTGCCCGACGGCGTCCGGCTCACCGCCGGGGTGCCAGGGGCGGCCGAGGTGGAAGGAGCCGGCCGGGGCGTCGCTGACGATCCGCGATCGCGTGATCAGGAAGCCGTACGGGTTGCCCTTCCATGTGCTGGCCGCGGTGATGTAGCCGTTGTTGGTGGCGGAGCCGCGGCTGAGCGCCTTGATGAGCGAGCGCTCGATGACGGTGGTGGCGCGTCCGTAGAGGAAGTCCACATCGCCCTCGATGTACGAGTCGCGGATGTAGACCCGGCTGATGAGGTCCAGCTTGGGGCTGTCCGTCATCAGGGTGTCCTGGTTGCCCTTGAAGGCCGTGTCCTCGAAGACGATCCGGTCGCCGGTCGTCTTCATCGCCAGGGCCTGCTCGCCGCTGAGCTCCACCGCCGCCTCGTCGAAGTCGTTGACGAAGGTGAGGTTGCGGGCGGAGACGTCGGACGCGGCGATCAGGACGGTGGCGCTGCCCGTCGAGCCCCCGTACGCGGCGGGGGTGTCGTACACGATCACGGTTCTCGACCGGTCCTGTCCGGTCCCCAGCAGCGAGATGTTCGGCTTGTCCGCGGGGATGCGGACCTTCTCGCGGTACGTCCCGGCGGCGATGCGCAGCGTGACCCGGCCGTCGTTGCCCGGGGGCACCGCGTCGACGGCCGACTGCACGGTCGGGTGGTCGGCGGGCACGTTCAGGACGGTGTCCGTGCCGAGGTTGCGCTGCGGCCCGGAGAACCGGGACACCAGGGCCGGCACGGCGGCCGCCGGGTCCGGCCGGTACGGGTAGAAGGCACGCGGGTCGAAGGCGGTGCCCCACTCGTCGTGCCGCCCCGTGGTGTTCCTCAGGATCGAGCCCCGCTCGACCAGCTCGGCCGTCGCGTCGGCCTGGTAGGGGTGCTGGACGTCCCGGTAGTAGCTGTTCTCGATGACCATCCGGGTCCGGCCGCGCGCCCAGTTCCCGTACGTCCAGACCGGGTCGCCGTCCGCCACCTGCGCCGACAGGTAGTTGTTGTACAGGTGCGCGTAGGCGCAGTTGTCGACGGACGGATTGCGCTGCTTGGTGCCGCTGAACCAGTTGTGGTCGATGGTGATCTGCGTGATGGCGTTGTCGGTCCAGCCGATCCCGAACGCCTTGTTGTGGTTCTCGAAGCGGTTGTACGAGACGGTGATGTACCGGCTGTCCTTGCGGACGTCCAGCAGTCCGTCGCCCATGTGCGCGAACCGGTTGTGGTCGATCCAGACGTGGTCCGCGGAGTCCATCTGGATGGCGTCGAAGTCGCTGGTCTTCCCGTCCGGGTCGCCCTCGACGTAGGAGTCGCGGATGGTGAGGTTGCGGATGATGACGTTGTGCGTGCCCGGCCTCAGGTGCAGCTCGCCGTGGACGATCTCGCCGGCGGTGCCGACCCCGACGATGGTCTTGTCGGAGGCCACCACGATGTCCGAGCCGAAGGGGGCGACGTCGATCGTGCCCGCGACCCGGATGACGTAGGGCTCGGGCGCGGCCGCGTACGCCGCCAGCTCGGCCTGGGAGCGGACCGTGACGACCCTGCCGCCCCGGCCGCCGGTGGTCCCGCCCGCCAGTGAGGCGAACCCGTGGGGCTGATCGGACCACGTGCCCTGGGAGGCGGGGACGGAGGCGGGGGCGGGGGCGGTGGCGGTGGCGGTGTGACGGTCGGGGGTGGCCGCCCGGGCGTCCGGTGCCGGGCCGGCCGCTCCGAGTCCCAGGGCGGCCAGCAGGGCCGTGACGGTGGCCAGGGCTCCGCCCGGCAAGCGCTTGCTAAGGAGGTGCGTCATTGCGGCTCCTACAGGCGTACAGGTGGGTGGGTGTGGCCCGGGAGTGCCCCGGGCGGCGGGTCAGGGGGTGATGCGGAAGTCGGTGAACGTGGCCGTGCCGGGGCTCCCCCCGTCGGACGGCACCGGACCGTCCGGCCGCCCCGGCTCCGCGGGGGTGAGCGCGAACAGGCCGAGGAGCGCCCCGACCCAGCGCCAGGGCGTGGCGGCGAAGACCGGCCCCGAGGCACCCGGCCCGGCGCCACCGGCCGGCCCGGCCGGGCCGGTAGGGCCAGTGAGGTCCCTGAGGCCGCTGAGGTCGGTGGCGTAGAAGCGGCACCGGGCGCCCGCCGACACCTCGACGCGCAGCCGGACCCTCCCGCCGGGCACCGGGCGCGGGCGGGCGGCGTCCCGTTCACGCTCGGCGACCTGCTCGGCGAACCGGTGCACGAGGTGGACCTCGCCGTCCTCACCCCGTTGCAGCCCGATCCAGGAGTACGCGTCGCCGAGGACCGCGAGCCCCGCCCGGGCTCCCGGCCCGGTGCTGTCCAGGGCGAGGGTGACCTCGGCGGTGAAGGTCTCGGCGGGCAACCGCTGGGTGAGCACATGGGGCAGCAGACGCAGGTCATGGGCGTCGGAGGTGCGTACACAGCTCATGCGCAGCCCGTCGGCTCCGTGCTCGACGGTCCACCCGGCCCGCGGGTTCGCCGTCCACTGCCACTGCCGGCCGTACCGCCCGCCCGGGAAGCGGTCGTCGGTCGCGGGCGCCTCCGGGGGCTGGGCGGGGGCGGACGGCTTGCGGTGGACGAGGACGGGCTCGCCCCCGTCGCCCAGTACGGGCCAGCCCTCCGCGTCCCAGGCCATCGGCTGGAGGTGGACGACCCTGCCGTAGGCCCCGCGCTCCTGGAAGTGCAGGAACCAGTCCTCGCCCGCGGGGGTGCGCACCCAGCCGCCCTGGTGGGGGCCGTTGACGTCGGTGCCGCCCTGTTCGAGGACGGTCCTCTCCTCGTACGGGCCGAAGAAGTCCCGCGCGCGGAAGGCGCCCTGCCAGCCGGTGCGCACTCCCCCGGCCGGGGCGAGGATCCAGAACCAGCCGCCGTGGCGGTACAGCTTGGGGCCCTCGATGGTGAACCAGCCGGGGATCCGGTCGCCGTCCACGACGGTCGTGCCCTCGTCGAGCAGCTCGCGGCCGTCGCGGCTCATCCGGTGGCCGGTGAGCCGGTTCTTCACTCCGGAGCGCGATCTGGCCCAGGCGTGCACGAGGTACGCCTCGCCGGTCTCCTCGTCCCACAGCGGGCAGGCGTCGATCAGTCCCTTGCCCGCCTTCAGCAGATGCGGCTCGCTCCAGGGGCCGCGTATGTGCTCCGCGTTGATCTGGTGGATGCCGTGGTCGGGATCGCCCCAGAAGATCCAGAAGCGGCCGTCGGCATGGCGCAGGGAGGGCGCCCACACCCCCCGGTCGTGGCGGGGCACGGCGAAGTCGGCGTCCGGGGTGAGCCGTTCGAGGGCGTGTCCGATGAGCGACCAGTTGACCAGGTCGCGGGAGTGCAGCAGCGGCAGGCCGGGGGCGCGGCCGAAGCTGGACGCGGTCAGGTAGAAGTCCTCCCCCACGGCGAGGACGTCGGGGTCGGACCAGTCGGCGTGCAGGACCGGGTTGCGGTAGGTGCCGTCGCCGAGGTCGGCGCTGCGGGCGGCGGTCACGACAGGGCCTTGCGTACGAGTGCGGCGGCCCCGGCACGGTCCAGGCGGCCGTCCGCGACGACGGTCACGACCCGGCGTACGACCGTCCCGCCCGCCGGGACGGCCAGCCTGCCGTCCCAGGCGAGCGACGAGCCGACTCCCGGGTACTCGCCGGTCCGTACGAACCAGGGGTCCTTGCGGGTGTCGTCGGTGGCCCCGGCGAAGACGAGCGTCCAGTCCTCGCCGACCAGCGCCAGCCAGTCGGCCGGACGGCCGTGGACCGCCTCCTCGCCACTCGCTCCGCCGCCGCCGTCTACGCCGGGCCCCCCGGCCGGGTGGGAGGCGGCGCTGAGGACGGCGGGTGCGGCGGCCTCCTTCGGGGCGCGCCAGAAGAAGCCGCCGTAACCGGCGCCGGGGCGGCCGTTGGTGGCCGGTGAGCCGATGGACAGGTCCTTTGTGCCGGGGTTGGTGAGGGAGAAGGTGAAGTCCAGGGCCCAGGCGGTGGCGGTCAGGCCGGTGGCGGCGACGGTGCGGCGTTCGCGCAGCAGCTCCGTGCCGTCCGCGTGCCAGGAGAGGTCCTCGACGAAACCGTCGGGGTCGCGGAGCTTCCACTCCGCGTGGCGCTGCTCGCCGTGGTTGTCGAGCTCGGTCGGGCCCTGTTCGCGGACGTAGGTGCGTCCGCCCCAGAAGTTGCGCCCGGCCACGTCGGGCACGGCGACGGAGACGCCCAGATGGTGCCGGTGGTCCTCGGGGAGCTCCTCGGTGACGGGGGTGCCCCGGAGGGTGGTGACGGGGTGGAGGTAGGGGCGCGGGGAGAGCCGGGTGTCGAGCTCGGGCCGGTAGAGGTAGCGGCCGACGGGACGTCCGGCGCAGCGCAGGACAAGGGTGGTGCCGGGGGCGGTGGTGTTCATGGGGATGTCACCTCGTCGGGGATCGCCCAGTGGGCGCCCAGTTCGGAGAAGAGCGTGAGGGTGTCGGCGCTCGCGGCGATCAGGCCGTCGATGCCCTTCACCACCCGGCGCGGCCGGGCGTCGCCCGGCTCGGTCCGCCAGGCCCCCGCGGGCAGCGCGCGTGGTTCGGGGGCGGTGCGCACGGCCTCGACCAGCCGCATGAAGGCGCCCGTGCGTTCCGGGGGGACCAGCAGTTCGTCACCGCGTCCGAGGTGGTGGACCAGGTTCTCCAGCAGGTCCGTGCGGCCGTGGACGCTCTCGACCGGCCCGTGGCCCGCGCGCTGGACCAGCACCCGGTCCTGCTTGTACCAGAAGGTGATCCGGCCGTGGCTGCCGTGGACCAGGACGTACGGCTCGCCGGGTTCCTCGGCGCAGAGCGTGACGGCGACGGTCACGGAGGTGGAGCGGGTGGTGGTGATCCGTACGCAGGAGGTGTCGTCGGCCTCGATCTCGTTGGCGCGCGCGAGCTCCAGTTCGATGTCGGTGATGTCCTCGGCGTGCGTGCTGCCGTCCAGGGCGAGGGCGGTGGCGACGGCGTGGGCGAGGGGGTTGGTGAGCACCCCGTCGACCACGTCGGTGTCTCCGATGCGCCGTCTGCCCGCCCAGGGGGAGCGCCGGAAGTACGCCTCGTCGCGGGCCCAGGCCCCGGCGGCGCCGATGCCCACGAGCCTGCCGATCGCGCCGTCGGCGACCAGTCGCGCGATGGCGGGCAGGGCGTGCGAGCCGAGCGACTGGAAGCCGATCTGGCAGACGGTGCCGGCCTCCCGCACCCCGTCGGCCATCCGCCGGAACTCCGCGTAGGAGGGGGCGGGCGGCTTCTCCAGCAGGATGTGCGTGCCGCGCCGGGCGGCGGTGAGCGCCAGCTCGGTGTGGGTGTCGATGGGGGTGCAGACGACGGCGACGGCGGCACCCGTGGCGTCCAGCAGGGCGCCGAGGTCGGGCGACTGGAGCGGGGAGCCGAAGCCGTCGAGCTCGTGCGCGTCGAGCGGTCGCAGTTCGCAGACGCCCGCGAGTTCGACCAGGCCCTGCCGGGCGAGGCGGTGGATGTTGTGCAGGTGCCAGCGGCCGTGGCCGCGGGCGCCCGCGAGGACGACGGGGAGGGGGGTGCTCATCGGATCCTCCCGGCGCCCGCGCCGCGTGCGGCGTCCTGTGCGGCCCGGGGCGCGCCGGCGGCCCCGCCGTGGAGGGCGGGGGTCCGGCCGGGGCCGGCCACGAGGGGGCGTGCGCTGCCGGAGGCGTCGGCGTCGTGGAGGGGGAGCAGGTCGGCCGGGAAGCCGTTGAACGCGGCGCCGGTCCCGTGCGGTGCGGTGCCGTTCCCGCCGTCCCCCGGGGCCAGGACCCCCCGGCCGGGGTCCCGGCCCCCGGCGTACGCGGGCGGTTCGGCCCGCGCGGCGGCGGGCACCGCGAGGATGGCGACCGGGGCGGCCGCGCCCGCGCTCGGGGCCGTCCGGCGGAGCCGGCCGGCTGCTGTGCTTCTCATGTGTCGTCCTCCTCGTTGGTTCCGCGGGGCCGGGGCGGGCGGGCGCCGGCCCCTCGGGCTCGCGCGGGCGGGCCGGCGGCCGCGCCCGGGCGGGGTCAGCCCTTGACCGCGCCGGCGCTGAATCCGGTGATCAGCCACTTCTGGATGAAGGCGAAGACGATCACCACGGGGACGGCCGCGACCACACCGCCCGCCGCCAGGGCGCCCAGGTCGACGCTGTCGGCGCCGATCAGGGTGTTGAGGCCGACGGGGATCGTCTGCTTGTCCTGCTCGCTGAGGAACATCAGGGCGAAGAGGAAGTGGTTCCAGCTGTGCACGAAGGCGAAGGAGCCGACCGCGATGAGTCCCGGCCGCAGCAGCGGCAGGACCACCGCGCAGAAGGCGCGGAAGCGGGAGCAGCCGTCCACCCAGGCGGCCTCCTCCAGGGAGACCGGCACGTTCTTGATGAATCCGCTGATCAGGATGATCGACAGCGGCAGCTGGAAGACCGTCTCGGCGATGATCACGCTGCCCAGGGAGTTGATCATCTGCATGTTGCGGAAGATCTCGAACAGCGGGACCAGCATCAGGGCGCCGGGGATGAACTGCGAACACAGCAGCGCCAGCATGAAGCCGTTCTTGACGCGGAAGTCGAAGCGGGCCAGCGCGTACCCGCCGGCCAGCGCCACGGCGGTGGTGGTCACCAGCGTGGCCAGTCCGACGATCATGCTGTTCTGGAAGAAGACGCCGAAGCTGCGCTCGTTCCAGACCTTGGAGAAGTGCTCGAAGGTGACCGGCCACGGCACGAGCGAGGTGGAGCCCGCGGGCCGCAGCGCGAACAGCAGCATCCAGTAGAAGGGGACGAGCGTGAAGAGCAGGTAGATGCCGAGCGGCACATAGATCTGCCAGCGCGGTACGTCGTCGAAGGCGCGTTCGCGCTTCGGCCGGCGCACGGCGGGCCGGGGCGCGGGGTGGCCGGTGTGCGTGGGCACGCCCGTGCGGGTGCCCTTCTCCGCGAGTGCGGCGGTCATGTGCGGTCGCCTCCGAACTTGCTCAGGCGCAGATAGAGGATCGAGCAGAAGAGGAGGATCACGAACGCGACGGTGGTGAGCGCGGAGGCGTAACCGAAGTCGTGGCCCTCGATACCGGTGTTGGCGATCATCAGCGGGAGCGTGGTGGTGACTCCGGCCGGGCCGCCGCCGGTGAGGGTGTAGAGCAGGTCGACGTTGTTGAACTCCCAGACCGCGCGCAGCAGCGTGGAGAGGATGATCGCGTCCTTGAGGTGCGGCAGGGTGATGTGGAAGAACTGCCGCAGCCGGCTCGCGCCGTCCACCGAGGCCGCCTCGTACAGGTCCTTCGGGATGGACTGGAGGTCGGCGAGGATCAGGATGGCGAAGAAGGGGACGCCGCGCCAGAGTTCGGCGACGACGGCCGCCCAGAAGACGGTCCCGGTGTCGGAGAGCACGGATGTGCCGTACGAGCCGATGCCGACGTCCGCGAGGTAGCGGCTCATGCCGGTGGACGGGTTGTAGAGCAGCATCCAGATCGTGGTGGTCAGCACGCCGGAGACGGCCCATGGCGAGAAGACCAGCGAGCGGGCGAGGGCCCGTCCCACGAACGTCTGGTTGACCAGGAGCGCCAGCACCAGGCCGAGCGCGAGCTGGAGGCTGACCTGGACGATCACCCACTTGGCGCTGAAGCCGAGCGTGGACCAGAAGAGGGGGTCCTCGGTGAAGACGCGGGTGAAGTTGTCCAGGCCCGCGAAGCCGTTCTTCCAGGGCTTGGTGACGTTGTAGTTCTGCAGGCTGTAGTAGAAGACGCTGAGCACGGGATAGGCGATGAAGGCGAGCATCAGCAGACCGGCGGGGGCGATCAGCAGATAGGGCAGGCGGCGTGGTTCGGCTCCCGTGCGGCGCCGGGCCCGGGGTTGTTCCGCCACGGCTGCGGCTTGGGCCATGACATGTTCTCCGTTCGAAGTACGGTGCGGGTGAAGCGCTTCGCGGATAATGTTCGGGATTTCGGACATGCGGTTCCCGGTGCCGCGAAGGGCGGTTCAGCCCGCGTAGGGCTCGGGGACCTCGCCGGTCCTGGCCAGGAACTCGAAGTCGCAGCCGGTGTCGGCCTGGGTGATCTGTTCGTTGTAGAGCGCGCCGTAGCCGCGCCCGTACCGTGCGGGCGGCGGGGTCCACCGGGCCCTGCGCAGCTCCAGCTCCTCGTCGCCCACTTCCAGCCGCAGGACGCGTGCCCGGACGTCGAGGGTGATGAGGTCGCCCGTGCGGACGAGGGCCAGAGGGCCGCCGACGTACGACTCGGGCGCGATGTGCAGCACACAGGTGCCGTAACTCGTACCGCTCATCCGGGCGTCGGAGATCCGCACCATGTCCCGTACGCCCTGCTTCAGCAGGTGGTCGGGGATCGGCAGCATCCCGTACTCCGGCATGCCCGGGCCGCCCTTGGGGCCGGCGTTGCGCAGCACCAGGACGTGGTCGGCGGTGATGCCGAGCGCGGGGTCGTTGATGGTCCGCTGCATGGTCCGGTAGTCGTCGAAGACGACGGCCGGGCCGGTGTGTTCGAGCAGATGCGGCTCGGCGGCGATGTGCTTGATGACCGCGCCGTCCGGGCAGAGGTTGCCGCGCAGGACGGCCACGCCGCCCTCGTCGGCGAGCGGTTCGTCGCGGTCGCGGATGACGTCGGCGTTGTGCACCCGGGCGCCGGCCAGCTGCTCCCGCATCGTGGCGTGTGCGACGGTCGGCCGGTCCAGGTGCAGCAGGTCCGTGATCCGGGAGAGGAATCCGGGCAGGCCGCCGGCGAAGTGGAAGTCCTCCATCAGGTACCGCCCGCCGGGGCGCAGGTTCGCCAGCACCGGCACCGTCCTGGCGATGCGGTCGAAGTCGTCCAGGGTGAGCCGGACGCCGGAACGGCCCGCCATGGCGATCAGGTGGATCACGGCGTTGGTGGAGCCGCCCAGCCCGAGGACGGTGGTGACGGCGTCCTCGTACGCCTCCCGGGTGAGGATCTTCGACAGGGTGAGGTCCTGGCGCACCAGCTCGACGATCCGCATGCCGGAGGCGGCCGCCATCCGGTCGTGCCCCGAGTCGACGGCCGGGATGGAGGAGGCGCCCGGCACGGTGACGCCCAGCGCCTCGGCGGCGGCGGTCAGCGTGGAGGCCGTCCCCATGGTCATGCAGTGGCCGGGCGAGCGGGCCAGGCCGTTCTCCAGCTCGGCCAGCTCGCGGTCACCGATGAGCCCGGCGCGCTTGTCGTCCCAGTACTTCCACATGTCGGTGCCCGAGCCGAGGACCTCGTCGCGCCAGTGACCCGGCAGCATCGGTCCGGCCGGTACGAAGACGGCGGGCAGGTCGACGGAGGCCGCGCCCATCAGCAGCGCGGGGGTGGACTTGTCGCAGCCGCCCATGAGCACCGCGCCGTCGACGGGGTAGGAGCGCAGCAGCTCCTCGGTCTCCATCGCCAGCAGGTTGCGGTAGAGCATGGGAGTGGGTTTCTGGAAGGTCTCGGAGAGCGTGGAGACCGGGAATTCGAGCGGGAAGCCCCCGGCCTGCCACACGCCCCGCTTCACGGCCTGGGCGCGGTCGCGTAGGTGGACGTGGCAGGGGTTGATGTCGGACCAGGTGTTGAGGATCGCGATGACCGGCTTGCCCAGGTGCTCCTCGGGGAGGTAGCCGAGCTGGCGGGTGCGGGCGCGGTGACTGAAGGAGCGCAGCCCGTCCGTGCCGTACCACTGGTGGCTGCGCAGCGGTCGCTGTCCGGTGCTCATATGCCCCAGCCCTTGACCATGCCGGCCACCTCGGCGCGGTTCGGCTCCGGCAGCGGGCGGCTCGGCGGGCGGACGTCGCGGCGGCACAGCCCCAGCGCCGCCAGCGCCTCCTTGACGACGGTGACGTTGTTGGCGGACTGGTCGGCGGCGCGCAGGTCCTCGAAGGGGCGGATCCGCTCCCAGATCTCCAGCGCGGCCGATCGGTCCCCGGCGCGCAGCGCGTCCAGCAGGGCGACGGAGAGCGCCGGTGCGACGTTGACCAGGCCGGAGGTGAAGCCGGTGGCGCCCATCGCCCAGTAGGAGGGCGCGTACAGCTCGGCGAGGCCGGCGATCCAGACGAACCGGCCGAGGCCGGCGTCCCGGGCGACGGCGCCGAAGCGGGCCGCGTCGGGCACGGCGTATTTGACGCCGATGACGTTGGGGCACAGCTCGCCGAGGCGGGCGATGGTGTCGCCGCCCAGCAGCGGGTTGCGGATGTAGGGGACGACGCCCAGTTCGGGGACGGCGTCGGCGATCTCCCGGTGGTAGTCGATCCAGCCGTCGCGTGAGACGTACGGGTGGACGGGCTGGTGGACCATGACCATGCCGGCGCCGGCGTCACGGGCGTGCCGGGCGGCGGCGGTCGCGGTGGGGAGGTCGTGGCCGACGCCGACGAGGACGGCGGCCCGGTCGCCGGCCTCCTCCAGGGTCAGTTCGGTGACCAGGTACCGCTCGTCGGGGGTGAGGCTGTAGAACTCGCCGGTGTTGCCGTTCGGGGTCACGGCCCGTACGCCGCCGTCGAGCAGCCTGCGCAGCAGAGAGCGATACGTGTCACGGTCGACGCCGCCGTCGGCGTCGAACGGTGTCACGGGGATCGCGACGACGTCCGCGAGCGCCGCCCTCAACGAGGAGTGGTCCATGCGTGCTTGGCCCTTCTCTGGCTCGGTCACAGGTGGTCCGGGATCGCCGTGCCGTCGTCCGGCACCCCGTCGGGGAAGGCCCGGTGGAGGAACGAGGCGATGTGGTCGTGCAGGGCCCGCGCGGCGCCGTCGGCGTCGCCGGCCTGAGCGAGCCCGAGAATGCGCCGGTGCTCATCGGCCTCGCGGCGCCAGGAGGGGTCGGCGCTCCAGGCGACGGTCGACACCAGGGCGGCCTGGTCGCGCACCTCGTCGAGCATCCGGGCGAGCAGCGGGTTGCCGCAGGGCAGATAGAGCGCGCGGTGGAACTCCCGGTTGGCCAGGGAGCGTTCGGCCTGGTCGGCCGCGCCGTCGGCGTCGGCCAGGGCCTGCCCCGCGGCCTCCAGGGACGCGCGGCGGGTGATGGTGCGGCGCAGCGCCTCCGGTTCGAGCAGCAGCCGCACGTCGTAGACCTCGCGCGCCATGGCGGCGTCGACCGTGCGCACGGTGGCGCCCTTGTACTGGCTCATGACGACGAGCCCGGTTCCGGCGAGGGTCTTCAGGGCCTCCCGCACGGGCGTCTTCGACACCCCGAAGTGGGCCGCCAGTTCGGTCTCGACCAGCGCCTTTCCGGGGCTGAACCGGCCGGTGAGGATGGCGTGCTTGATCGCCTCCAGGACGTACTGGGTGCGGGAGGGAATCGGGGTGGGGGCGGCGAAGGCCATACGGCGGCTCTCATATCTCGCATATCGCGTCTCATATATGACGTACGAAGTACGACGCGATGAAGCTAGAGCGACGCCCCGCATTCGTCAACGCTTCTGACAGAACAAGGTCGTTCGGATACGGAAACCGCCCGGTCCGTACCGCGATCCTCTTCGCGGCGGCGCCCGTGGGGCCGCTCGGCGCCGCGGCGTGCGCCCTGGCGGCGGGCGGGCGCCCTGGCCGCGCCCGTACGGGAGGAGGAGTGCGAGAAAGCCGCCGGCAAGGGGGGTTCCACGCAGGGCGCGCGGAGGCGCGCGGCCTCTGCGGGGCTCGCCCTCACCGCGGCCGCCGGCGCCGGACGGGCGGTGACGGCGCGGCGGCGCCGACGGGACGGTGACGGCACGGCGGCCGGCACCGTGTGCGGGCGCGTGCGCCTGCCCGGGGGTCCCGCGGGCGGTGCGGGGCGCGCGCCCGGTGGTCGTGGGCCCGGCGGGTGGATCACCGCTTCCGGGGCGGATGCCGGAGCGTGCCTCCGGGGCGGCCGGCGTCTCCCCGTACGCCGTCGCGGCGGGGCCCGGAACCCGCCGTACGGCGGGGTGGCACCGGCCGCGAGCGGCCTGATCGGGGCCGGGCCGCCGTGCGTGCCGACCGGCACGCCGACGCCCGCCCCGTCACCGCCCCGGCGCCGGGGCCCCGTCCGTCCGGCGCAGGGCGGCCAGCGCCTCGGTGACCGCGGCCAGGTCCGGGCCGGAGGCCAGGCCCGCGTGGTACAGGCGCAGTTCGGTGGCGCCCAGGGCGGCCGCGCGGGCCGCGTCCTCGGCGAGCCGGGCCGGCGCGCCGCCCATGCCGGTCACCACGGTGAGGTTCGCCGCCAGCACGCTGTCCGGCCCCGCGTGCTCCGCGAACGGCGGGAGCACCGTGTCCGCGCCGCCGCCCGTGCAGGGCACGACGACCCCGTCGGCCAGGGAGAGGATGTGCGCGGGGTCCACCCCGACGTTGGCGCCGCCGCGGTGGGGGGCGGGGTCGGCGTGCAGCAGCACCTGGAACGGCCGGGCCTCCTCGTCGGCCGAGACCCCGCGGGCGGCCGCCCGCACCGCTGCGACAGCCGCTTCCTGGAGCGTCCGGGCGGCCTGGACGCGCCAGGCGAGGGTGGCCGCCGCGAGGCCGGCCCCGATCAGCCGCTCGACGGCGGGCAGGCCGGAGCCGGACGCGTCGCCGCCCGCCCAGACGGGCTCCAGGGCGCGGCGCACGGCGGCCGCCGTCGTGTCGGGGTCCAGGCCCTGTCCGGCGTACCCCTCGCGGCAGGCGGGGCAGAAGCACAGCGACATGAGGTACTGCGCGGCGTCCCCGAGGGCGACGCCCCCGATCTTGTCGTGGGCGTGCAGATGGGCCATGCCGTACCAGCCGCAGGACTCCAGTTCGGTGCCGCTCGCCCCGGGCCGTACGGCGGCCTCCGCGGCCAGCTCCACCAGATAGGCCCGCACGGCGTCCTGGGCGATGCAGGGCGCCCAGGGGTAGCGGTCGCCGTAGGCGTTGACCACGGAGGTGCCGGGGTGCTCCGCGCCGAGGCGGGAGTTGTGGGCGAGGACGACCCAGCTGTGCACCTCCAGTCCGGCCGCCTCCAGAGCCTCGGCGGCCCTGCCGTAGGCGTCGTCCGGGGCCCAGTCGCCCGCCGTGTACGGCGCGAGGGCGCGCCCGGCCCAGCGCGCCGGGTCCGGCGGGTAGAGCACGGCGGCGTACTCGGCGGTGACGAGGCGGTGGCGCGGGTGACGGGGGGTCAGCGCGCGCGTGGAGTGGTACGCGGAGGCCAGGGTGACCTGCTGGACGCCGAGCCCGGCGATGCGCTCGGCCGCGCCGGGGTCGCCGATGACGTCCCAGGGGTAGACGAAGGCCGAGGTCTTCACGCCCCGCCCTCCTCGCGGTCCGGGGACCGGACGGAGTCGTCGATGAGCAGGGCGCGGCCCCGCTCGATGATCCGGGCGAGCTCCTGGAGATGGGCCGGGGCGGGCTCGCTCAGCGGGGGGCGGACCTCCCCGACGTCGAGACCGCCCATCCGGACCGCGGCCTTGACGAGCGAGACGGCGTAGCCGCGGCCCTGGGCGCGCAGCTCCACCAGCGGCCGGTAGAAGCCGTCGATGAGCCGGTTGACCGTGTCGTCGTCGCCGCCGTTCAGCGCCTTGTGGAAGGCGAGGGCGATATCGGGGGCGAAGCAGAAGACGGCGGACGAGTACAGCGTGACGCCGATGCCGCGGTAGGCGAGGCCGGTGAGTTCGGCGGTCGGCAGGCCGTTGAAGTACAGCAGGTCGAGGCCCTCGTCCCGGACGGCGCTGACGATCCGCTGCATCAGGCCGAGGTCGCCGTGGCCGTCCTTGAGGCCGATGATGCCGTCGACGCGGGCGAGTTCGACGACCGTCTCGGGGGTGAGGATCGCGTTGTCGCGCTGGTAGACGATGACGTCGAGGCCCGTGGCGCCGGCCAGCGCGGTGTAGTGGCGACGCAGCCCCTCCTGGTCCGCGACGACGAGGTAGGGCGGCATGGCGAGCAGCCCGTCGGCGCCCGCGTCCTCGGCGAGCCGGGCGTACTCGACGGCGAGCGCCGTGCCGTAGCCGGCACCCGCCACCACCGGCACGCGTCCGGCGGTCTCCTCGACCGCGGCGGCGACGCAGGTCCGGAACTCCTCGGGGGTCAGGGCGTGGAACTCGCCCGTGCCGCAGCAGGCGAACACCGCGGCGGCTCCGGCCTCGACCCCGGCGCGCACATGGGCGCGGAAGACGTCGAGGTCGAGCGCGCCGTCGGGTCCGTACGCGGTGACGGGGAAGAACAGCAGGCCGTCGAGTCGGCCGGCGAGCGGGGCTGAGGTCACGAGCGCTCCCTGGGCGAGATCATCGTGCACGTTTCTGATCAGTGTCTACATTTCTGAACGCTGCCACGCTAGGCCAGCTCCGGCCCGGTGGTCAAGGCTGGAAACCGCGACCCGGAGGCGGAGCCGACCGCTTCCGCGCGACACTTGACGCCCCCCGGGCCACTCTCTAGCGTGTCCACGCATGTGAATTCGGTCTACGTACCTGAGTCACCGCGTCATCTCAAGGAGAACGAGCCCATGCCCGCTGCCCGTACCGTCCTGCTCACCGGCGCCGCCGGAGGCCTCGGCACTCTCATGCGGGGGCTGCTGCCCGCGTACGGATACCGGCTCCGCCTGCTCGACGTGGTGCCGATCGAGGGGGAGCCGGACGCGATCACCGCCGACCTCGCCGACGGGGAAGCGCTGCGGGAGGCCGTCCGGGGCGTCGACGCGATCATCCACCTCGCGGGCATCTCCCTGGAAGCCCCCTTCGAGAAGATCCTGCGGGCCAACATCGAGGGGACGTACAACCTGTACGAGGCGGCCCGCGAGGAGGGCGTCGGCCGGATCGTCTTCGCCTCCAGCAACCACGCCGTCGGCTTCACCCCGCGCCCGCGCGAGGGGGACCCGCTGATCCCGGTGGAGACGCCCCGGCGCCCCGACACCTTCTACGGGCTGTCGAAGTGCTTCGGCGAGGACCTGGCCCAGCTGTACTGGGACCTGCACGGACTGGAGACCGTGTCCGTGCGGATCGGCTCCTGCTTCACGGAGCCCACCTCGGTGCGCATGCTCTCCGTCTGGATGAGCCCCGGGGACGGCGCCCGGCTCTTCCACGCGGCCCTCACCGCCCCGGACGTCGGGCACACCGTGGTCTACGGCTCGTCGGCCAACACCCGGCTGTGGTGGGACCTGTCCTCCGCCCGCGCCCTGGGCTACACGCCGCGGGACGACTCCGAGCAGTACGCCGAGAGGCTCGTCGCCGAACAGGGCGAACTGGACGACGCGAACCCCGACCACGCGCACCTGGGCGGCCACTTCACCACGAACCCGCCGCGGTGGCCGCACTGACGCGTGCGGCGACCGTCCGGGGAACGACGGGGGCCGAAAGACGACACGGGGCCGGCCGAGCCTACGGGGGGAGCCCGGCCGGGCCCCTGTCGCGCGGGCGCTGTGAATCCACCGGCACGGACATCCGGCACAGCGGAGCCGCCGAGGGCGCCCGCGACACCTCCACGGTAGGCGCCCGGTTGTGGATCATCGATCCGCCGCGCGCGATCACTGTCCGGATAGCGCGCCCGCCTCTCCAGCCCCACTGGCCACAGCTTTCACTCCAGCCCCACGGCACCACCACAGTCGGCTCCGGGTGCCGGGACCACGTCGCACCCGCCGTCCCGAGCGGTCCTCACCCCGTCCGCCGGCCCGCGCGCCCGGTCCTGAGGGTCTGCGACGGCGACTCGCCGAACCGTCCCTTGTACTGCGCCGCGAAGCGCCCCAGATGGCTGAAGCCCCAGCGCCACGCCGCCTCGCTCACCGAGACCGTGCCCGGCTCGGCGTCCCGCAGCTCCTGGTGCACCCGCGCCAGCCGTATGTCGCGCACATAGGCCATCGGCGACGTACCGACGTACTCCCGGAACGACTCCTGGAGCCGTCGCACGCTCACCCGGCCCAGCGCGGCCAGCTCCGTCGTCGTGAACGGGTGCTCGGGCCGCTCCTGGACGGCGTCCATCACCCGCTTCACCGGGCCGGGCCGCATCGGCTGCCCCGGCTGCTCCAGCTCGTCCCGGTAGGGATGCTCCAGCGCGAGCAGGAGCCCGGTCAGCAGGGCGTCCTGGAGCGGCCCGAGCACCAGCGGATGGAGCAGGGACGACCCGCCGGACCTCGCCTGCCCGGCCACCCACCGCGCGAGCCCGACCCAGTCCCGGCCCGGTCCACGGCTGATGTCCATCCCGGAACCGAAGGTCAGCGCCCCGTTCACGGACCGGCCCAGCAGCTCCTCCAGCCGGCGCCGCACCGCGTCCCGCTCGATCTTCACCGCCAGCAGCCGGCAGTCGCCGCCCCACCGGTCCAGGGCCGTGTCCCCCACCGGGTCGAACACCGCGGCCAGGTCGGTGGTCGCCCGGGCCGCCGGCCGCCGGCCCTGCCGCCAGTCCACGCCTCCCGACAGGGGCGCGTCGATGTGGTAGGCGCCCAGTTCGCCGAAGCGCATCCGCACGTCCGTGCCGCAGCTGAGGTCCCCTATCGTCAACGGCCCGACCCGGACCGTGTCGAGCCGCGCCGCGAAGGGCCGATCCTCCGTCAGCACGTCGATGAAATTCGCGTAGTACCGCGCGCCGATCTCCTGGCGCGCCTCGTCCACGTCTCCGGTCCGGAATGTGCTTGCACCGTCCACGCACGGAGAATATTCGCGTGACCGGCATGACCGACAGCCGGGAGGATGCCCGGCATGCCACGACCTCACGGATTCCACTGGACCGAGCACGCCGACGGCACCGTCGTGATCGTCCATCAGGGCCGCCCGGCGGGGACGCTGCGCGGCGGGCGCGCCCGCCGGTTCCTCACCGAGGTGACGGCCGGCGACGCCCAGCTGGTGATGGCCCGGTGGACCGGCGCGTACCGGCACGGCAACGAGCGCACGGCCCGTGACCACCCGCGCAACCGCAATCGGGGCAGGTAAGGGAACGGCAAAGCGAGTCCGCTCGTTACCCCAGGCATGACAGCTATGACCCCCGGCTCGAACATCCCTCTCTCCGCCACGCGCGTGACGGTGGACGTCGCGGCCCCCGTGCGGCTCGACGTATCGGGCCTGCTGCTCACCGCCGACGGCAAGGTGCGCTCCGACGACGACTTCATCTTCTACAACCAGCCGTCGGGACCCGGTGTCACCTACCGGTCCGGCGGCGGCAGCGCCCCCGACGCGATCGTCGTGGACACCGCCGCCGTCCCGCCCGGGATCGAGAAGATCGTCGTCACCGCCAGCCCGGACGCCGCGGGGCAGACCTTCCAGGGCATCGAGCCGACCGCGACCATCCGTGACGCCGACAGCGGCAGCGCTCTCGCCACCTTCACCCCGCCGCGGCTCGGCACCGAGACGGCGCTGGTCGTCGTGGAGGTCTACCGGCGCGGCGGCGCCTGGAAGGCCCGAGCGGTCGGCCAGGGGTACGCCGACGGCCTGGCGGGCATCGCCACCGACTTCGGCGTCTCGGTGGAGGAGGAGCCCGCCGCCGCCCCCGCGCCGACGCCCGCCCCCGCCGCCGCCGCTCCCCCGGCCGCCGCTCCGGTGGACCCGCGCGTCGCCGCTCCCCCGGCGCCGGCCGCCCCGCCCGCGCCCCCGGCGTCCGGGAAGATCAACCTGGACAAGGGCCGGGTCAGCCTCCAGAAGAACCAGACCGTCTCCCTGGTCAAGGGCGGCCGGCCGCTGCTCTCCCAGGTCAAGATGGGGCTCGGCTGGGAGCCCGCGTTCCGCGGCAAGGACATCGACCTGGACGCCTCGGTGATCGCGTACGGTCCCCGGCGCAACCACCTGGACAGCTGCTACTTCGGCAAGCTGACCATCCTGAACGGCGCGGTCAAGCACTCCGGGGACAACCTGACGGGTGAGGGCGCGGGCGACGACGAGGTCATCGTGGTCGACCTGGGCCGGCTGCCCGCCGACGCGACGGGCCTGGTCTTCACGGTCAACTCCTTCTCCGGGCAGAAGTTCAGCGAGGTGGCCAAGGCGTACTGCCGGCTGCTGGACGCCGCCACGGGCGAGGAGCTGGTCCGCTTCGAGCTCACCGACTCCGAGCCGCAGACCGGCGTGATGATGGCCAAGCTGATCAAGCAGTTCTCCGGCGAGTGGGAGATGACCGCGATGGGCGAGTTCGTGAAGTCCCGCACCGTCCGCGGCATGGTCAAGCCGGCCGCCCAGGCCCTCTAGCAGGGGGTGTCCCGCCGATCCTGCCGGGGCCCGGGCGGCCCGTCCGTCCCCGTCAGGCGGCGTAGACGTCCTCGGTGTACCGGCCCTCGGCGACGAGACGGTCCAGCCAGGCCCGGGCCGCCCCGTCGTCGGCGCCGGGCGTGTGCCGGACGTACATGGCCCGGAAGGCGTCGCGGACCCCGGGCGCCATCCGGGCACCGTCGCCGCACACGTACACCTCGGCGCCCGCCTGGAGGAGCGGCCACAGCTCCGCGGACTCGGCGGCGATGCGGTGCTGGACGAAGCGGTGCCCGGCGACCGGGGCCTCGCTGAACGCCGGCCGCATGGAGACGGCCCCCGCGGCCTCGGCGGCCAGCAGCTCCTCGGCGTGCAGGTAGTCGGCGTCGGGCGCGTCGCAGCCGAAGTAGCACAGGGCCGGGCCCAGACCGGATCCGGCGGCGAGCAGCGAGCGCCGGTCGGCGATGACTCCCCGGAAGGGCGCGAGGCCGGTCCCCGCGGCGACGAGGATCAGCGGCCGGGGGCCGTGCGTCACGCGGAACGCCTCCCCGCAGGGCCGGACCCTTGCGAGCACCGTGTCGCCGGGCCGGACCGAGGCCAGGTACGACGAGCCGGTGCCCGGCGCGCCGGGGCTGACGGACACCATCAGATCGACGTGCCCCGGCTGCAGCGCGGGCGACGACGACACGGAGTACGTACGCGTCCGCATCGGGGGCAGCAGCTCCAGCAGCACCGGCCAGGTCAGCGCCTCCCGCAGCGCCGGGTGCGCCTCGATCAGGTCCAGCAGGCTCCGCGCGCCCGGCTCGGCCTCGCGCAGGGCCGCCTTCTCCGGCGGACACGGGTTGATGTCCGCGAGCCGCGCCAGCTGCTCGGCGCCCGGCCGGTGCCCCAGGTCGACCCGGTGGGTGAGCAGGTCCCGCACGCTCAGCGGGCGGTCCGCCACCACGGTGCCGCGTCCCGGGCGGGCCGGGGTGATACTCAGCACCGTGTCCGGGTCGGCACCGAGCAGCCGCAGCGCGCGTGCGACCCGGTCCGGTGCGTTGCGCGGGAGCACGGTGAGGTGATCGGCCGTGCGGTACGCGGTGCCGGCCGGCAGCTCCAGCCGGACGAACCTCTTCACGCGCGGATGGGCCGGGCCGGTGAGGCGGTGGCTCGCGGTCACCGTCATGGGCACCACGTCGTGCCGGGCGGCGAGCGCGTCCAGCGGGCCGCCCGTGAGCTCGGTGACCGTGTACGCCGGGCCGTCGGGCAGCTCGGCGGCCCCGGCGCTCGCCGGGTCCCCGTACCGCTCCAGGAGCCGGGAGCGCAGCGCGTCCGCGAACGCCCGTACCGTCCCGCCCAGGTCGCCCGAGGCGTCGGCCTCCCCCCGCGCGAGGAGCCGGGTGCCCCCGAGCTCCGCGAGCCGGCCGTCGACCAGGGTCGGCACACGCTGGTAGGTGGCCGCCCAGTTGCGGTCGCCGACGCCCAGCACGGCGTACGGCACTCCGTCGGCGGCGCCCGGCTCCGCCCGGTCCAGCCAGGTGGTGAACCCGGTGGCGTCATCGGTGGGACGGCCGTTGTAGGAGGCCGCGACGATCACGACAGGGCGGTCGGGATCGGCGGGGAGGCCGTCGGCGTACGCGTCGAGCGGTGCGACCTGCGTCGTACAGCCGATGGCGCCCGCGACCGCCGCGAGGTCCTCGGCGAAGCCCCGGCAGGTGCCGTAGTTGGTGCCGTGCAGGACGAGCAGCCCGGTGCCGGCGCGTACCCGCGCGGGTCCCCCGGCGGGCCGCGGCTCGGACTCGGCGACCGCCGGGGGGCGGGGGGCGGAACGCCGCTCGCGGGGAACGACCGTCAGCGTGAAGCCGTCCGGCTTGAGGGTGAGCGACTCCTTGATCCGCAACCGGTAGCCGGCGTGGTCGACCGGCCGGTAGCGGTGCACCAGCATCGCCAGCAGCATGGTGGCCTCGTGCAGGGCGAACTGCCGCCCGATACAGGCGCGCTCACCCGTCCCGAAGGGCTTGTAGGCGTGCACGGGGCGGGCCGCCTCCGCGTCCGGGTCGAACCGGGAGGGGTCGAAGAGCTCGGGGTTGTCGCCCCAGACGGCCGAACGGTGCAGCATCGGCGCCAGCACGACGGCCGACTCCCCGGCGCGCATCGGGATGCGCCCGCCGAGCAGCGTGTCCTCCTTGGCCTGGCGGCCGAACGCCGCGGCCGTCGGCCACAGCCGCAGCGCCTCGTTGAGCACCTGCCGGGTCCGGCGGAGCAGGCCCACCTGCTCGAACGTCGGCTCCGGGTCCACGGCGGCGCCCCACACCCCGTCCACCTCGCGCTGGACGGCCCGCAGCTCGCCGGGGTGCTTGGCCAGGTAGTACAGGGCGAAGGACAGGGCGCCGGAGGTCGTCTCGTGACCGGCGATGAGGAAGGTGATGACCTGGTTGCGGATGTTGGCGTGGTCCAGGGCGGCGGCCTTCCCCTCGCCCTCCGCGCCGGACGTGCCCGGACGGCGGGCGCCCAGCATCAGTCCCAGCAGGTCGTCGGTGGCGTACGGTCCGCCGGTGGCGGTGCGGGCGGCGATCACGTCGTCGACGACGGAGGCGAGATACGCGGCGTCGGCGCGGAACGCCTCGTCGGCCTCGCTGTGGTCGCTGCCGGGGGCACGCCCGAGACGGTTCATGCTCCACTCCAGGCAGCGCACCATCGCTTCGACGAAGGGGTGCGGCTCGTCACGGTCGAACGATCCGAAGTCGTAGCCGAATCCGGCCAGCCCGATGGTGTCGAGGGTCATGCGGGTCATGTCCCCCGGGACATCGACGGGCCGGCCGGCCGCGGCGTGCGCGTCCCACGAGGTGATCAGGCGCCGCGCCACGTCCAGCATCACCGGGTGGTAGGCGCGCATGGAGCCGAGCGCGAAGGCCGGCATCAGGACCTCGTGCGCCGTGGCCCAGTTGGGCTCGTCGTTGTACGCCGTGAAGAGTCCGTCGTGGGCGAACTCGCGGACGTTCTCCAGGGCCGGGCCGACGAACTTGACGAACCGGTCCTCGTCACAGAGCTCGGCCACCAGGTCCGGGTCGCTGACGAAGAGGGCCTCCCGGCCGTGCAGCCGCCGCCGGAGCACCGGGCCGTGGGCGCGTACGAGCTCCATGACCTGCTGGACCGGCGTGGCACTGGGGCCGGTCGCCGAGATGTCGACGACGGGGACGCCGGAACCGGCGGATCCGGCACGGTCGGCGGTGACAAGAGGGCCGGCCGTGACAAGAGGGCCGGCCGTGACAGGGGGGACGGCGGTGACAGGAGGGACGGCGACGGGTGCGCCGGGGAGCGTGGGGGTCTCGGTCATGTCCTCAGCGTCACTCCGCCGACCCGGCCGTCCGTACCCCCGCACTACATGATTGTGTAGGGGACCGCAGCGTGCCGGACTTGCCGGAGCAAACAGCAACCGCACGGAGGTGACGGTCCGTTGGACACACCCCAGGACATTCTCGACAAGGGGGACCTGGTCGACTGGCGCAACCGCGCGCTCCTCGTCTTCGACCGGGTGCCGGTGCCCGCGGCGGTGTGCCGCACGGACGGGGTGATGCTGCTGGCCAACCCGGCGATGGCGACGGAATGGGGCACGAGCCCGGGGCGCCTGCCGGGGCGCAACGTCCTGGAGCTGTTCCACCCCAGCTCGGCCGGCCAGGTGCACCGGATCGTGGAGGCGGTGCGGCTCGGGCACCGGTCCCGCTACCCGATGCGGGTGCACTGGTCGGCGCCGGACGACCGGGAGCGGTACGGGGAGCTGACCGCCGACACGGTCAGCGACTCGGCGGACGCCCCGCTGTGGCTGCTGGTGCTGCTGAAGGTGCTCGGCGACCGCGAGCCGCCCCGCCGCACGCCCGAGGAGGTGAGCCCGGCCGAACGGCGGATCCTCGCCCTGGCGGCGGGAGGCGCCACGACCGAGCGGATCGCCCGGTCGGTCGGGCTCACCGTGGACGGCGTCAACTACCACCTCACCCGGCTGTCCCGGCGCTGGGACGCCCCCAACCGCGCGGCCCTGGTCGCCCGGGCGTACGTGCTGGGCGTCCTGGCACCCGGCGTGTGGCCGCCGGCGCCGGGGTGAGCCCCGTGGGACCGGCCGCCCCCCGCGTCCCGCGGCCGGTCCCCGGGCCCCCGGCCCGCCGCCCCTCCCCCGCCGCCGGTCTCAGTGCCGCGGGGCGCGGCGCCAGGGGCCGGTGATGGCGAGCAGGATGCCGGGCGTCTGGATGCTGGCGTAGAGCGTCCCGCCGTCGGGCGAGAAGACGACCCCGGTGAACTCGCTGCCGTTGAGGTCGTTGCGGGCGATCGGATAGGTGCGCCCCCGCTCCGTCGCGCCGAAGAGGTGCTGGACGCCCTCGCCGTCCTCGGCGATGACCAGGCCCCCGTACGGCGAGACGGTGATGTTGTCGGGCCCGTCGAACGCGCCGTCCGCCGACGGGCCGGACGGGTGCGCGTGCACGCCGAGCAGCACCTTCAGGGTGAGGGTGCGGCGCTTGGGGTCGTAGAACCAGACCTGGCCGTCGTGCGGGGTGCCGGGGCTCTCGTCACGGGCGTACGAGGAGACGATGTACGCGCCGCCGTCCGCCCACCACATGCCCTCCAGCTTGCGGGCCCGGGTGACCTCGCCCGGGCCGAACTGCTCGCGCACCGCGACGGACCGCGCGTCCCGGTCGGGGACGTCCACCCAGTCGACGCCGTACACCGTGCCGAGCGCGGTGGCGCGGGACAGGTCGTCGACGAACCGGCCGCCCCGGTCGGAACACCTGGGCGCCTGGAGGGTGCCCGCGTCGTCGGCGAGGGTGCGCAGCCTGCCCCTGCCGTGCTCGAAGCCGCGCGGCGGCACCCACCGGTAGAACAGGCCGTTGGGGTTCGCGGCATCCTCGGTGAGGTAGGCGTCGCCACGCCGCGGGTCGATGACGACCGCCTCGTGGTCGTACCGGCCGAACGCCTTGACGGGCCGGGGATCACGGTTGGCGCGCCGGTCGAGGGGGTCGACCTCGAAGACGTAGCCGTGGTCCTTGGTCATGCCGTTCTGACCGGCCCGGTCGGAGTTCTCCTCGCAGGTCAGCCAGGTGCCCCAGGGGGTGCGCCCGCCCGCGCAGTTGGTGGAGGTCCCGGCGATGCCGACCCACTCGGCGGCGCGGCCGTCCCGGTGCTCGACGACGGTGCAGCCGCCGGCGGCGGCCGGGTCGTAGACGAGTCCCCCGGTGAGCGGGACGGGGTGCTTCCACCTGGATCGGGGGCCCTTGAGCTCATGGTTGTTGACCAGGAGGGTGGTGCCTCGCGGCCCCTCGAAGGCGGCGGTGCCGTCGTGGTGGGAGGGGGTGTACTCGCCCGACTCCAGCGTGGTGACGCCGCTGTGGGTGAGGACCCGGTACGAGAATCCGGCGGGCAGCGCGAGCATGCCGCGCGGATCGTCGACGAGGTCCCCGTAGCCGCCGTCCTGGTGGCGCGACTCCTGGACCGCGAGGGCCCCCGGGGCGGTGGCGAGCGCGGCGACGGTGCCGGTGAGGGCGATGCCCGCACCGGTGAGGGCGGACTGTCTGGTGAACTCTCTGCGGGTGAGCGGCATCACGGTCTCCCTGGCTCGGCCGGTCCCGGGCATACATTCGCCTCCACGGGTGAACGACGCCTGAACGCCGCCCGCCAAAGAACTACCGGAAGAGACCACTGCCATGAATCTCCCCTCCACCGGCCGTCGCGTCCTCGTCAGCGGCGCCTCACGGGGCCTCGGCCGGGCCGTGGCCCAGGCGTTCGCGGCCAACGGGGACCGCGTCGCGGTCCATTTCGGGTCCCGTGCCGACGAGGCGGGTGAGACGCTGGCGTCCCTCGAAGGAGGGGGGCACGTGCTGACGGGCGGCGATCTCACGGACCCGGCGGAGGCGGCCCGGGTCGTGGACGAGGCGGCCGGAGCACTGGGCGGCATCGACGTCCTGGTCAACAACGCGGCCGTCAATGAGCGTCATCCGCTCCCCGGGACGCCGTACGAGGAGTGGGTGGCGCTCTGGCAGCGCCACGTCTCGGTCAATCTGCTCGCCACGGCGAACCTCAGCCACCTCGCCGCGCACCGCATGATCGACCAGGGCGGCGGCGGACGCATCGTCAACATCGGTTCGCGCGGGGCCTTCCGGGGCGAGCCCGACCATCCGGCGTACGGCGCGACGAAGGCCGCGGTCCACGCGCTGGGGCAGTCCCTGGCGGTCTCCCTGGCCCCGTACGGCATCGCCGTGGCCTCGGTGGCTCCCGGGTTCTTCGACACCGAGCGCGTCGCCGGCCGGCTGGCCGGCCCGGAGGGCGAGGGGATCCGCGCCCAGAGCCCGTTCGGACGGGTGGCCACGGCCCCGGAGATCGCCGCCGCGGTCCTCTGGCTCGCCTCCCCCGCCGCGGAGTGGTCCTCGGGCGCGGTCCTCGACCTGAACGGCGCGAGTCATCTGCGCACCTGAGCCCGGGGGCGCCGTCCTGTCGCCCGCACTCCGCCCGCGCAGGGAGCGGAGGACCCGTACGCGCCCGCCGGGACCCTCGGCCCCGGCGGGCGCGTACCGACGGTCAGGCGCTCGCGCGGGAGCGGGCCTTGAACGCGGCCTTGCGGGCCTCCTTGGCGGCCTTCTTGTCCCGGTGCAGGCGGCCCATCGCCTCCAGGACCTCCGGGGTCGCCGGGTGCTCGACCCGCCACGCGGCCTCGAAGAAGCCGCTGTGCTGGCCCGTCAGGCCCTCGACGAGGTCCTGGAGCTCCTCCAGGTCCCCGTCGGAGTCGAGCTGCGCCGCGATCGTGTCGATGGCCAGCCAGAAGATCATCGACTCCGGCGGGGCGGGTACGTCCGCCGCGCCCCGCTCGGCCAGCCAGACCCGCGCCAGTCCGCCCAGTTCGGGGTCGTCCAGCACCTCGCGCACCGCGGGCTCCGCCTCGGGGCCGACCAGCGTGAGCGCCTGCTGGCAGTGGAGGCGGCGCAGCGGCGAGCCCTCGTCGGCGCCCTTCGCCGCCGCGAGCAGCTCGCGCGCCGCGGGCAGCGGCTCGCGGCGGGCCAGCCACTGCTGCGTCTCGTCCCGGGCGGACAGCGCCGGGAAGTGCCCCAGCCCGTCCAGCAGCACATCGGCGCCCTTGCCGGCGAGGTCGCCGACGGCGGGCGCGTCCACGCCGGCCTCCAGCATCCGGGCCCGGATGCCGTACAGCCCCAGCGGCGTCAGCCTCACCATGCCGTAGCGGGAGACGTCCTCGTCGTCGACCGGCGGGACGGGCTCCTCGCCCTCCTCGACCATGAGCGCCTCGTCGACGGGGTGGTACTCGACCAGCCCCATCGGCTCCAGCACCCGGAACTGGTCGTCCAGCCGCATCATGGCCTCCGACACCTGCTCCAGGATGTCGTCGGTCGGTTCGCCCATGTCGTCGGGCACGATCATCGACGCGGCGAGGGCGGGCAGCGGAACCGGCCCTTCCCCGGGGTCGCCCCCGGCGACCGTCAGCAGGTACAGGTTGCCCAGTACGCCTTCGAGGAAGTCGGCCTCGCCCTCGGGGTCCCAGTCCAGTGCCTCGAAGTCGATCTCGCCGTTCTCGCCGACCAGCTCGGCGAGGTCGTCCACCAGCGGCGTGGTGGCGTCGGCGAAGACGGTCTCCAGGCCGTCCAGCCACAGCGACAGCACGTCCTGCGGCGTACCGCCGGTGATCAGGGCGAGGTTGTCCCCGGCCGTGACGGTGCCGTCACCGGCCTCGTCGTCGTCCCCCGGGTACACGTCGCCCTCGGCGTCCTCCGCGCCCTGGGCGTCCTCCACCACGACCAGCCCGGTGTCGACGGCGACCCGCCACGCCTCACTGGCGCAGGCCGCCCCGTCGTCGTCGGCCGCGAGCCCCAGAGCCTCGGCGGCGGCCGGCAACAGCTCCTCGACCAGCTCGCCACCGGCTCCGACCCTGGTCTCCGGTCCCGCCCAGCGGGCGAGCCCGACGGCCCGGGCCAGCAGCGGGGCGGCGAGCGCGTCCCGCGCCAGTTCCGCGTCCGGGTGCAGCCGCACCGGCGGCAGGGTGGGACGGTCTGGGGACATCAAGCGTCTCTCCTCGGGGCGTACGCGGGGTTGCGGGCGGCCCCCAGCGTAGACGCATTTGGCCGCACCCCCGGCGGTTCATGTACCGGTCAACTCCCGTACGGCTGTCCACCATCCGCCACCCCTTGACAACTACCCTGCTCACACAAGAGATTGACGCGCGTAGACCAATGGGTGCGGCCCCGAGCGGGCCCGCTCACGCGTCCACGCACCGGATTCACGTACGGATCCAGGGGCGCACCCGTCCGCCGGATCCGCGCACCGGTCAGCCCCTCACCACTCTCGTCTCCCACCCTCGGAGCCCTGTGATGTCTTCCTCCCTGCCGAGAACCGCCGCCGTCACGGCCCTCGTCGCCGCCGCCCTCACCGCCGGTCTGCTCACCGGCACCTCGGCGACCGCCGCGGACTCCCCGGCCGACGCCGCCCCCGGGACCGTCCGCATCCACGACGTCCAGGGCTCCACCCGGATCTCCCCGCTCGTCGGCCGCCAGGTCGCCGATGTCCCCGGAATCGTCACCGGCGTACGGACGTACGGCTCGAAGGGCTTCTGGTTCCAGGACCCGCGGACCGACGACGACCCGGCCACCAGCGAGGGCGTCTTCGTCTACACCGGCTCCGCCCCGGCCGTCGCCGTGGGGGACGCGGTCACCGTCTCGGGCACCGTCGGCGAGTACATCCCCGGCGGCACCTCCTCCGGCAACCAGTCGCTCACCCAGATCACCAAGCCCACCGTCACCGTGGTCTCCTCCGGCAACGCGGTTCCCGCGCCGGTGACGCTCTCCGCTCGCTCGGTCCCCTCCGCCTACGCCCCGGCGGGCGACCCGGCCGCGGGCGGCTCCATCAACGCGCTCCCCCTCAAGCCCGGTGCGTACGCCCTGGACCTCTACGAGTCGCTGGAGGGGACGAACGTGCGCATCGGCTCCTCCCGGGTGGTCGGCGCCACCGACCCGTACTCCGAGCTGTGGGTGACGGTGAAGCCGCACGAGAACGACAACCGCCGCGGCGGGACGGTCTACGGCTCGTACACCGCCCAGAACACCGGCCGGCTCCAGATCCAGTCGCTCGTCCCGATCGCCCAGCAGCCGTTCCCCAAGGCGAACGTCGGCGACTGGCTGACCGGGACGACGGAAGGCCCCCTGGACTTCAACCAGTTCGGCGGCTACACCCTCACCGCCCGTACCCTCGGCACCGTGGCCGACCGCGGCCTGGAGCGCGAGACCACGGAGAAGCAGCACCGCGGCGAGCTGGCGGTGGCGACGTACAACGTCGAGAACCTCGACCCGTCCGACGCGCAGGAGAAGTTCGACGCGCTCGCGAAGGCCGTCGTCGAGAACCTCGCCTCGCCCGACATCGTCGCCCTGGAGGAGATCCAGGACAACAACGGCGCCAGGAACGACGGCACGGTCGCCGCCGACCAGACGCTGAAGAAGTTCACGGACGCGATCGTGGCGGCCGGCGGCCCGTCCTACGCGTGGCGTTCCGTCGACCCGGTGGACAACAAGGACGGCGGCGAGCCCGGCGGCAACATCCGCCAGGTCTTCCTGTTCAACCCGGCGCGGGTGACGTTCACCGACCGCGCGGCCGGCGACGCGACGACCGCGACCGGCGTCGTACGGGAGAAGGGCCGGGCGGCCCTGACCCACTCCCCCGGCCGGATCGACCCGGCGAACACCGCCTGGGACAACAGCCGCAAGCCGCTCGCGGGCGAGTTCACCTTCCGCGGCCGTACGGTCTTCGTGATCGCGAACCACTTCGGTTCCAAGGGCGGGGACGAGTCGCTGGTCTCGCACCACCAGCCGCCGAATCGTTCCTCCGAGGCCAAGCGCCTTCAGCAGGCCCAGGCGGTCAACGCGTTCGTCAAGGACATCCTCGCGACGGAGCGGGGCGCCGACGTGCTCGTGCTGGGAGACATCAACGACTTCGAGTTCTCGGAGACCACGAAGGCCCTGACGGACGGCGGCGCCCTGCGGGCCGCGGTCACGTCGCTGCCGCGCGGCGAGCGCTACTCGTACGTCTACCAGGGCAACAGCCAGGTGCTGGACCAGATCCTGACCAGCCCCTCGATCCGCCGCTTCACGTACGACAGCGTCCACATCAACGCGGAGTTCGCCGACCAGAACAGCGACCACGACCCGCAGGTCCTGCGCTTCCGCCCCTGACCCCGTCGCCGGGCCCCGCAACCCCGGGGGCCGTCGTGGCCGGCCCATGCGCCCGCGCCGAGGCCCGGCGCGGGCGTGTGGCGCCGCACGCGGCCGGCGAGGCCCCCTGGATGGTCGCGGGCGCGGTCGCGGACCCGGTCCCGCCGGGGGCTCGGCGAGCCGAGACCGGCGCCGGGCCCGGCGAGGGCGGCACACGACGGAGCCGGCCCCTGGCGTCGGACGCCCGGGGCCGGCTCGGGTGCTTCAGGCCGGCCAGCTGCCGGTCATACGGCGCACGCCCACCGCGCCGCCCCGGTCCACCGCCGCCCTCACCGCGGCGAAGATCGCGCCCTGCAGGGCTGCCGCCAGCAGGATCTCCCGCCATTCGCGGTCCTCGTCCAGGGCGTCCGGGGCGTCGCTGCCGCGCCCCACGGCCGCCCAGGCCCGGGTGAACACGGCACTGGCGATCGCGCCCCCGGCCAGCCCGAGGAGCAGGCCGACCGGCCGGTAGATCAGTTTCTGCTTCTTGGCCTTCTTGGCCCTGTTCTTCACCGGGCCCTCCCTCCGCTCGACACCGTCGGCCGCACCGCCGCCGCCGTGGTCACCAGCACTTCCCCTCGTTCCGCAGATGCCTCAGCAGCAGCCCGGCGACCAGCACCGTGGCGGCGGCCACCACGAGCGGACCGGCGTTGCGGCGGCCCGCGCGGGCGGCCCGCACCGCCTTGTCCCGTACCGGCTCGGGGGTCTTCCGGTGCACCAGCCGGGCGGCGCGCGCCTTCACATCGGTCTTGGCGACGAGCTGCTCGATCGTGTCGCCCAGTTCCTGCCGCTTGCGCGCCGCCTCCAGGCGGAGCTGGTCCGGTCCCGGCGTCTGTCGTGTCATCGGTGGACCCTCTCCTTGATCTCGTCAATGTCCGAGCGCAGGCTGTCCATCGTCCGCGCGGGCAGCGGGGGCACCGCGCGCTTCAGCTGCTTGCGGCCCAGCACAGCCAGCACGCCGGCCACCACCAGGAACACGCCGGTCACGATGAGGACCGCGGCCCATACGTCGAGCCACAGGGCCAGCACGGCGGCCAGGGTGGCCGCGACACCGATGAGTCCCACATAGCCCACGGCCGCCGCCGCCCCCAGCAGCCCGCCACCGGTGCCGGCGCGTTTCCCCTTGAGCGCCAGCTCGGCCTGCGCGGTACGCATCTCTGCCTTGACCAGGTCGGAGAGCTGCTCCGACGCCCGCTTCACCAACTCGCTGACCGACGGTTCTCCGACCATGGCGGATCGCCTCCCATCTCGTACGGGGAGTCCCGGGTACCCGCTCGGACGATCGACGAACGTCTCATGATCGTGCAGAAGTACTTACCTTTGGACCGGAGAAGAACTAAGTAGACCTTCACCGTCCGGGGCCCGACACTGCGGAGATGACCCTCACCACGACCTCCCGCCCCTTCGGCCGCGCCCTGTGCGCCATGGTCACGCCCTTCACCCCTTCCGGGGCCCTGGACCTGGGCCGGGCCCGGACGCTCGCCACCGAGCTCGTGGCGGGAGGCTGCGACGGACTCGTGCTCAACGGCACGACCGGCGAGTCCCCCACCACCAGCGACGCCGAGAAGACCGCGCTCGTCCGGGCGGTGCGCGAGGCGGTCGGCGCCACGGCGACGATCGTCGCAGGGGTGGGCAGCGCGGACACCCGCCACACGGCCGAGCTGGCCCGCCGGGCCGAGGAGGCGGGCGCCGACGGCCTGCTGGTGGTCTCCCCCTACTACAGCCGCCCGCCGCAGGCCGCCCTGGAGGCCCACTTCCTGCGGGTCGCGGACGCGACGGGCCTACCCGTGGTGCTCTACGACATCCCGGGCCGCACCGGCGTCCGGATCGAACCGGAGACCCTGGTGCGGCTGGCCGGGCATCCACGCGTCGTGGCCGTGAAGGACTGCGCGTACGACCTGATGGGTTCGACGAGGGTGATGGCCCGCACGTCCCTGGCGTACTACTCGGGATGCGAGGAGACGAACCTCGCGCTGTACGCGCTCGGCGGCGCGGGGTTCATCAGTACGGTCGCCAACGTGGCGCCCGGTCCGCTGCGGGCGGTGCTCGACGCGTTCGACGCGGGGGACACCGCGACGGCCGCCCTGCTCAACGGGCGCACCATGGCGCTGGCGGAGCTGATGATGGCGTCCGGGCTGCCGGGCACGGTGACGGCGAAGGCGCTGCTGGACGCGGGCCCGGTGCGCGAACCGCTGCAGCCCGCCGACCGGGAGACGGCCGACGGGCTGCGGGCGGCGTACGAGGAGCTGGTTCAGCTTCCGATCACGGAGTTCCGGCCGAGGACCGCGACATGCTCCAGCACGTCCTCCATCGGGTCGTCGACCTGACCCACCGACAGCAGTGCCACGCGGTGACCGTTGTCCGAGTTGTGGTGTGCCTCGTCGGCGTGCGCCACGCCGGCCGGAAGCAGGACCGGCAGCGCGGCCGCCAGTGCGAGCACGCCCTTGAGGAGCAGTCGGCTGGGCTTCATATGGGTTCCTCGCCTCGCGGGATCGTGAGAATGTGCGACACCCTGTATATCCACCCGGATGGCCCAAAGGTCACGCTTCATCACACGAATCGGTTGTGATCGCGCGGCTCGGACCGGTTGTCGTGGCTGCCGCCCGTGATCAGTTGTGGCTGTGCAGCACGTCGTTGAGGCCGCCCCACACCGCGTTGTTCGGACGGGCCTCGACGGTGCCGGTGACCGAGTTGCGGCGGAAGAGGATGTTCGACGCGCCGGACAGCTCACGGGCCTTGACGATCTGGCCGTCGGGCATGGTCACCCGCGTACCGGCGGTGATGTACAGCCCGGCCTCCACGACGCACTCGTCGCCGAGCGCGATGCCGACACCCGCCTCGGCGCCGATCAGGCAGCGCTCGCCGACGGAGATGATGACGTTGCCGCCGCCGGACAGGGTGCCCATGGTGGAGGCGCCGCCGCCGATGTCGGAGCCGTCGCCGATGACCACACCGGCGGAGATGCGGCCCTCGACCATGGAGGTGCCGAGGGTGCCGGCGTTGAAGTTGACGAAGCCCTCGTGCATGACGGTGGTACCGGCGGACAGGTGGGCGCCGAGGCGCACACGGTCGGCGTCGGCGATGCGTACGCCCTTGGGGGCGACGTAGTCGGTCATGCGGGGGAACTTGTCGACACTGGTGACCTGGAGGTGCAGGCCCTCGGCGCGCGCGTTCAGCCGGACCCGCTCGATGTCGTCGACGGCGACCGGGCCGAGGCTGGTCCACGCGACGTTGGCCAGCAGGCCGAAGATCCCGTCCAGGTTCTGGCCGTGCGGCTGGACCAGACGGTGGCTGAGCAGGTGCAGACGCAGGTAGGCGTCGTGCGCGTCCAGCGGCTTCTCGTCGAGGGAGCCGATGACCGTGCGTACGGCGACGACCTCGACGCCGCGGCGGGCGTCGACGCCGATCGCCCTGGCGGCGCCTTCGCCGACGAGGTTGACGGCCTCTTCGACGGTGAGCCGCCGGGTGCCGGACGGACCGGGCTCGGCGACGAGCTCGGGCGCGGGGAACCAGGTGTCGAGAACGGTGCCGTCACCGGCGATGGTGGCAAGGCCGGCGGCGACGGCGCCGGTGGTGCGAGGTACGGAAGTCATGACAGGAAACCTAACCGGCGGCGCCCCGCACAGGCGAACCGGTCTCAGCCGCCGAACGCGCGGCGCCGGGCGGCGGGGCGAGCAGTTGGCCGCCGATCCACGCTCCCCCGCGTCCAGGGACCGCAACCGGCCCCGCGCGGGCGGGCGCCTCGTCCGGCACGCACGCCGCCGCGGTGGGCGGGCTGAGGAACTCCCCCGCCGTCGGCGACACCGTCACGGGTGAAGGCCGCCGGCAGCCCGGCTCCCGGGATCAGCGCCGCGCGGCCCAGCCCGACGAGGAGGAGCCCGGTGCCGATGACGGCGAGCGGGGCGCGGCGGCGCAGGACGTGGGCGGGGGGTACGGCTACCGCTCCGGCCGCTCCCCCAGCAGCCGGCGCAGCATCCGGCGCGCGTACTCCTCGTCGTACGGCACGTCCGTCAGCAGCACCTGGAGACAGATGCCGTCCATCAGCGCCACCAGCGCGCGGGCCGTCACCGGGTCGGTCCGGGACGACAGGACCTCCACGACGCCGTCCGTCCACTCGGCCGCCACGGGACGCAGCGCCGGGCGGCGCAGGGCCGCCAGGTAGAGCTCGTACTCCAGCTCCACCCCCGCGCGCTCGCCGCTCAGCCATCGCCCCATCAGGCGTGCCAGCTCGTCCGCCACGTCGGCGCCCGGATCGGCGAGCGCGCGGCTCTCCCGCAGGGCCTCGGCGAAGCCCTCGTCGGCCTGCCGCAGCGCGGCGGTGAGCAGCTCGTCCAGCGACCCGAAGTGGTACGTGGTGGAGCCGAGCGGCACATCGGCCTCGGCCGCCACGGTGCGATGGCTCAGTCCGGCGATCCCGGCGCGCCCCACCACCCTGATCGCCGCGTCGATGATGCGGGCGCGCCGTTCGGGGTCGTACCGGCGGGCGGCCATCAGTGCGCCCCGCCGAGGTTGAGGACGACGACGCCCAGGATCACCAGCGCGATGCCGGCCATCTTGACGAGGCTCGTGGACTCGCCCAGGAAGAGCATTCCGATCGCGGCGACGGCGGCGGTGCCCGCGCCGGCCCAGATCGCGTACGCGGTCCCCACGGAGAGGGTCTTCAGCGTCTGCGCGAGCAGCGTGAAGGCCAGCACGTAGCCGACGACCGTGATGAGCGAAGGCCAGAGCCTGGTGAAGCCCTCGCTGTACTTCATGGCTGTCGTCCCGGCCACCTCCGCCGCGATGGCTGCCGCCAGCAGTCCGTATCCCATGCGTACGAGCGTACACAACGCTGTGTACGGGCGTACCACAACGCCCGGGATAACGTGTCCACGTCAGGGGGCAGACCACAACGGGAGAAAGGCGCCGATGACGCAGAACATGGGGTGGGGAACACCGCAGGGGCCGCCGGGCGCGTACGGCTGGGGCGGATGGGCGCCTCCGCCGCCGCCGAAGCCGGGGGTGATACCGCTGGCGCCGCTCGGCCTGGGGGACATCCTCGGCGGCTCCTTCGCGACGATCGGCCGGCACTGGAAGCAGCTGCTCGGGATCGCGCTCGCGGTGTACGGCGCGGCGGCCCTCGTGGTCGGCGCGGCGGTCGGCATCGCGTACATGTCGGTACGCGGCACCATCGACCGGGTCGCGGCCCGGCCCGCGGAAGCGCCCGGCCGGGACGAGGTCGTCTCGCTGGTGATCACCTTCGGCGCCGTCTACCTCATCGGCATGCTGACCCTGCTGGTGGCCAACTCGGTCATCCAGGCGAGCTGTCCCGCCGTCCTGCAGGACGCGGTGCTGGGGCGCCCGACGACCTTCGGCCGGGTCTGGCGCCGTGCCTGGTCGCGGATGCCGTCCGTACTGGGGTCCGTGCTGCTGGTGTCGCTGATCAGCCTGATACCGCTGCTGCTGCTCGCCACGGCCCTCATCGCGATGGTCGTCTCGTTCATCGCCATGGCGGTGGACGGGTCGGACGGCTTCCTCGGCCTGACCCTGCTGGGCTTCCTCGGCGCGCTGGCGACCGGCCCGCTGGCGGCATGGCTCTGGGTGAAGTTCAGCTTCGCGCCGGCCGCCGCCGTCTTCGAGGGCCAGGGCGCCCTGGCCGCGATGAGCCGCTCCTCCCAGCTGGTGCGGGGAGCCTGGTGGCGGATCTTCGGCATCTCCCTGCTGGCCTATGTGATGGCCTGGTTCGCGAGCTACATCATCCAGCTGCCGTTCTCGTTCCTGAGCTGGATCCCCTCGGTGGGGATGGAGGAGGCGAACAGCAGCGGGGCGGCGCTCACGATCGTCATCACGACGATGGTCTTCGCGCTGGTCAGCCAGCTGATCGGTCAGATACTGACCGCCGCCTTCCCGCAGCTGGTGGTGAGCCTGCTCTACGTCGACCAGCGCATGCGCAAGGAGAACCTGGCCCCCGCGCTCGCGGAGGCCGCGGCGGTTCCGCCGCCGCCGTTCACTGCGTGAGCGACTTCTTGGGCCGCAGCACGCAGAACTCGTTGCCCTCCGGATCGGCGAGGACCACCCAGAGAGAAACGGCCATGCCCGCCAGTATGCCTGGCGGGCATGGCCGTCGGGGCCCTTCGGCGCCCGGGAATCCGGCACGCACGCCGTGCCATCCGCGCGCCCGGCGCCCGAAGACGCCTCACGTCCCTACGGGAATGCGCACGCACCGGTCGACCGGTGCGCCGGACGATGCTCAGACGTTGAACCCGAGCGCGCGCAGCTGCTCACGCCCGTCGTCCGTGATCTTGTCCGGCCCCCACGGCGGCATCCAGACCCAGTTGATCTTCAACTCGTTGACGATGCCGTCGGTGGCCGACTTCGCCTGGTCCTCGATCACATCCGTCAGCGGGCAGGCCGCCGACGTCAGCGTCATGTCCAGGGTCGCCACGTTGGAGTCGTCGATGTGGATGCCGTAGATGAGGCCGAGGTTGACGACGTCGATGCCCAGCTCGGGGTCGACCACGTCGTACAGCGCCTCGCGGACCTCCTCCTCGGTCGCCGGCTTCATCTGCACCGTCTCGTTCTCGCTCATGCCGTCTTCCTCTCCGCGTCGCCCAGCGCCTGGGCCGTCGCGTCCTTCCACGCCATCCAGCTGAGCAGCGCGCACTTCACCCGGGCCGGGTACTTGGAGACACCGGCGAACGCGACCGCGTCCTCCAGCACCTCCTCCATCTCGTCGTCGGGCTCGATCCTGCCCTTGGACTGCATCAGCGCCAGGAAGGTGTCCTGGATCTTCCGCGCCTCCGCGAGGTCCTTGCCGACGAGCAGGTCGTTCAGCACGGAGGCGGACGCCTGGCTGATGGAACAGCCCTGCCCCTCGTACGACACGTCCGCGATGCGCGACCCGTCGTACTTCACACGGAGCGTGATCTCGTCACCGCACGTCGGGTTGACGTGGTGCACCTCGGCGTCGCCGTCCCGCAAGCCCCGGCCGTGCGGGTGCTTGTAGTGGTCCAGGATGACGTCCTGGTACATCGAATCCAGCTTCACGCGTCGTCAGCCCCTCATCCGAAGAAGTTACGGACGTGCTCCAGGCCCTCGACCAGAGCGTCGACCTCGGCCGGCGTGGAGTACAGATAGAACGACGCCCGCGTGGTCGCGGGAATTCCGTACCGCAGGCAGACCGGACGCGCGCAGTGGTGGCCGACCCGGACCGCGATGCCCTGCTCGTCGAGCACCTGGCCCACGTCGTGCGGGTGGATGTCGCCGAGCGTGAAGGAGATCGCCGCACCGCGGTCCTCGGCCGTCACCGGGCCGATGATGCGCAGGTCGGGAACCTCCTGGAGGCGACGGACCGCGTACTCCGTGATCGCGTGCTCATGAGCGGCGATCTTGTCCATGCCGATCGCGGACAGGTAGTCCACGGCCGCGCCGAGGCCGACAGCCTGCGCGATCGGGGGCGTACCCGCCTCGAACTTGTGCGGAGCCGGCGCGTACGTCGACGAGCTCATCGACACGGTCTCGATCATCTCGCCGCCACCGAGGAACGGCGGGAGGTCCTCCAGCAGCTCCTGGCGGCCCCACAGGACGCCGATACCGGTCGGGCCGCACATCTTGTGGCCGGTGAAGGCCACGAAGTCGGCCTGCAGGGCCTGCACGTCCAGCGGCATGTGCGGGGCGGCCTGCGACGCGTCGATCAGCACCAGCGCGCCGACCTCCTGGGCGCGGCGGACTATGGCCTCGACCGGGTTGAGCGTGCCCAGGATGTTGGAGACGAGCACGAAGGAGACGATCTTCGTCTTCTCCGTGATGACCTCGTTGATGTTGGAGAGGTCGAGCCGGCCGTCGTCGGTCAGCCCGAACCACTTCAGCTTCGCGCCGGTGCGCTGCGAGAGCAGCTGCCACGGCACGATGTTGGAGTGGTGCTCCATCTCCGTGATCACGATCTCGGTCTCGTGGTCCACCCGGTAGGGCTCGTCGGCCCAGCCCAGCATGTTCGCCACCAGGTTGAGCGACTCGGAGGCGTTCTTGGTGAAGATCACCTCGTCGCGGCTCGGCGCGTTGACGAAGGCCGCGACCTTGTCACGGGCGCCTTCGTACAGCGCCGTGGCCTCCTCGGCCAGCACGTGCACACCGCGGTGCACGTTGGCGTTGTGCTGCTCGTAGTACTCGCTCAGCACGTCCAGCACCTGGCGCGGCGTCTGGGAGGTCGCCGCGTTGTCCAGGTAGACGAGCTTCTTGCCGTCGTGGAGGACACGATCGAGGATCGGGAAGTCCTTGCGGATCGCCTCGGTGTCGAGGAGGCCGGGGAGCCCCTGGTGGGCCACAGTCACGCGGATACGCCGCCCTTCGTGTACGCCTCGTAGCCCTCGGCCTCAAGCTTGTCGGCCAGCTCGGGGCCGCCCGACTCGACGATCCGGCCGCCGGCGAAGACGTGGACCTGGTCCGGCTTGATGTAACGCAGGATGCGCGTGTAGTGCGTGATCAGCAGGGTGCCGACCTGGCCGCCCTCACGGACGCGGTTGACGCCCTCGGAGACGATGCGCAGCGCGTCGACGTCCAGACCCGAGTCGGTCTCGTCGAGGATCGCGATCTTCGGCTTGAGGAGCTCCAGCTGCAGGATCTCGTGGCGCTTCTTCTCGCCGCCGGAGAAGCCCTCGTTGACGTTGCGCTCGGCGAAGGACGGGTCCATGTGCAGGTGCGCCATGGCCTCCTTGACCTCCTTCACCCAGGTGCGGAGCTTGGGTGCCTCGCCGCGCACGGCGGTGGCGGAGGTGCGCAGGAAGTTGGAGACGGAGACACCCGGGATCTCGACCGGGTACTGCATCGCCAGGAAGACACCGGCGCGGGCGCGCTCGTCGACGGACATCTCCAGGACGTCCTCGCCGTCGAGGGTGACGGTGCCGCTGGTGATCGTGTACTTGGGGTGACCGGCGAGGGAGTACGCGAGCGTCGACTTGCCGGAGCCGTTGGGGCCCATGATGGCGTGGGTCTCGCCCTGCTTCACGGTCAGGTCGACGCCCTTGAGGATCTCCTTCGTGGCGTTGTCGGCCTCGACGGAAACGTGCAGGTCGCGGATTTCAAGCGTTGCCATGGGTGACTCAGGACTCCTGGGTGACGGAGACGAGCACATCGTCCCCTTCGATCTTTACGGGGTAAACGGGGACGGGGCGCGTCGCGGGAAGACCGGACGGCTTGCCGGTGCGCAGGTCGAAGCTGGAGCCGTGCAGCCAGCACTCGATGGAGCAGTCCTCCACCTCGCCCTCCGACAGCGAGACGTTCGCGTGCGAGCAGATGTCGTTGATCGCGAACACCTCCCCGTCGGTCTTGACGAGGGAGATCGGCGTGCCGTCGAGTTCCACCCGCTTGGGAGTGTCCTCCTCCAGCTCGCTCAGCCCACAGACTCGGACGAAAGCCATCAGACGGACGCCTCCAGCTCGGTCTCGATCTTGGCCAGGAGGCGCTCCTCGACATCCGGCAGACCGATCTGCTGGACGAGCTCGGCGAAGAAGCCGCGCACCACCAGCCGACGGGCCTCGGTCTCCGGGATGCCGCGGGCCATCAGGTAGAAGAGCTGCTCGTCGTCGAAGCGGCCGGTGGCCGAGGCGTGGCCGGCGCCCACGATCTCGCCGGTCTCGATCTCCAGATTCGGCACGGAGTCGACCCGCGCGCCGTCCGTGAGGACCAGGTTGCGGTTCATCTCGTACGTGTCGGTGCCCTCGGCGGCGGCCTGGATGAGCACGTCACCGATCCACACGGCGTGCGCGCCCTCGCCCTGGAGCGCGCCCTTGTAGGCCACGTTGGACTTGCAGTGCGGGGTGTTGTGGTCGACCAGGAGACGGTGCTCCTGGTGCTGGCCCTTGTCGGTGAAGTACAGGCCGAACAGCTCGGCCTCACCGCCGGTGCCGGCGTACGCGACCCGCGGGTGGAGGCGCACGAGGTCGCCGCCGAAGGTCACGACCACGGACTTGAAGCTCGCGTCCCGGCCGATCAGCGCGTTGTGCTGGGCGACGTGGACGGCGTCCTCGTCCCAGTCCTGGATGGAGACGACGGTGAGCTTGGCGCCGTCACCGAGGACGTACTCGACGTTGGAGGCGAGCACGGCGTCACCGGTGTGGTCGATGACCACGACGGCCTCGGCGAACGCGCCGAGCTCGACCACCTGGTGGCCGAAGGCGACGCCGCCCTGGCCGTGCACGGCGATCCGGACCGGCTCGGTGAGCACGGTCTCCTTGGGGACGGTGATGACCGAGGCCTTCTCGAAGGAGCTGTAGGCCTGGGCGGCGACACGGTCCACCGGCTTGCCGGCGCGGCCGAGCCGCGCGTCGTCCCGGCCCACCGTCTCCTGGGTGACGCCTTCGGGAGCGGCGACCTCCACCCGGATGCCGCCGTCCGCGACGGCGGTGCCGTCGTGCAGCCCGCGCAGGCGCTCCAGCGGGGTGAACCGCCACTCCTCCTCGCGACCGTGCGGAACGGGGAAGTCCGCGACGTCGAAGGACGGCGGGGCGCTCATGCGGGTGGCGACGGTGGACTCCGCGGCCACCGCGATGGAACCGGCGGTGGTGGAGCCCGCCGGGATGTTCTGAGCCTCAGCCATGGCTGTCGTAGTGCTCGCTTTCTCAGTCAAGAGGTCTGGCGCGGTGGAGGGACGGCGGCGTCAGCCGACCGAGCCCTCCATCTGCAGCTCGATCAGCCGGTTGAGCTCCAGCGCGTACTCCATGGGCAGCTCCTTCGCGATGGGCTCGACGAAGCCGCGGACGATCATGGCCATCGCCTCGAACTCGGTCAGACCACGGCTCATCAGGTAGAAGAGCTGGTCCTCCGAGACCTTGGAGACGGTCGCCTCGTGCCCCATGGACACGTCGTCCTCGCGCACGTCCACGTACGGGTACGTGTCGGAGCGGGAGATGGTGTCGACGAGCAGCGCGTCGCACAGCACGTTGGACTTGGCGCCCGGGGCACCCTCGCCGATCTCGATGAGACCGCGGTAGGAGGTGCGGCCGCCGCCTCGCGCCACCGACTTGGAGACGATGTTGGAGGAGGTGTTCGGGGCCATGTGGACCATCTTGGCGCCGGCGTCCTGGTGCTGGCCCTCGCCCGCGAAGGCGATGGAGAGCGTCTCGCCCTTGGCGTGCTCGCCCATCAGGTAGACGGCCGGGTACTTCATCGTGACCTTGGAGCCGATGTTGCCGTCGACCCACTCCATGGTCGCGCCCTCGTACGCCACGGCACGCTTGGTGACCAGGTTGTACACGTTGTTCGACCAGTTCTGGATGGTCGTGTAACGGCAGCGGGCGCCCTTCTTGACGATGATCTCGACCACGGCGCTGTGCAGCGAGTCCGAGGAGTAGATCGGAGCGGTGCAGCCCTCGACGTAGTGGACGTAGGCGTCCTCGTCGACGATGATCAGCGTCCGCTCGAACTGGCCCATGTTCTCCGTGTTGATACGGAAGTAGGCCTGGAGCGGGATCTCGACGTGCACGCCCTTCGGCACGTAGATGAAGGAGCCGCCGGACCACACCGCGGTGTTCAGCGACGCGAACTTGTTGTCGCCGACCGGGATGACCGTGCCGAAGTACTCCTGGAAGAGCTCCGGGTGCTCCTTCAGCGCGGTGTCCGTGTCGAGGAAGATGACGCCCTGCTCCTCCAGGTCCTCACGGATCTGGTGGTAGACGACCTCGGACTCGTACTGCGCGGCGACACCGGCGACGAGGCGCTGCTTCTCCGCCTCGGGGATGCCGAGCTTGTCGTACGTGTTCTTGATGTCCTCGGGCAGGTCCTCCCAGGACTCCGCCTGCTTCTCGGTGGACCGCACGAAGTACTTGATGTTGTCGAAGTCGATGCCCGACAGGTCGGAGCCCCAGTTCGGCATGGGCTTCTTGTCGAAGAGGCGCAGACCCTTCAGCCGCAGCTTCAGCATCCACTCCGGCTCGTTCTTCTTCGCGGAGATGTCGCGGACGACGTCTTCGGAGAGACCGCGCTTGGCGGCGGCGCCGGCCGCGTCCGAGTCGGCCCAGCCGTACTCGTACCGACCCAGGCCCTCAAGCTCGGGGTGGCTGATCTCGGTGGTCATGCGGGGTTCCTCCCGGCCGTACTTGCGGATGCTGATGATGGGGTGGTCTGTGGGGCGCCGTGCGGGATGAAGGTCGTGCAGACCCCGTCGCCGTGCGCGATGGTCGCCAGCCGCTGCACATGCGTTCCGAGCAGACGGGAAAACGCCTCCGTCTCAGCCTCGCACAGCTGCGGATAACGCTCCGCGGCGTGCGCGACCGGGCAGTGGTGCTGGCACAGCTGTTGTCCGACCGGCGCGTTGCGCGCCGTGGCAGCGTACCCGTCGGCGCTCAGGGCCCTGGCGAGCGCCTCGGCGCGGTCCTCGGGTGCCGCGGCCTCCACCGCCTCGCGGTAGCCCTCGGCCTGGGTCTCCATCCGGTCCCGGGCGAAGGCGGCGACGGCGGCCTCGCCCGCTGCCCCTCCTCCGGCGGACTTCTCGATCCAGCGCAGGGCGTCCACGGCGAGCGTGTCGTACGACTGGTCGAAGGCGTCCCGGCCGCAGTCCGTCAGGGCGAAGACCTTGGCGGGGCGGCCGCGCGTGCGGGCGCCGTAGACGCGCTGTTCACGGGGGACGACGACGTCGTCGGCGACCAGGGCGTCCAGGTGACGCCGGACGGCCGCCTGGGTGAGTTCGAGGCGTCCGGCCAGTTCGGCGACGGTGGACGGGCCGTGGTCCAGGATGGACCGCGCGACCCGGTTGCGTGTCGAACGGTCCGTTCGCAGCCCGGTCGCGAGTTCCTCCGCAGGAGCCGCGGGAGTCTCGCCGACGTTTTTCACAACGCCATTGTTGCGTAATTCCTCGGGGCCTGACAAGCCGCACCGGATCTTCGCGCGGTGCCGTGCATCACTTAGGGAAACCTAACCTGACCTGCATGAATGATCATTCGTAGGATCAATTCGACCCCACGGCCCGGGGTGGTCCACGGGGTCCGTGAGTCGTCCGCACCCCCCGTGACCGGGCCTTTGTCCGCTCTCCGCCCACCCGTGGAAGAGTCGCGCGCCCCCGGCGCCCGGCCGGGTGACAGCGGGGCCCCCGCGGTCGCTTCCCGGGCCGGGAACCGCCTTCCGGGGTGACGGCCGTCCGAGCGCCGGCCGCGGCCCGTCGACGGACGGGCGCGGCCGGCACCCTCCCGTGGGGGAGTTTCGGCCGGGGACCGGAACGAGGGGCGGACGCGGCCCGGGCGTGGACACCGCCCCACGATCGTCTGCCATGTGACGGGCGCGTGTGAAGAACGCCTCGGGTGCCGGTTCCGGCCATTCCCGCACCTCACGGCCCGCCGGCCCTGTGAGGCCGTCTCCCGCCTCCGCGGCCTCCCGCGCCGCCCCTCCGGCCACCGGCGCTCCCGGCCGGGCCCGGGTGGAGACCACGGAAGGGCGAGGACCCCTTCAGGCACACCTGGGCCCCCGAGCCACACGACCCCTCGCCGCCTCCTTAGACTTCCGGCATGCGATACGAGTCCGTCGTCCAGGTCCGGGGCCTGGTCAAGCGGTACGGAGCCAAGACCGCGGTGGACGGCCTCGACCTCGACGTCCGAGCGGGTACGGTCACCGCCGTCCTCGGGCCCAACGGGGCCGGCAAGACCACCACGATCGAGACCTGCGAGGGCTACCGCCGCGCCGACGCCGGCACGGTCAGCGTGCTGGGTCTGGACCCGGTGGCCGACGCCGCCCGGCTGCGGCCCCGCATCGGCGTGATGCTCCAGTCCGGCGGCGTCTACTCCGGCGCCCGCGCCGACGAGATGCTGCGCCACATGGCGAAGCTGCACGCCCGGCCGCTCGACGTGGACGCCCTCATCGAGCGCCTCGGCCTCGGTTCCTGCGGCCGCACCGCCTACCGGCGGCTCTCGGGCGGCCAGCAGCAGAGGCTCGCCCTGGCGATGGCCGTCGTGGGCCGCCCCGAACTGGTCTTCCTCGACGAGCCGACCGCGGGCCTCGACCCCCAGGCCCGCCGCTCCACCTGGGAGCTGGTGCGCGAACTGCGCGCCGGCGGCGTCACCGTCGTCCTCACCACCCACTTCATGGACGAGGCGGAGGAGCTCGCCGACGCCATAGCGATCGTCGACGCGGGCAAGGTCGTCGCCCAGGGCAGCCCCGAGGAGCTGTGCCGGGGCGGCGCCGAGAACACCCTGCGCTTCACCGGCCGCGCGGGCCTGGACCTCGGCTCCCTGCTGAAGGCGCTCCCCGACGGCACGGCCGCCGCCGAGCTCACCCCGGGCGCGTACCGGATCAGCGGCACCATCGACCCCCAGCTGCTCGCCACGGTCACCACCTGGTGCGCGCAGCACGGCGTGATGCCCGAGGGCATCTCGGTCGAGCGCCACACCCTTGAGGACGTCTTCCTGGAGCTGACCGGCAAGGAGCTGCGCTCATGACCACCGGCACGTACACGCCGAAGCCGGGCGCGGCACCGGTCGGGCGGATGATCGCGGCCCAGACGGCGCTGGAGACCAGGATGCTCCTGCGCAACGGCGAGCAGCTGCTGCTCACCGTCGTCATCCCGTCGCTGCTGCTGGTGCTCTTCTCGACGGTCGACATCATCGACACGGGCAGCGGGAAGGCCGTGGACTTCCTGGCCCCCGGCGTCCTCGCCCTCGCCGTGATGTCCACGGCCTTCACCGGCCAGGCCATCGCGACGGGCTTCGAGCGGCGGTACGGGGTGCTCAAGCGGCTCGGGGCCTCGCCCCTCCCCCGCTGGGCGCTGATGACCGCCAAGACGTTGTCCGTCCTGGTCACCGAGGTGCTCCAGGTGGCGCTGCTGACGGCGATCGCGCTGGCGCTCGGCTGGTCCCCGCACGGGAACCCGGCAGCGGTGGCGCTGCTGCTGGTCCTGGGGACGGCGGCCTTCTCCGGGCTCGGCCTGCTGATGGCCGGGACCCTGAAGGCGGAGGCGACGCTGGCCGCGGCGAACCTCGTCTTCCTGCTGCTCCTGGTGGGCGGCGGGGTGATCGTGCCGCTGGAGAAGTTCCCGGCGGCGGCCCGCTCGGTGCTGGAGCTGCTGCCCATCTCCGCCCTCTCGGACGGGCTGCGGGACGTGCTCCGGCACGGCGCGGGGCTGCCGTGGGCCGAACTGGGCGTCCTCGGGGTGTGGGCGGTGCTGGGGCTCGGCGCGGCGGCGAAGTTCTTCCGCTGGGAGTGAGCGGCGGATTCCGGGGCGTTTCCTTGCGGTTCGTCCCGAGTGGGGACCCCTCGTGAATCCATGCACAAGCGGGCGCCTACCATGGTGCGCGTGTTGACCCCCCTCTCTTACATCGCCCAGCGCTGGACGCCGTCCCCCCGGACGGTCCGGCGCGCCGCGCTCTCCGCCGTCGTGATGAGCGTCCTCATCATCGTCACCGGTGGCGCCGTGCGGCTGACCGGCTCCGGTCTCGGCTGCGACACCTGGCCGAAGTGCACGGACGACAGTCTCTTCGCGACGCCCGAGCAGGGCGTCCACGGCGCGATCGAGTTCGGCAACCGGATGCTGACCTACGTGCTGAGCGCGGCGGTCGGCTGGGCGATCATCGCGGCGCGGTCCACCAAGCCGTGGCGGCGTGGGCTGACCCGGCTCGGCTGGGTGCAGTTCTGGGTCGTGGTGGCCAATGCCGTCATGGGCGGCATCACCGTGTGGATGGAGCTCAACCCCTGGACCGTGGCGTCCCACTTCCTGCTGGCGAACGGACTGCTCACGATCACCACCATCACCTGGCTGCGCACGCGGGAGGGCGACGGCGCTCCCCGGCCGCGCGTCCCGGGGCCGGTGCGCAAGCTCGGCTGGACGCTGGTGGGAGTGTCCGCGGTGCTGCTGGCGGCCGGTACGACGGTGACGGGGTCCGGCAAGCACGCCGGTGACAGCAGCGACGTGCCGCGCATGCCGTTCGACTTCAGCACGGTCGCGCACGTCCACGCGGTCTCCGCCTGGGTGGTGTGCGCGCTGACGCTCGCCATGTTCTTCGTGCTGCGGGTGGTGGACGCCCCGGACGACACCCGCGCGCGCGCCCGCGACCTGCTGCTGATCCTGCTGCTCCAGGGGGCGGTGGGCTATGTGCAGTACTTCACGGGGGTGCCGGAGGTGCTGGTGGGCCTGCACATGCTCGGCTCCTCGCTGATGTGGATCGCGGTGCTGCGGCTGGCGCTCAGCCTGCGGGAGCGCCCGGCGGTCGAGCCGGACGTCCCGGCCCGCCCCGGGGCGGCGCTCAGCGCGACCGCCTGATCCGGGCCCGCACCTCAGATCCCGTAGACGCGGCGGGCGTTGCCCGCCGCGATCATCCCCGCGACGCGCTGCGCGTCGTCGCGGGACCAGGCGCCGTCGCGGACCCAGTCGGACAGCACCCGGCCGAGCGCCTCCCGGAACACGCGGGCCCCCACCACATGCAGCTCGGGCAGGCCCCGCGCGCCCGTGGAGAACAACAGCTTCCCGAACGGCGCGAGCTCCAGGATCTCCGCCAGCACGGCCGCCGCGCGGGCCCCGGTCCTGGCGAGGGCGGGGCCCGGATCGGCGTACACATGCGGGAAGACGCTCGTCAGGTGCGCGGCCTGACGGTGGTACGGATATCCGTGCAGCAGCACCAGATCCGTACCGAGCCCCTCGGTGCCCGCCGCGAAGGGGCCGAGCCGCATCGGGTCGTCCGCGCCCATGTGCAGCTGGAGGGGCCGGCCCGACGCGACGGCGATCCACAGCAGATGCCGCAGGAGCACGGGGTCGGTCAGTCTCCCGCCGGCCTGCCGTGCCGCCAGCCAGCGCCCGGCCGCCCCGCGCACCTCCCCCGGACCGGGCGGTTCGGGCGCGAGAGCGGGGCCGTTGCGCGCGGCGACGGCGGAGGCGAAGCCGACCGCGGTGACGGCCGCGCCGTGCACCGCCTCGGCGAGGTTGGCCAGCAGGGCGTCGACGGTGCCCGAGGTGTCGGCCACCTGCTCGGCGAGGGGTTCGAGACGGACGATCTCATGGGCGTCGGCGCCGCCCGCGGCGGCGGTCTCGACCGGCCCTGTCAGGTCGTCCGGCAGTCCGGTGTCCACCAGGTACGCGGAGATCCCGGTGGACCTCAGCAGGCGCCGCCCCGACTCCAGGACACCGAGCTCGCGGCGCCTGGCGAGATAGCGGGCGGGCGGGCAGTGCGGCTCCAGGCCGAGCAGCGGCGGGCACCAGCGGCGTACCGCGAAACCGGTCTGGGTGTCGAAGAACGTGGTGCCGGGGGCGGGCGGCCCCGCGGCCCTGTTCAGGTGCGCCTCGAAGGTGCCGAGGCCGAGTTCCGTGCGGAGCACCCCGTGGCAGTGCTGGTCCACGAGCGTCGGGACGTCGATCATTGCCGGGGCTCCCTGCCGTGGACGCGGTTGTCGCGGGTGACGTGCTTCCACCGGTCCTAACGGGTGAACCCCGTACGAGGTGTTGCCTCAGTTGTCCCGTTGTCCCCTTGTTCGGGTCCCCGGCCGAGGCGTTCCGCCCGGCGCGGGAGACGCGGCTTCAGCCGTTCGGGCGAATTCCGGGCGCCCAAGGCGCCGCCCGGCGCTTGAGCCACGGCCGGGCCCGGCCGGGATCCCGCCCCGTCCCCGGAGGGAGGGCCTACTTGTCGGACGGGCCGCCGATCTGGATGCCCGCCATGCGGGTCCACTCGTACGGTCCCGTGCGCACCTTGGCCGCGAAGTCGCCGTCGAAGTCCTCGTGCAGGGTCAATCCGGCCTTCTCCGCGGCACTGTGGGCGATGTCGTACGTCGGTGCGACGAGGTCGCCCCAGCGGCCGTCCTCGCCCACGAGCACGACCCGCGTGCCCATCTGCCCGATGTACGCGAGCTGGCCCTCGGCGCCGCCGTGTTCCTTGGCGAACGACTGGATCTGCTTGGCGAGCTTCGCCGCCTTCCGCTGTGCGCGGGCGTCGTTCTTGCTCTCGTCGATCTGCTGGGTCTCTGCCATGAGCAGGATGCTACTCGCGGGTAGACGCACGGGCGACGGGCGGGCCGCGTGGCGTTGGCCACGCGGCCCGCCCGTCGGCGGAGAAGTCGGTACGTCAGCGCAGGAAGGGGTCCACCGCGACGGCCACGAAGAGCAGCGACACATAGGTGATGGACCAGTGGAACAGGCGCATCTCCTTGAGCTTGCCGCCCGTCTCGCCCGCCTTGGCGCGGGCCTGGAGGGCGTGCGCCTCCCACAGCCACCAGCCACCGGTGGCCAGCGCCACCGCCGTGTAGAACCAGCCGGTGTAGCCGAGCGGCTGGAGCAGCAGCGAGACCGCCACCATCACCCAGCTGTAGAGCACGATCTGGCGTGCGACCACCGTGTTGCCGGCGACGACCGGGAGCATCGGCACGCCCACCCGGGCGTAGTCCTCCTTCACCTTCATGGACAGCGGCCAGTAGTGCGGCGGCGTCCAGAAGAAGATGACGAGGAAGAGGATGACCGCGGCCCACGACATGGAATCGGTGACCGAGGACCAGCCGATGAGGACCGGCATGCAGCCCGCGATGCCGCCCCACACGATGTTCTGGGCGGTCCGGCGCTTGAGGATCATCGTGTAGACGACGACGTAGAAGAGCAGGGCGCCGAGCGACAGCCAGGCCGAGAGCCAGTTGACCAGCAGACCGAACCAGAGCGTGGAGACCACGGCGAGGATGAGGCCGAAGACCAGCCCCTCCCGCGGCGAGACCATCCCGGTGACCAGCGGACGCTGGGACGTACGGTCCATCAGCGCGTCGATGTCACGGTCGATGTACATGTTCAGCGCGTTGGCGCCACCCGCGGAGAGGTATCCGCCCAGGCAGGTGCTGACCACCAGCCAGAGGTCGGGAACGCCCTGCTCGGCGAGGAACATCACCGGGACCGTGGTGATCAGCAGAAGCTCGATGATCCGTGGCTTGGTCAACGCCACGAACGCCTTCACGCGGGCCCCGAGTGACCGGTTGCCCGGGCTCGTCCCGAGCTCCCCCTCGACCCTTCGGGCGTGGGCGGTACCCCCACCCGCTGGACGGGATTCGACGGCCGTCACGTACACCCCTGACAGAGACATCCCAGCGAGCCGCGCCGGACGTGAAGGCCCGGTAAAGACTCGCGCGTACCACGCCACTGTAGACGTTGCCCATACTTCGCCCTTCGCGGGGGTGGGTCGTGTTGAGGAGGGTGCCGCAAAGGGGGGTTCCGACGCTCGATTGAGCAGTCAGATGAGCGGCCCCGTATTCACATGCTGAATGCGAAAGGACCCAGTCAGCAGGCGGATGAGAGCGGATGCCCGCAGTCTGGAATGACTCGAAAAATTGCACGTTCTTACAGGGGTAGGCTCGACAACGGCCGGTGAGATCGACGTCACCGGCATTCGACATGTGGAGAGGAGCCCTGACCCAGGGTGAGCACCAAGCCGACCACCACAGACCTCGAGTGGACCGAATTGGACCAGCGGGCCGTGGACACAGCTCGTGTCCTGGCCGCGGACGCCGTACAGAAGGTCGGCAACGGCCATCCCGGTACGGCCATGAGCCTGGCCCCGGCCGCGTACACCCTCTTCCAGAAGGTGATGCGCCACGACCCGGCCGACCCCGACTGGACCGGGCGCGACCGCTTCGTGCTCTCCGCGGGCCACTCGTCCCTGACGCTGTACATCCAGCTGTACCTGGCCGGTTTCGGCCTGGAGCTGGATGACCTGAAGGCCTTCCGCACCTGGGGTTCGAAGACTCCGGGCCACCCGGAGTACGGCCACACGCGCGGCGTCGAGACGACGACCGGCCCGCTGGGCCAGGGTGTCGCCAACGCCGTGGGCATGGCGATGGCCTCCCGCTACGAGCGCGGCCTCTTCGACCCCGAGGCACCGACCGGCTCCTCGCCGTTCGACCACTTCGTCTACGTCGTCGCGGGTGACGGCTGCCTCCAGGAGGGCATCTCCGCCGAGGCGTCCTCGATGGCCGGGCACCAGAAGCTCGGCAACCTGATCATGCTGTGGGACGACAACCACATCTCGATCGAGGGCGACACCGAGACCGCCATCTCCGAGGACACGGAGAAGCGCTATGAGGCGTACGGCTGGCACGTGCAGCGCGTCGAGCCCAAGGAGAACGGCGACCTCGACCCCGCCGCCCTCTACGCCGCGATCCAGGCCGCCAAGGCCGAGACCGAGCGCCCGTCGTTCATCGCGATGCGCTCGATCATCGCCTGGCCCGCGCCGAACGCGCAGAACACCGAGGCCGCCCACGGCTCGGCGCTCGGCGACGAGGAGGTCGCGGCCACCAAGCGCGTCCTCGGCTTCGACCCGGAGAAGACCTTCGAGGTCTCCGACGAGGTCCTGGGCCACGCCCGTGAGGCGCTGGACCGCGGCCGTGAGGCGCGGGCCGAGTGGGAGAAGCACTTCAGCGCCTGGCGCGGTGCGAACCCGGAGCGCGCGGCCGAGTTCGACCGCATCGCCGCGGGCGAGCTGCCGGCCGGCTGGGAGGAGAAGCTCCCCGTCTTCGAGACCGGCAAGGCCGTCGCCACGCGCGCCGCGTCCGGCAAGGTCCTCCAGGCGCTGGGCGCGATCATCCCCGAGCTGTGGGGCGGCTCCGCCGACCTGGCCGGCTCGAACAACACGACGATCGACAAGACGTCGTCGTTCCTGCCGCGGGGGAACCCCCTTCCGGAGGCCGACCCGTACGGCCGCACGATCCACTTCGGCATCCGCGAGCACTCCATGGCCGCGGAGATGAACGGGATCACGCTGCACGGCAACACCCGCGTCTACGGCGGCACCTTCCTGGTGTTCTCCGACTACATGCGCAACGCCGTGCGCCTGTCCGCGCTGATGCACCTGCCGGTGACGTACGTGTGGACGCACGACTCCATCGGTCTCGGCGAGGACGGCCCCACGCACCAGCCGGTGGAGCACCTGGCCTCGCTGCGCGCCATCCCGGGCCTGAACGTGGTCCGTCCGGCCGACGCCAACGAGACGGCGATCGCCTGGCGCGAGATCCAGCGCCGCTGGACCAAGGAGTTCGGCAAGGGCGCCCCGCACGGTCTGGCGCTGACCCGCCAGGGCGTGCCGACGTACGAGGCCAACGAGGACACCGCCAGGGGCGGCTACGTCCTGGCCGACGCCGAGAACACCGAGGGACAGGGCGCCGAGCCCCAGGTGGTGCTGATCGCCACGGGTTCCGAGGTGCACCTGGCCGTGGAGGCGCGTGAGCAGCTCCAGGCCGCCGGTGTCCCGACCCGTGTGGTCTCGATGCCGTGTGTGGAGTGGTTCGAGGAGCAGGACCAGGGGTACCGGGACTCCGTGCTGCCGCCGTCGGTGAGGGCGCGCGTCGCGGTCGAAGCCGGCATCGGCCTGACCTGGCACCGCTACGTGGGCGACGCGGGCCGCATCGTCTCGCTGGAGCACTTCGGCGCTTCGGCCGACGCCAAGGTCCTCTTCCGCGAGTTCGGCTTCACCTCCGAGGCGGTGGCCTCCGCCGCCCGGGAATCGATCGAAGCCGCGGCGCGCTGACGCCCCCATACGAACAAGTAGGAGATGCAACTCTCATGACAGACGCACTCAAGCGCCTCTCCGACGAAGGCGTCGCGATCTGGCTGGACGACCTGTCCCGCAAGCGGATCACCTCGGGCAACCTGGCCGAGCTGATCGACCAGCAGCACGTCGTGGGTGTCACCACCAACCCGTCGATCTTCCAGAAGGCGATCTCCGACGGTCACGGCTACGACGCGCAGCTGTCGGACCTGGCCGCCCGTGAGGTGACGGTCGAGGAAGCCATCCGCATGATCACGACGGCCGACGTCCGTGACGCCGCCGACATCCTGCGGCCGGTCTTCGACGCGACCCAGGGCCAGGACGGCCGGGTCTCCATCGAGGTCGACCCGCGCCTGGCGCACAACACCAAGGCGACGGTCGCCGAGGCCAAGCAGCTGGCGTGGCTGGTGGACCGGCCGAACACGCTCATCAAGATCCCGGCCACCGAGGCGGGCCTCCCGGCGATCACCGAGGTCATCGGCCTCGGCATCAGCGTCAACGTGACGCTGATCTTCTCGCTGGAGCGCTACCGCAAGGTCATGGACGCCTACCTCAGCGGCCTGGAGAAGGCCAAGGAGCGCGGCCTGGACCTGTCGAAGATCCACTCCGTGGCGTCCTTCTTCGTCTCCCGCGTGGACACCGAGATCGACAAGCGGCTGGACGCCCTGGGCACCCCCGAGGCCAAGGCCCTGCGCGGCAAGGCGGCGCTGGCCAACGCGCGCCTCGCCTACCAGGCGTACGAAGAGGTGTTCGCCGGCGAGCGCTGGGCGGCCCTCGACAAGGCGCAGGCCAACAAGCAGCGTCCGCTGTGGGCCTCGACCGGAGTCAAGGACAAGGCGTACAAGGACACCCTGTACGTCGACGACCTGGTCGCCCCGGGCACGGTCAACACCATGCCGGAGGCCACCCTGGAGGCCGTCGCCGACCACGGCGAGATCACGGGCAACACCATCGCCGGTACGTACGAGCAGGCGCGCGCCGAGCTCGACGCCCTGGAGAAGCTGGGCATCGGCTACGACGAGATCGTCCAGCTCCTGGAGGACGAGGGCGTCGACAAGTTCGAGGCGTCCTGGAACGACCTGCTCAAGTCGACCGAGGCGGAGCTCAAGCGCCTCGCTCCTTCGGAGGGCTGAACACTTGTCGAGCAGCAATCCGCTGCGTGACCCCGCAGACCGACGGCTCCCGCGTATCGCGGGGCCGTCGGGCCTGGTCATCTTCGGTGTCACGGGCGATTTGTCCCGTAAAAAGTTGATGCCTGCTGTCTATGACCTCGCCAACCGCGGTCTGCTGCCGCCGGGCTTCTCGCTCATCGGCTTCGCACGCCGCGAGTGGCAGGACGAGGACTTCGCGGACGAGGTCTACCAGGCCGTCAAGGAGCACGCGCGCACACCGTTCCGCGAGGAGGTGTGGCAGCAGCTCAGCCAGGGCATGCGCTTCGTCCAGGGCGACTTCGACGACGACGAGGCGTTCGAGACCCTGAAGAAGACCATGGAGGAGCTCGACCAGGCGCAGGGGACCGGTGGCAACTTCGCGTTCTACCTCTCCGTACCGCCCAAGTTCTTCCCTCTGGTCGTCCAGCAGCTGAAGAAGCACCAGCTGGCCGAGCAGAGCGGCGGCTCCTGGCGCCGCGCGGTGATCGAGAAGCCGTTCGGGCACGACCTGGCCTCCGCCAAGGACCTCAACGGCATCGTCCACGAGGTCTTCTCGCCCGACCAGGTCTTCCGCATCGACCACTACCTGGGCAAGGAGACCGTCCAGAACATCCTGGCGCTCCGCTTCGCCAATACGCTCTTCGAGCCGATCTGGAACCGGTCGTACGTCGACCACGTCCAGATCACCATGGCCGAGGACATCGGCATCGGCGGCCGCGCCGGCTACTACGACGGCATCGGCGCCGCCCGTGACGTCATCCAGAACCACCTCCTCCAGCTGCTCGCGCTGACCGCGATGGAGGAGCCCGCCTCCTTCGACGCGGACGCGCTCGCGGCCGAGAAGACCAAGGTGCTGGGCGCGGTGAAGCTGCCCAAGGACCTCGGCAAGTCCACCGTGCGCGCCCAGTACGCGGCCGGGTGGCAGGGCGGCGCCAGGGCCGTCGGCTACCTGGAGGAGGACGGTATCGACCCGCAGTCGAAGACCGACACCTACGCCGCGGTCAAGCTGGAGATCGACAACCGCCGCTGGGCGGGTGTCCCCTTCTACCTGCGCACCGGCAAGCGGCTGGGCCGCCGGGTCACCGAGATCGCGGTCGTCTTCCAGCGCGCCCCGCACTCCCCGTTCGACCACACGGCCACGGAGGAGCTGGGGCAGAACGCCCTGGTCATCCGGGTCCAGCCGGACGAGGGCGTGACGCTGCGGTTCGGCTCGAAGGTGCCGGGGACCTCCATGGAGGTCCGGGACGTCTCGATGGACTTCGCCTACGGCGAGTCGTTCACGGAGTCCAGCCCCGAGGCGTACGAGCGGCTCATCCTCGACGTCCTGCTCGGCGACGCCAACCTCTTCCCGCGCACGGAGGAGGTCGAGCTGTCCTGGCAGATCCTCGACCCGATCGAGCAGTACTGGGACCGCCACGGCAAGCCCGCGCAGTACGAGTCCGGGTCCTGGGGGCCGGCCGAGGCGGACGAGATGCTCGCACGAGACGGACGGAGCTGGCGCCGGCCATGAAGACCGACCTTACGGACACCACATCCAGCAAGATCAACAAGGCGCTGGTGCTGGGGCGGCGTGCCATCGGGACGCCGGCCATCGGCATGGTGCTCACCCTGGTCATCGTCACCGACGAGGAGAACGCCTACGACGCCCTGAAGGCGGCCAACGAGGCGTCCCGCGAGCACCCCTCGCGGACGCTGGTCGTCATCAAGCGTCCCTCGCGTTCGCCTCGTGACCGGGCCAACGCGCGCCTGGACGCCGAGGTGCGGCTGGGCGCGGACGCCTCGACCGGCGAGACGGTCGTGCTGCGGCTGTACGGCGAGGTCATCGACCACGCGCAGTCGGTCGTCCTGCCGCTGCTGCTGCCGGACGCCCCCGTGGTGGTCTGGTGGCCGGTGGCCGCGCCGGCCGACCCGGCCAACGACCCGCTGGGCGCCCTCGGGCAGCGGCGCGTCACCGACTCGTACGCGTCCGAGCACCCGGTGCGGGAGCTCGCCGCGCGCGCTGCCGCCTACACGCCGGGCGACACGGACCTGTCCTGGACCCGGATCACGCCGTGGCGTTCCATGCTCGCGGCGGCCCTGGACCAGGTCACGTGCGAGGTCACCTCGGCCGAGGTGGAGGGCGAGGGGTTCAACCCGAGCGTCGAGCTGCTGGCGATGTGGCTGGCGGACCGGCTGGACATCCCGGTGAAGCGCTCGACGTCCCCGGGCCCGGGCCTGACCGCGGTCAGGATGCAGACCACCTGCGGCCCCATCGTGCTGGACCGGCCGGACGCCTCGCTCGCCACACTGTGCATCGAGGGCCAGCCGGACCGCGCGGTGGCGCTCAAGCGCCGGGAGACCTCCGAGCTGATCGCCGAGGAGCTGCGCCGGCTGGACCCCGACGACACCTACGCCTCGGCGCTCCGGTTCGGTGTGGACCGGCTGGGCGAGCCGGCGAAGGAGGCCGACGCCCCGCCGGCGCAGAAGCCGCAGGCCGAGGCCCCGGCGGAGGAGTCGGGCGCCAAGCCCGCGGCGAAGAAGGCCCCGGCCAAGAAGGCGGCCGCCAAGTGAGTGCGCCGCAGATCGTCGTCCACCACGACAAGGAGCTGATGGCACAGGCCGCCGCGGCCCGGCTCATCACCAAGGTCGTGGACGCCCAGGCGTCCCGGGGGTTCGCCTCCGTGGTCCTGACGGGCGGCCGCAACGGCAACGGTCTGCTGGCCGCGCTGAGTTCGGCGCCCGCCAGGGACGCGATCGACTGGTCGCGGCTCGACCTGTGGTGGGGCGACGAACGGTTCCTGCCCGAGGGCGACCCCGAGCGGAACCACACGCAGGCCCGTGAGGGACTGCTGGACAGCGTTCCGCTGGACCCGGCGCGGGTCCACCCGATGCCGGCGTCCGACGGACCGTACGGCTCCGACGTGGAGGCCGCCGCGGCGGCCTACGCGGCCGAACTCGCCGCCGCGGCCCGGCCCGAGGACCACGCGTCGGTGCCGACCTTCGACGTACTGATGCTGGGCGTCGGCCCGGACACGCATGTCGCCTCGCTCTTCCCGGAGCACCCGGCGGTACGGGAGACCCAGCGCACGGTGGTCGGCGTCCATGGCGCTCCCAAGCCGCCGCCCACCCGGGTCTCGCTCACCCTCCCGGCGATCCGGGCGGCGCGCGAGGTGTGGCTGCTGGCCGCGGGTGAGGACAAGGCCAACGCGGCGGCGATCGCCCTGTCGGGAGCTGGCGAGGTCCAGGCCCCGGCCGCGGGCGCGTACGGCCGCGCCCGGACGCTGTGGCTCCTGGACAGCGCGGCGGCCTCGCAGCTTCCGCGCGACCTGTACCCGCCCGCGTCGTCCTGAGGACGCCGCCGGGCTCCGTCGTACGGGAGTACGGCGTGGCGCCCCGTGGGGTGAGGAAGGCCCGGTCCACCGAGAGGTGGGCCGGGCCTTCGTCGTGCGGTGGTGGTGCGGGTGGGGCGTCAGTGGCGCCGCGCGGCCGGTGTCGCGGCTTCGGCGTCCGCGCCGCGCTCCGGCGGACCGGGGACGGCGGCGGTGCCGGGCGGCGAGTCCGCCTGTGCGCCCTTGCTCCTGATGGGGCGGCGCTTGCCCAGGAGCAGTCGGCGGCCCGGCAGTTCGACCCCGTGGTACAGCGCGGCCGCGAGGGCCAGGGCGACCGCGAAGACGGCGGCCGTGGCCCCCAGGGCGGGAAGCGTGTCGAACCGGGGCTTGCTGCCGAGGACCAGGGAGGCCGTCTGCAGCACCAGCACATGGATCATGTAGAAGGCGAACGACCACTCGCCCAGCTTCACCAGTCGCCGGTTCCGCCACATCGAGGGCGTCCCCTTGATGTCGGCGACCGCTCCGGCCGGGATCATCAGGGCGAAGCCGAGAACGGTCGTCGACGCGAAGGCGTGGGTGAAGTGCGGGTACATGAAGTACCCGATGAGGGTGATCGCCGTGGCGGCTTCGAGACCGGGGCCGCGCCAGTGGCCGAGCTGGACGAGCCGGGCCAGGGCGATACCGAGGACGAACTCGGGGATCCGGGCCGCCGGGAAGCTGTAGAGGACCACGCCCGTGTCGAGCAGGGCGTTGACCTTCGGCAGGACCATCACGGTCGCGATGCTCACCACGACGAGCGCCGTGAGCGCCCGGGGGCCGAACCTGCGCAGCACCGCGTATACGGCGGGGAAGGTGGCGTAGAAGAACGCCTCGCAGACGAGGGACCAGCTGACCGGGTTGACGGCCTGCCACCACTCGATCTTCCAGGAGCTCAGCAACAGCAGATTGGCCGCGGTCTCCTTGTATCCACTCGGCTTCAGCGCCGGCAGCACGCTGAACGCCAGCGCCAGGGCGATCAGCGCGGTGACCACATGGACCGGGTAGACCCGGGCCAGCCGGCGCCGCCAGAACGAGGTGACCTTGTCGCCCGGGCGTGCCGACCAGGCGAGGACGAAGCCGGAGAGGACGAAGAAGAACGTCACGCCGACCGTGCCGGGCCCGAACGCCCAGTTCACCAGGGGGTGGTCCTCGGCCCCGAAGTACCGGAAGTTCTTTATGTGATACAGGAACACCAGGAAGGCGGCCGCCCAGCGCATGCCCGTCAGTGACGGCAACTGGCCGCCCAGCAGGGGGACTTGCGGGCGCTCCGCCCGTGCTGCGGGTGCTGGGGCCGGGGGGGCTTCCTGGATCGCGGCGCGCAAGAAGTGGCTCCGTTCAGCGATGGACTCGGATCGACACGGCGCACGGAAGCCTCTGCCGCCCCACGCAGGCGGACATCGTACGTCCTGCCACTCATGTTCCTCGAACAGGGGCGCGCTCCAGGAACGGTTCGATCAGCTCCGGGACCGCCTCGGCCGCGCACCGCAGCACCTCGCTCCCGTCCGCGTCGTGGACGGTGTACGCGCCCGCTCCGGCCGCTGTCGTGGCGGTCAGCGTGATCAGCCCGGCACGGCGCTGGAAGTACGACTGTTTGACGGTCCACCCGATGACGGCGCCGCGCTGGAGGGCGACGGTGGCGCGGCGGAAGGTGCCGGAGCGGGCGACCAGGTGGTCGCCGTGGATACCGTGGCCCAGGCTCTTGTACGCGTCGAGCGCGAGGAGCACGGCGAGCGGCACCAGGACGACCGCGCAGATCGCGGCCGTGTACAGCAGGACATCGGTCAGCAGGGCCCCGAGCATCGCGAGGACCAGGGGCGGGGCGAGCGCCGCGCCGACGGCACGGCGCAGACGCCGGGCGCGTGCGGCGCGGGGGTGGGCGGTGAGCGGGCCGCTGGTGGGCGCGACGGGCTCCCGCAGGACCTGGGCGGCGACCTCGTCGGCGCGGGCCCGGGGCGCGGCGGGCAGCAGTGTGCTCTGGTCGGCGTGCTCGTCCTCGCCGCCCTTGACGAGGCCGGTGGCGACCGCGTCGACCCTGGCGGCGCCCAACAGCCGGACGCCGAGCGGCTCGACGAGCTCCACGCCGCGCAACCGCTGTTCCTCGATGGACAGCGAGCGGGCGGTGAACAGCCCGCGCCGGACCCTGATCGTGCCGCCGGGCTCCCGCTCCAGCCGGTAGTTCCACCACATCTCGACCCACAGGCCGAGCGCGCCGACGGCGCCCGTGAGCAGCGCGGCGGCGAGGAGCGACAGCACGAGCCAGAGGAGGGACGTGTCGCGGAAGCGGTCGCCCACCCAGGCGATGACCTCACCCTGGGCGCCGAACCATTCGCTGACCTGCATCACCGCACCGGCCGCCGCGCCGCCCAGGGCGGGTGCGACGAAGGAGAGCGGCGCGTACCCGATCCAGGCGGGGTCCAGGGTGGCGAGCACACCGTCCGGGTGGGCGGCGTGCGGCGGCGCTTCCGCCCGTGCCAGCAGTACCCGCCGCAGCCGCTCGCCCTCAGCCCGGGTGACGGGGTCGAGCTCCAGCGTCGATTCGCCGCCGGTCTGCTCGCCGGTGCCGATGCGGACCTTGACCAGCCCGAGGAGGCGCAGCAGCAGACTGGCCGTCAGGTCGACGCTGCGGATCCGCTCACGGGCCAGGGAGCGGCGTCTGACCAGCAGGAGCCCGGTGTGGAGTTCGGCGCGCTCCTCCCCGATGCGGTAGCGGGTCCTGCGCCACCGGACGTAGTCGGCCGCCGTGGCGCAGGCTATGAGCAGCGCGGCCGCGGACAGCACCAGCAGGGCTGCCTGCCATGCGGCCATGGCCCCGGTCAGGCCGAGGAACACGGGAACGGCCGCGCCGGCCGCCACTCCGGCCATGACCAGGGCCGTGACCAGGACGGTCCGCCGGTCGAGCCGCAGCCAGACGGTGTGCGCCTCGTCCCCCGGGACGCTCATGTCGCGTCGCCGGGGGTGGCCTGGGTGATCCGGGTGAGCCGCTCGGCGAGCTCGGCGGCCTGTTCGTGGTCGAGCCCCGCGATCCTGAGGGCGCCCTTCGCCGAGGCCGTGGTGACGGTGACGGTGGCGAGCCGGAACGCCTGTTCCAGCGGTCCGCGGACGGTGTCCACGGTCTGTATCCGGGACATCGGCGCGATCCGGGACTCCTGGCGGAGGAATCCGGTACGGACGTAGACCGCGGAGTCCGTCACCTCCCACCGGTGGACCGAGAACCACCATCGGGGGAAGAACGCGGTGCAGGCCAGGCCGATCGCCGCCACGACGGCGGCGGGCACCAGCAGCCAGGTCCGGGCGGGCGCGATCAGCGCGCCCAGTACGGACAGGACGACGACCGGTGCGGCGGTCAGCAGCAGCCACTGTGTCCGCCACTGGCCGATGACCCGCTCGTCCGGCGTGTTGCGCGGCGGCCGCAGCCGCACCGCGTTCTCCCCCGTCATGGATCAGCGTCCCCGCAGCGTCCGGTACTTGGCGACGAGGGCGGCCGTCGAGCTGTCCAGCTGCTCGCCGTCCTCGCCCCGGGTCAGCACCGGCTCGATCCTCTTGGCGAGGACCTTGCCGAGTTCGACGCCCCACTGGTCGAAGGAGTCGATGTTCCAGACGGCGCCCTGGACGAAGACCTTGTGCTCGTAGAGGGCGATCAGCTGGCCCAGGACGGAGGGGGTCAGTTCGTCGGCGAGGATGGTGGTGGTGGGGTGGTTGCCGCGGAAGGTCTTGTGCGGCACCAGCTCCTCCGCCACGCCCTCCGCCCGCACCTCCTCGGGCGTCTTGCCGAAGGCGAGGGCCTGGGTCTGGGCGAAGAAGTTGGCCATCAGCAGGTCGTGCTGGGCGACGAGGCCGGCCGGCAGGTCCCCGGCCGGCCTGCCGAAGCCGATGAAGTCGGCCGGGATGAACTTGGTGCCCTGGTGGAGCAACTGGTAATAGGCGTGCTGTCCGTTGGTGCCCGGCGTCCCCCAGACCACGGGGCCGGTCTGCCAGTCGACCGGGTTGCCGTCGCGGTCGACAGACTTCCCGTTGGACTCCATGTCGAGCTGCTGGAGGTACGCCGTGAACTTGCTCAGGTAGTGCGAGTAGGGCAGGACCGCGTGCGACTGGGCGTCGAAGAACGCCCCGTACCAGACCCCCAGCAGACCGAGCAGCAGCGGCACGTTCTCCTCGGGGGGCGCGGTGCGGAAGTGCTCGTCGACCTGGTGGAGGCCGTCGAGCATCTCGCGGAAGCGGTCCGGCCCGATCGCGATCATCAGGGAGAGGCCGATGGCGGAGTCGTAGGAGTACCGCCCGCCGACCCAGTCCCAGAACCCGAACATGTTGGCCGTGTCGATGCCGAAGTCGGCGACCTTGCCGGCATTGGTGGAGACCGCCACGAAGTGCTTGGCGACGGCTTCCGGGCCGGCCTTCAGCTCGCCCAGCAGCCACTCGCGGGCGGACGTGGCGTTGGTGATGGTCTCGATCGTGGTGAACGTCTTCGACGAGACGATGAACAGGGTCTCGGCCGCGTCCAGGTCCCGGACGGCCTCGTGCAGGTCGGCGCCGTCGACGTTGGAGACGAAACGGAGCGTCAGGTCGCGCTGGGTGTAGGAGCGCAGCGCCTCGTACGCCATCGCCGGGCCCAGATCGGAGCCCCCGATACCGATGTTGACGATGTTCTTGATGGGCCTGCCGGTGTGACCGGTCCAGTCGCCGGAACGGACCCGGTCGGAGAAGGCCGACATCTCGTCGAGCACCGCGTGCACCTTGGGCACCACGTTCTCGCCGTCGACCTCGATCACCGCGTCACGCGGTGCGCGCAGCGCGACGTGCAGCACGGCCCGGTCCTCGGTCGTGTTGATCTTCTCGCCGCGGAACATCGCGTCCCGTAGTCCGGCCACTCCCGTGGCCGCCGCCAGGTCGCGCAGCAGGGCCAGCGTCTCGTCGGTGACCAGCTGCTTGGAGTAGTCCACGTACAGGTCGCCGACCTGGAGGGTGTACGCGCTCCCGCGCGTCCCGTCGGCGTCGAACAGCTCCCGCAGACGCGTCTGCCCCAGCTGCTCGCGGTGCTTGCCGAGGGCGGTCCACTCGGGCATCTGATTGAGCCTGGTACGGCCTTCTGCGTTCATCTCGGACATCAGCCCACTTCTCTCGTACCTGCCTGCTTGCCCCGCTGCCTTCCCAACCTAATTGATCAGCGGCGCCAACGACGCGACGGCGAGCGTGAACAGCCCGGCCGCCAGGAGGGCGGGCGTGTTCGCCCCCCAGGCCGCGGCCACCGCGCCGCCCGCCAGCGCGCCGAACGGAGCCCCGGCCACCGCCAGGGTGCGGAAGGCCGCGCCGATGCGGCCGAGCATCCCGTCGGGGCTGCGCTGCTGGGTGAGCGAGACCTGGTTGACGTTCCACACCATGCCCATGAACCCGAACACCGCCAGCGCGGCGATCGTCGCCCACGGCGCCCGGACGGTTCCCATGACGACGAGCGCGCCGGTCTGGACGGCCCCCGCCAGGAGCACGCCCCGTATCCAGCCGGTCCGTTCGGCGATCCACCGGGCGAGGAACCCGCCCATGACGCTGCCCGCGCCGTACGCCGTGACGGCGGCCGCGTAACCGCCCGCTCCGGCGTCCAGCCAGTCGGTGACGTGCAGGACCAGGGTCGCGATGAGCGCGCCCAGGCCGATGTTGGCCAGGGTGGTGGCGACGCACAGCCCGCGCAGCGCCCGGTCCCGCCACAGCACGGCGAGGCCCTTGGCCATGTCCGCGCGCAGGGAGGAGCCGGCCTCGCGGGGCGGCCGCTCGGGCGCCGCCACCCGGAGGGAGGCCACCAGCAGCGCGGCCAGCACATAGGTGGCCGCGTCCGCCGCGTACGGCACGGCGGCGCCCGCGAACAGCAGGGCCGGCACCAGCGGAGCGGCCAGGAACCCTCCGGCGATCTGCTGTCCGGTGAGCAGCCGGGCGTTGGCGCCGGGCAGGGCCTCCGCGGGGACGAGCGCGGGCAGGAGGGCGGTCGCGGCGTTGTCGAAGAGCGTCTGCAGCGTGGTGAGCGCGAAGGCGAGCGCGATCAGCAGCCCGATGGACGCCTGCCCGAGGGCGACCGCCAGTGCGAAGCCCGCCATCAGCGCCCCGCGCACCAGATCGACGGCCCACATGGCGCGCCGCTGGTCGACCCGGTCGGCGACGGCCCCGCCGAGCAGGCCGAAGAGCAGCCAGGGAAGGTGGCCGCAGGCGGTGACCGCGGCGATCAGCAGAGGGTCACCGGTCAGCGAGGCGGCCAGAAGAGGCATCGCGGCCGTGCGCAGCGCGTCACCGAGGCGGGAGACGACCGCCGCCGCCCAGAGTCGGCCGAAACCACCACGCCAGGCGGGCACCCGCCGGGCGCCCGCCACCTCCGCTGCCGCCACAACTCCCCCTCGTGCGCGCAAGGACGTCTCACCGCACGACGGTAGGGGGCACCACTGACAACGGGCCCTGCCGGTGTCCACCACCGACAGGGCCCGCCGTCACCAACTGCTCAGATCTCGCCCCGGAGTTTGGCGAGCGCCTCGGCCAGGATCGCCTCGCCGTCCGCGTCGCTGCGCCGCTCCCGGACGTACGCGAGGTGCGTCTTGTACGGCTCGGTGCGCGGCGGGGCCGGGGGGTTGTCCCGGTCCTGACCTGCCGGGAACCCGCACCGCGGGCAGTCCCAGGTATCCGGAACCTGCGCGTCACTGGCGAAGCTCGGCTGCGTCTCGTGCCCGTTCGAGCACCAGAAGGAGATGCGGAGACGCGGCGCGGACTCGCCCCGCTCGGCCTCCCCCATCGGCCCCGCTCCGACCCGGCTTCCCCGGATCGCGTTGCCACTTGCCACGGTCGTAACTCCCTGCGTGATGGTGCTCGAAGATGCCCCAGTCTACGTAAGGCCCAACGCGCGTCCAGTATTTGGAGTTACACCCGGCCACCGGACGCGGAACCGATGGCTCAGTTGTCCAGCTTCATCAAAAGAGCAAGTACGACAATGCACGCGAACCACAGCAGACCGACCACGATGGTGATGCGGTCCAGGTTGCGCTCGGCGACCGAGGAGCCACCGACGGACGACTGCATGCCGCCACCGAACATGTCGGAGAGGCCGCCGCCCTTCCCCTTGTGCATCAGCACCAGCAGCATCATCAGCGCGCTGAAGACGATCAGGGCGATCGAAAACCCCATAACCACGGCTGGACCCTACTTCCTGGCAATTCTCGCGGACTTCTACGAACGAACGGGGGCCGGCCGGCTCTTTCCCAAGCCTGCTCGGCCCCCGCAAGGGTACGACGGATCGGCCCTACCGCATACTCACTGGTCGCGGAAGCGGACGATCTTGACGAACTCGTCGGCGTCCAGCGCCGCACCGCCCACAAGGGCTCCGTCGACGTCGGGCTGCGCCATGATCGCGGCGACGTTGCCGGACTTCACGGAGCCGCCGTACTGGATGCGGACCTTGTCGGCCAGCTCCTGCGAGTACAGCTCGGCCAGGCGGCCGCGGATCGCCCCGCAGACCTCCTGGGCGTCCTCGGGCGTGGCGACCTCGCCGGTGCCGATGGCCCACACCGGCTCGTAGGCGATCACGATGGACTCGGCCTGCTCGGCCGGGATGTCCTTCAGGCCGCCGTCGAGCTGCTTCAGTGTGTACGCGACCTGGTCACCGGCCTTGCGGACGTCCAGGCCCTCGCCGACGCAGAGGATCGGGGTGAGCCCGTGCCGGTAGGCGGCCTTCACCTTGGCGTTGCAGAGCTCGTCCGTCTCGTTGTGGTACTGACGGCGCTCGGAGTGTCCGACGGCGACGTAGGCGCACTTCAGCTTGGCGAGCATCGCGCCGGAGATCTCACCGGTGTACGCGCCGGCGTCCTGTGCCGAGAGGTCCTGGGCACCGTACTTGATCCTGAGCTTGTCGCCGTCGACGAGGGTCTGGACGGAGCGCAGGTCGGTGAAGGGCGGCAGGACCGCGACCTCGACCTCGTCGTGGTCCTTGTCGGTCAGGGCGAAGGCGAGCTTCTGGACGTGCGCGATGGCCTCGAGGTGGTTGAGGTTCATCTTCCAGTTGCCCGCCATCAGCGGGGTACGAGCAGTCATTAAGGGTCAGTCCTCCAAAGCGGCGAGGCCGGGAAGCGTCTTGCCCTCGAGGTATTCGAGGCTCGCGCCGCCACCGGTCGAGATGTGGCCGAATGCCTTCTCGTCGAAGCCCAGGATCCGGACGGCCGCGGCGGAGTCTCCGCCGCCGACGACCGTGAAGGCCGGGGAGTCGACGAGCGCCTGGGCCACGGCCTTGGTGCCCTCGGCGTAGTCGGGGTGCTCGAAGACGCCCATCGGGCCGTTCCAGAAGACGGTGGCCGCGTCGGCGAGCTTCGATGCGTACAGCTTGCGGGTCTCCGGGCCGATGTCCAGGCCCTCCTGGTCGGCCGGGATGGCCGTCGCGGAGACCGTGGTGGGGTGGGCCGGGGCCTTGGTCTTCAGGTCCGGGAACTCGGAGGAGACCAGGACGTCGACGGGCAGGACGAACTCCACACCGCGCTCCGTGGCGCGCGCGAGGTACTCCTGGCAGACCGGGACCTGGTCCTCCTGGAGCAGGGAGATGCCGACCTCGTGGCCCTGGGCCTTGAGGAAGGTGTACGCCATGCCGCCACCGATCAGGATGCGGTCGGCCCGCTCCAGGAGGTGGTCGATGACTCCCAGCTTGTCGGACACCTTGGCGCCGCCGAGTACCACCACGTAGGGGCGCTTGACGTCGTCGGTGAGCTTGCGCAGGACGCCGACCTCGGTGGCGATCAGGTAGCCGGCGTACTGCGGGAGCAGACGGGGGAGGTCGTACACGGAGGCGTGCTTGCGGTGCACCGCGCCGAAGCCGTCGCCGACGTAGACATCGGCGAGCGCGGCGAGGCGGGAGGCGAACTCCGCGCGCTCGGCGTCGTCCTTGGACGTCTCACCGGGGTTGAAGCGGAGGTTCTCCAGGACCGCGACCTGGCCGCTGCCCAGCCCGTTGACGGCCTCGTGGGCCTCGGAGCCGATGGTGTCACCGGCGAAGGAGACGGGCGCGCCGAGCAGCTCACCGAGCCGGGCCGCGGCGAACCGCAGGGTGAAGGCGGGGTCCGGGGCTCCCTTGGGGCGGCCGAGGTGCGAGGCCACGACGACCTTGGCACCGGCGCCGGTCAGCGCCTTGATCGTCGGCAGGACGGCACGGATACGGCCGTCGTCGGTGATGGTGGAGCCGTCGAGCGGCACGTTGAGGTCGGCGCGGACGAAGACCCGCTTGCCCTCGACGCCCTGCGCGAGAAGTTCGTCGATCGTCTTCATGGGTTCTGTTACTCCTTGGAAAGTCGAGGCAAGCGACAGGGCTCGTACAGCGCGGCGTTGCGCTGCCCGAGCCCTGCCCTCACATCGAGGTGCCTGCCCTGGTGCTTAGAGCTGGCCGCCGACGAAGACGGTGAGGTCGACGAGGCGGTTGGAGTAACCCCACTCGTTGTCGTACCAGCCGAGGATCTTCACCGAGTTGCCCTCCTGGACCATGGTCAGGGAGGAGTCGAAGGTGCAGGAGGCCGGGTCGCTGACGATGTCCGAGGAGACGATCGGGTCCTCGGTGTAGGACAGGTAGCCCTTCAGGTCCCCGTCCTCGGAGGCCTTCTTGAACGCGGCGTTGACCTCGTCCTTGGTGACCTCGCGCTGGAGCGTCACGACGAGGTCGGTGGCCGAGCCGGTCGGGACGGGGACGCGCATGGCGATGCCGTCCAGCTTGCCCTTGAGCTGCGGGAGGACCAGGGCGGTGGCCTTGGCGGCACCGGTCGTGGTCGGGATGATGTTCTCGGCGGCGGCACGGGCGCGACGCAGGTCCGAGTGCGGGAAGTCCAAGATGCGCTGGTCGTTGGTGTACGCGTGGACCGTCGTCATCAGGCCCTTGACGATGCCGAAGTTCTCGTCGAGAACCTTGGCCATCGGCGCCACACAGTTGGTGGTGCAGGACGCGTTGGAGATGACGTGGTGGTTGGCCGCGTCGTACTTGTCCTGGTTGACGCCCATCACGATGGTGATGTCCTCGTCCTTGGCCGGGGCCGAGATGAGGACCTTCTTGGCGCCACCGGCGATGTGCTTCTCGGCGTCGGCCTTCTTGGTGAAGATGCCGGTCGACTCGATCACGATGTCGACGCCCAGCTCGCCCCAGGGGATGTCGGCCGGGTTGCGCTCGGACAGCACCTTGATGGTGTGGCCGTCGACGGTGATGGTGTCGGCGGTGTGGCTGACCTCTGCCTTGAGACGACCCAGAATGGTGTCGTACTTCAGCAGGTGGGCCGTGGTCGCAGTGTCACCCAGGTCGTTGACAGCCACGATCTCGATGTCTGCACCCTGCTCCAGCAGCGCGCGGAAGTAGTTACGACCGATGCGGCCAAAGCCGTTGATGCCTACGCGGATCGTCACGAAACCGATCTCCTCGTTGGTACGCCGGTTTTCGACGCCGGCGAGTTGTATGGGATGTCCCCGACCGCTTACGACCCTACCTCTCCCGAGGCGCCGGAGTGACATCGAGCGCACCCGTACGAACGGGGGCCCGTACCTACTGACGGGTACGGGCCCCGGGGGTGTTCCGGGTGCTACTCAGCGTCAATGACGGAGCGCGTCGAGCGCCTTTCCGATGACGTGTCCCCTCTCTTTCTCCGTGACGACGTGCTCCAGCCCGAAGCCGAGCAGCACGGTGTCGGGGGTGGTGACGGCCGCCTGGGAATGGAAGAGCGCGGGCGAGCGGAGCCAGTCGACCGCGTTGCCCGGGCTGCCGGCCGGGGCCCCGGGGACGGCCCAGGCGCCGAGCGAGCTCTCGAAGCCCTCGGCGTCCCGGCCGGCGCCGCCCACGACCAGTTCGGTGTCGTCGACGAAGGCGCCCATCTCCCCGGTTCCGGAGTCGGTGACGTACGAGAGGGAGAGCTCGACCTGCCGGCCCGCGTAGGCGCTCAGGTCGACGGCGGCCTGGCGCCAGCCGTTGGAGGCGCCGGTGAAGGCGTTCCAGGCACCGCTGGTGCCGGTGGCGGTGCAGCCGTCCTCCCCCGTACCGAGGTAACGGGCGAGCGCGGGGTGGCCTCCCACGTAGAAGCCCTCCTCGCACTGGGTGGGCACCTCGGTGGAGGTGTTGCCGTTGGCGTCGGGCAGGGTCGTCCAGTCCTCCTGGCCTGCCGTGCGGGCCTCGACGATCACATGGTCGTAGCCGGGCTCGGTGTCGTAGCTGATCTGGAACTCGAGGGTGGGCCGGTCCGCGGCGGCGACCCCGGTGAGGTCGACGGTGCGGCTCAGGCGCATCCAGGCGTCGTCGGCGTGCCGGGCCGCGGCGAAGGACGCCCCCTCGGACGGCTCGAAGGGGGTGCGGACGCCGGGGTAGTCCCCGGCCGCCGCGCTGCGGAACTGCGGGAACTCCTTCGGCGGCAGGGTGTCCGAGGTGACCGTGTAGGCGCCCGCGTCGTCCAGCGGGTTGCCCGCGGTCCCGGCGAGACCGGCCCGGGCCCCGGCGAACGGACCGGTACCGGCGAAGGACCCCGGCGTCTTCAGCCCTGCACGGTGATAGGCGCCGAGGTAGTACTGGGCGAAGTCGTTGGACAGCGCGCCGCCCAGGTCGACGAACCCGCCCGCCTGCTCGCCGGCGTTGATCAGCTTCCCGCCCTCGTTCAGGTAGGCGCGCACGGCGAGAGTGGTCGCCACGTCCGGCCGGTCCGCGCCGGTGTACCAGACGACGGTCCTGAAGTGCCGGAGCACTCCGAGCGCGTGCGGGGCGCCCTGGGTGGCGACGTCCCAGACGGCGGCCTTGCGGCCGTTGCCGGCGAGCGCCCCGACGTACGCCCGGGCGTGCCGCGCGGGCCCGCTGCCGCCCTCCTCGGCGAGCACCAGCGTGTCACCGCGGGGCCGCTCGGCGATCGTGTACGTGAAGGGGGTGGAGGAGACGCGCTCGCCCTCCTTCGTACGGGCGGTGAACCAGACCTCGACCTTGTCGCCCGGTTCGCCGTCCCGCACCTCGGCCCGGTACTGGTCGTAGTAGATGTTGTCCTCGCCGCCGTAGGTCTCGCCGCCCTCCCAGGCGTCGAGCCGCTGGTCGTACGTACGGCCGCCGTTGACGCGGTACTTCAGCTCCTTGTCCCGCAGGGACTTGCGCGCGGTGACGGAGACCTCCTGGTCGCCGCCGCGCGCGTAGGAGGTGGCGAAGGCGTCCGGGACGAACGCCGGGGCGTCCGTGCCGACCGGGGAGACGGGGGTGTCCGGGCGGGCGGCGGACTCGGCGACGGCCAGCGCGAAGGGGATGTTCTTGGCGAACTCCTGCTGGATCAGCTTCTCGTCGTCGGGGAAGGTGAAGACGGACGCGCAGTCGGCCGGGTTCCAGGCGTCGGTGGGGTCCACCCGGGAGGCGGTGGCGCAGGTGGACATCTCCGGGGTGAACATCTGCATCCCGTTGACGTTGGCCGCGTGTCCGTCGGCCTCGCCGTTGGTGGTGTAGAGCTCGGAGGAGACCTGCGGGCGGTAGCCGGGGACGGCGGAGTTCGCGGGTGTGCCGGCGAGCGCCTTGAGGACGACGTCGTCCGGGGTGTCCGTGGCCACCTGCCAGCCCACGCCGTAGAGCAGCAGCTGGGCGGCGGAGTGGTAGTTGATGCCGTACTGGAAGCCGATGCGCTTCTGGAAGGCGTCGAGCGCCTTCGTCTCCGGCTCGGACATGGGGCCCGTGCCGCGGTACGTCTCGTCGGCCGCGTCGGGGGACGAACCCTCGTTGTCGTAGCCCCACTTGTAGGCGAAGTTCCGGTTGAGGTCCACGCCGTCACCGGGTGTGGTCACACCGTCGCCGTTGTTGTCACGGAGGTTCTTGCGCCACTGGCGCTCCCCGTCCGGTGCGTGGGTGTGGTCGTAGCCGTCCGGGTTGGCGGAGAGCACGAACCACAGTTCGGTGGTGTCGACGATCCGCGTGATGCGGGGGTCCTTGCCGTACCGCGCCAGGTAGTGGTGGAGGAGACGCCGCGTCATCTCGGGGGTGATCCACTCACGGGCGTGCTGGTTGGAGAGGTACAGGGTGGCCGGTCTGGTGCCGTCCTTGTGCTTCTTGGCGCCCTTGGTCAGCTTGAGGGCGAGGATGTCCTGGCCCTTGAGGGTCTTGCCGATGCTGACGACCTTGGTGAGGGCGGGGTTGGCCCGGGCGGTCTCCAGGATCTCCTTCTTGAGCCCCTTGTCCCCGCCGTAGGGCCGGAACACACCGTCGCCGGCGGCTGCGAGACGCTTCTCGGCGGCGGCCGGAAGGTTGTGCTCGGTGATGCTGACACCCTTGTCGCGCAGCGCCCCCGCCTGCTCGCCGGTGAGGTACAACTCGACCGTGGCAGAGCCCTGTTCGGGCACCTGTTCGCTGAGCTCATGGCCGTCGGTACCGGCTTCGAGGAGCAGCGGTATCTGGCTCCTGGCCACCTTCGCGTGCCATACGGAGATGCTGTCGCCGTCCCCGCCGTCCTTCTGCTCGGATCCGGCGGCGGGTGCCGCCGCCAGACCGGCCATCAGCAGTGAAGCCGCGGCGAGGATCGATCTCGCTCTGCGTCTCATGAGCCCCCCTTGCTGTTGTCTGCCACGAAAGTGGACAGACGCCAGGCTCATGACCGTTCATGATCATGTCAAGACTGCGTCAGGGGCGGCGGTCGGCGGTGGCCGAAGCGCGTACGGAAGCCGCCGGCGGCGCCTGCGGAGACCCGGCCGCCGGGGGGGCCGGGCAGGCGTGCGGGGGCGGGCGGGGGGGGCGGGGGGGGGCGGGGGGGGAGCGCCCAGCGCGCGGACGGGCGCGGGCGCGGGATCACGCGGGATCACGCGGGGGGACACGGGGCGTGGGAGTTCGGCGCGTGGGAGTTCGGCCTCCGGCGACGAGGGCGGGCCGGGAAGAGCGGGGAAGGGCGGCGGGACGGTCGGCTGCCTGCCCGGGCCCCGGGCGGGCCGGGGACGGCCCGGGCGTGCGACGGGCGAGCCCTGGCAGGCCGGACGACCGTACGCCGCGATCACATACCGGGCGGGCCGGGGGTGGTGGTCGAACGGCCGATCACGTGCCGGGCGGGCCCCGGGGGTGCGAGCGCGGGGCGGGCCGGTCGGGCCACGGCCGGGCGGTGGCGGGACGCCGGACAGCCGGGCACCGCTCATGTGCCCAGCGGTCGGCCACCGAGCCGACCGCGTGCCGGCCGGACGGCGTTCCCCGCGTCGATGCGGCGGATCAGCCCACGAGCCCGTCCGCCATCTCCTCGGTCAGGTTGGACTCCGTACCGGGGATGCCGAGGTCCTGCGCCCGCTTGTCGGCCATCGCCAGCAGGCGGCGGATCCGGCCCGCGACCGCGTCCTTGGTCAGCGGCGGCTCGGCGAGCGCGCCCAGCTCCTCCAGCGACGCCTGCTTGTGCTCCATGCGCAGGCGTCCGGCCGCGGCGAGGTGCTCGGGCACCTCTTCGCCGAGGATCTCCAGGGCGCGCTGCACCCGGGCCCCGGCCGCCACCGCGGCGCGCGCCGAGCGGCGGAGATTGGCGTCGTCGAAGTTGGCCAGGCGGTTGGCGGTGGCCCGGACCTCGCGGCGCATCCGGCGCTCCTCCCAGGCCAGCACCGACTCGTGCGCGCCGAGCCGGGTCAGCAGGGCGCCGATCGCGTCCCCGTCCCGTACCACCACCCGGTCCACGCCCCGTACCTCGCGGGCCTTGGCCGCGATGGAGAGCCGACGGGCGGCGCCGACCAGTGCCAGCGCGGCCTCGGGACCCGGGCAGGTGACCTCCAGCGAGGAGGAGCGGCCCGGTTCGGTGAGGGAACCGTGGGCCAGGAAGGCACCCCGCCAGGCGGCCTCCGCGTCGCAGGTGGCGCCGGAGACGACCTGCGGCGGCAGACCCCGGATGGGACGGCCCCGGCCGTCGACCAGGCCGGTCTGGCGCGCCAGCTGGTCGCCGCCCGCCACCACCCGCACCACGAAGCGGGAGCCGCGGCGCAGCCCGCCGGGGGCCATCACGATGAGCTCGGAGTTGTGGCCGAAGATCTCCGCGACGTCCCGCTTCAGACGGCGCGCCGCCATCGCGGTGTCCAGCTCCGCCTCGATCACGATCCGGCCGCTCACCAGGTGCAGCCCGCCCGCGAACCGCAGGATCGACGAGACCTCTGCCTTTCTGCAGCAGGTCCGGGTGACGGGGAGCCGGGAGATCTCATCCTTCACCGCTGCCGTCATCGCCATGGGCCGATCCTTCCATGCATCCGAAAAATACGGTCGTACGCGGCGGCCAACAGCTCCGGGTCGTGCTTCGGCGAGCCGTCCTTCATGGCCACAGGGGCCAGCTCGACCGCGGCACCGAGACGCTTTGCGGCGTCCGCGAGGGACTCGCGGTCGGGTACGGCGGCCTCGTCGGCCAGCACCACGTCCAGGGCGAGTTTAGGGGCGTGTCGTCCCAAAACCTCCAAATGACGCTGCGGAGAGAAGCCCTCGGTTTCACCGGGTTGCGGCGCGAGGTTCAGGGAGAGGACCCGGCGCGCCTTGGTCTCGACGAGCGCGTCCAGCAACTCGGGCACCAGGAGGTGCGGAATCACCGAGGAGAACCAGGAGCCCGGGCCCAGCACCACCCAGTCGGCGTCCAGGACGGCGGCGACCGCCTCGGGGACGGCCGGCGGGTCGTTCGGCACCAGGTGCACGGACTGCACCTCGCCCGGTGTGAGCGCCACGGTCGCCTGGCCGCGGACGGTGTCCACGTCCTCCGGGCGCTCCGGGTCATGGCCCTTGACCAGGGCCTGGAGCTCCAGCGGCACGGCGGACATGGGCAGCACCCGGCCTTGTGCGCCCAGCAGCCTGCCGACCAGGTCCAGCGCCTGGACATGGTCGCCGAGCTGCTCCCACAGGGCGACGATCAGCAGGTTGCCGACCGCGTGCTCGTGCAGATCGCCCTTGGACTGGAAGCGGTGCTGGATGACCCGCGACCAGGTCTGGCCCCAGTCGTCGTCGCCGCACAGCGCCGCGAGGGCCTTGCGCAGGTCCCCGGGGGGCAGCACGCCCAGCTCCTCCCGGAGCCGGCCGCTGGATCCGCCGTCGTCGGCGACCGTGACCACGGCGGTCAGGTCGCCGGTGATCCGGCGCAGTGCGGCGAGGGAGGCGGACAGGCCCATGCCCCCGCCCAGTGCGACGACCTTGGGCTGGGCGCCGCGCCTGCGGAGCGTACGTACCGAAAGGGTGCTCGTACGCCGACGGTACGGCCTCACTCGCGCCCCATGTCCCGGTGGACGACGACGGTCTCGACCCCTTCCGAGGCGAGCCTGGCGGCGAGCTTCTCCGACATGGCGACGGAGCGGTGCTTGCCGCCCGTGCAACCCACGGCGACCGTGACGTACCTCTTGCCCTCGCGGCGGTAGCCGGTGGAGATCAGCTGGAGGAGCTCGGTGTACTGGTCGAGGAACTCCTTGGCGCCCGGCTGGTTGAAGACATAGCCCGACACCTCCTCGTTGAGCCCGGTGTACGGGCGCAGCTCGGGGACCCAGTGCGGGTTGGGCAGGAAGCGGCAGTCGACCACCAGGTCCGCGTCGACCGGCAGGCCGTACTTGTAGCCGAACGACATGACGGTGGCGCGCAGCTCCGGCTCCTCGTCGCCCGCGAACTGGGCGTCCATCTTGGCGCGCAGTTCGTGCACGTTGAGGCTGGAGGTGTCGATCACCAGATCGGCGTCGCCGCGCAGCTCGCGCAGCAGGTCGCGCTCGGCGGCGATGCCGTCGACGATCCGGCCGTCGCCCTGGAGGGGGTGGGGGCGGCGCACCGACTCGAAGCGGCGGACCAGGGCGTCGTCGGACGACTCCAGGAAGACGATCCGCCGGGTGACCTGCTTGGCGTCGAGGTCCGCGAGCGACTCCCGCAGGTTGTCGAAGAACTGGCGTCCACGCACGTCCACGACGACGGCGATACGCGCCACATTGCCCTGGGAACGGGCGCCGAGCTCCACCATGGTGGGGATCAGCGCGGGCGGCAGGTTGTCGACGACGAACCAGCCGAGGTCCTCCAGACACTTGGCGGCGGTGCTGCGGCCGGCGCCTGACATGCCTGAGATGATCACCAGCTCGGGGATGGCCGCCTCGGCGGCCCCGCCGGGCTCCAACGTCGTGCCCGTACTCACGTGTGCTGCTCCGTCTTCTCGCTGTGCCGCTTCTTGCTGTGCCGCTTCGTGCTGCGGGGCGCCGCTCTCCGCCGTGGTGCCACGCACCACGTCCCGCTGCGCTTCCGGGTCGTGCTCACTCATGGCGTTCCCCCGTCGTCGTCTTCAATGATCTCTCCTGTCGCCGTGTTCACGGCGGGGGCGGCCGGGGCCGCCTGCGCGAGGGCCACGGCCACGGCTTCGGCGGTCTTCCGGCCGAGCCCCGGCACCTCGCAGATCTGCTCGATTGTCGCCTGCCGCAGCCGCTTCACCGAGCCGAAGTACTTGATCAGCGCCTGCTTGCGGGTCTCGCCGAGGCCGGGCACGTCGTCCAGGGGGCTGGTCCTGATGCGGGCCTTGCGCTTGGAGCGCTGGTAGCGGATGGCGAAGTCGTGGGCCGTGTCACGGACCCGCTGGAGGAGGTAGAGGCCCTCGCTGGAGCGCGGCAGGACGACCGGGTCGTCGTCGCCGGGCAGCCACACCTCCTCGAGCCGCTTGGCGAGGCCGCAGACGGCTATGTCGTCGATGCCGAGCTCGTCGAGGGCCCGCCGGGCGGCGGCCACCTGGGGCTGTCCGCCGTCGACCACGATGAGCTGGGGAGGGTACGCGAACTTCTTGGGCCTGCCGTCGTCCTCGGTCGGCGCGGGCCCTTCGATGTCGTACGCGCCGTCCGCGGCGGCGGCCTCGGCAGCGCCGTTCACCGGGGCGGAGGCGGCCACGGCAGCACCGTTCGCCGGGGCGGAGGCGGCGGAGGCGGTTTCGGCGGGATCCGTTCCGCCGGAGGTTCCCGCGCCCTCCCCGCCGGGAACGACCCACTCCCCCGTCCGTTCCTTCTCGGCGAGGTAGCGCCTGAAGCGCCGGGTGATCACCTCGTGCATGGAGCGGACGTCGTCCTGGCCCTCGAAGCCCTTGATCTGGAAGCGGCGGTACTCGCTCTTGCGGGGCAGGCCGTCCTCGAAGACGACCATGGAGGCGACGACGTCCTCTCCCTGGAGGTGCGAGACGTCGAAGCACTCGATGCGCAGCGGCGCGGCGTCCAGGCCGAGGGCCTCCGCGATCTCCTCCAGGGCGCGGGAGCGGGTGGTCAGGTCGCTGGCGCGCTTGGTCTTGTGCAGGACGAGGGCGTGCTGGGCGTTGCGCTCCACCGTGGCCATCAGGTCCTTCTTGTCGCCCCGCTGCGGCACGCGCAGGGACACCGCCGAGCCGCGCCGCCCGCCGAGCCACTGGGTGACGGCTTCCGGATCCTCGGGGAGGGCCGGGACGAGGACCTCCTTCGGGACGGCGTCGCCGCTCTCCTCGCCGTACAGCTGCTGGAGCGCGTGCTCGACGAGGCCCGCCGTGTCGACGGCCTCGACCTTGTCGGTGACCCAGCCGCGCTGGCCGCGCACCCGGCCGCCCCGGACGTGGAAGATCTGGACGGCCGCTTCCAGCTCGTCCTCGGCGACGGCGATCAGGTCCGCGTCGGTCGCGTCGGCGAGGACCACGGCGCTCTTCTCCATGGCCCGCTTGAGGGCTTCCACGTCGTCACGCAGCCGGGCCGCCCTCTCGTACTCCATGTCCTCGGCCGCCAGCATCATGTCCTTCTCCAGGCGGCGGATGTAGGTGCCGGTGCGGCCGGCCATGAAGTCGCAGAAGTCCTCGGCCAGTTCGTGGTGCTCCTGCGGGGTGACCCGGCCCACGCACGGGGCCGAGCACTTGCCGATGTAGCCCAGGAGGCAGGGGCGCCCGGTGCGGGCGGCGTTCCTGAACACCCCGGCGGAGCAGGTGCGCACCGGAAAGACCCGCAGCAGCAGGTCGACCGTCTCCCGGATGGCCCACGCGTGTCCGTACGGGCCGAAGTACCTGACGCCCTTCTTCTTCTGGCCGCGCATGACCTGGACGCGCGGGAACTCCTCGCCGAGCGTGACGGCCAGATAGGGATAGCTCTTGTCGTCCCGGTACTTGACGTTGAACCGCGGATCGAATTCCTTGATCCAGGTGTACTCCAGCTGAAGCGCCTCGACCTCGGTGGAGACGACCGTCCACTCCACGGAGGCAGCCGTGGTGACCATCGTGCGCGTGCGCGGGTGCAGGCCCGCCAGGTCCTGGAAGTAGCTGGCGAGCCGCTGGCGCAGGGACTTCGCCTTCCCGACGTAGATCACCCGGCGGTGCTCGTCGCGGAATTTGTAGACCCCTGGCGAGTCGGGGATCTGTCCCGGCTTGGGGCGGTAGCTGGAGGGGTCTGCCATGCCACACACCCTACTTGCGCCCACCGACACTCCGGGCGCCCGCGGAGCACCTCCGATGGGGTCGGAGACGCTCCGCCGGTGGGGTCGGCGCCCGCCTGCGCCGGTGCCGGTCCGCGCGACGCGCGCGCGGGGTCCGTACACCGGCGAGGATCATGGCGGCGGCCGGCGCGACGCCGGGGGCCACCGGGGTGACGGCCGGACCGGCCAGTGGCGCCCGGGCCGCCGCCGGGCCGCCGGACGCGTCCCGCCCGGGTGCCGGACCGGCCTGGCCGGGGCCGGCCTGGGCGGACCGGCCTGCCCGCGGTCGAAGGCGGTGTCGCAGAACCGGTTCCGGGTGAGGGTGCGGCCGAACCAGGTGGCGAGGGCGTCGCCGGCGGCGGCCCGGCACCAGCTCGTCTTCTGCTCGGCCCGCATGGTGATGTCCAGACGCTTGTGCGTGAGGGCGGACGGGTGGTCGTCGGGCGAGGCGTCGGTGGCGGATACCGGCGCCATGAGCGGCACCGCGGCGAGGATCGCCGCGAGGCCGGACGGTCTATGCGTGTTGCCGTGGGGGTTTCGGTCGCGCATCGCGTTCCTCCGGCCGGGGACGCGGGGAGGGAGGAGCGCGTCCGGACGCCGGTGAGGAGCATCGGCCGTTGTCGGGGGCAGGTCAACACGCTTCAATGCGGGGTGACAGCGCGCTGTGAACGGAGTGGTTGCCGGGTGAACGACCTCCGGGTCCCACCTGCCCGCCCGCCACCGCCGGCCCGCTGTCGCACCGCCCCGTCGTGAACGTTCACTGAGGAGTCCCCATGGGACACACCGAGGCCGATCTCGCACAGGCCCTGCGCACCGGTCCGTTCCATCTGGCGCTGCGCGCGGCCCTGGCCGCACGGGGACTCCCCCTCCAGCGGGTCCAGCACCATCTCGCCCATCGCGGCATCAAGGTCGGTGTGACGAGCCTGTGCTACTGGCAGCAGGGCGCCCGGCGCCCTCAGCGGCCGGAGTCGCTCAAGGCCGTACGCGCCCTGGAGGAGCTGCTCCAGCTGCCCGGCGACTCACTGATCCGGCTGCTCGGTGGGAGGGCCGGCACCGGTGGCACTGGTGGCACGGGAGGGGCGGGAGGCCGGGGCGACGCCGAGCGGCCGGCGACCCGTTCCTACCGGTCGCCGGTGGAGCCGTCGGGCGCGGTCGAGGAGCTGATCGCGGGCCTGGAGTCACCCGCCGACGGCGGGCTGCACACCGTGGGGCACCACGAGCGGGTCCGGATCGGAGCGGGGCGGGAGCTGCTCGGCCGCGACTCCCGGCAGGTGGTGCGGGCCCATCGCGACGGGGTCGACCGCTATCTGGCGATCCACCTCGGCGACCCCGGCTGCGACCCGCTGCGGGTGGTGGTGCGGGCCGGGGACAACTGCCGTACCGGGCGGGTCCGCCGCCACGTGGAGTCCGGCGTCGTGGTCGCCGAGCTGCTCTTCGACGCCCGGCTCCGGGCCGGGGAGACGTACGTCTTCCAGTACGGCTTCGAGGACGGCACCGGTGGGCCCAGCGCCGAGTACGTGCGCGGGTTCGGCTTCGCGGGTGGGCAGTACGTGCTCCAGGTCCGGTTCCACGAGGACGCCCTGCCGGTGCGCTGCCGGCGCTTCTCCCAGACGTCGACGGGCGCCCCGCGGGGCGGGCGCGGGGACCTGACCCTGAGCGGCCGCCACCGTACGGTCCACTTCGTGGAACAGGGCGTGCGACCGGGGATCCTGGGAATCGACTGGGACTGGGAGTAGCCGGCCCGGCTCGCCCCCCGTCCCGGCCCGGTCCCGAAGGCGTGCCGGGGCCGGGAGCGACGGGCCGGTGTGCCGGGGCCGAGCCGGGGGGCGCGAGGCCGGGGGGCGCGAGGCCGCGGGCCGGGCACGCGATCACCGGCCTCCGGTCGCCGGTCGCCGGTCGCCGGTCGCCGCCAGGGTGATCGGGCGGCGACGGGAGGGTCAGGCGGCGTCGGGGCCCGCCACCAGCTCGCCGTTCGTGATCTTGACCGGGACCTCGGGCAGCGGCACGGTCGCCGGGCCCTTGAGCGCCTTGCCGGTGGTGACGTCGAAGCGGCTGCCGTGACAGGGGCAGTTGCCCTCCAGGCCCTCGACCTTGTCCAGCACGCAGCCCGCGTGGGTGCACTGCGCGCTGAACGCCCTGTACTGGCCCTTGGCCGGGCAGCTCACCACCACGCGCTGCTCCCGGTACAGCTTCGCCCCGCCGACCGGGACCTCCTCCGCCGCGCCCAGGCTCACCGGGGCGGTCGGGGTCGGGGTCTGGGCGTGGCCGAGCTTCGACTCGGTGGAGCAGGCAGCCACGCCGAGGCCGGCGGCTCCGGCGAGGGCGGCGCCTTTCAGCACGGTACGGCGGGCGGCGGGCTGGCCGGGCATGGGGACTCCACGTGGGGCGAGGGCGTCGGTGACGGAACCGACGATACCGGCGTAGATCGGAGGGCCTTCCGGGGGGCTGTCCCGGCCAGGGGCGATGGGTTACTTTCGGCCTCGTGATCGTCGTCGCCGGAGAGTCCCTGATCGACCTGGTCCCCGAGGCGGGCGCCACGTCCCCCTCGCCGCCGGCCGCGCTCGTGCCGCGGCTCGGCGGGGGTCCGTACAACACGGCGGTGGCGCTGGGGCGCCTGGGCGCGCGGGCGGCGTTCTGCTCCCGCGTCTCGACGGACGCCTTCGGCGAGGCGCTGCTGGAGGGCCTGCGCGCGGCGGACGTGGCCACCGCTCTCGTCCAGCGCGGGCCGGAGCCGACGACGCTGGCGGTCGCCTCGGTCGGGCCGGACGGGTCGGCGCGTTACGGCTTCTACGCCGAGGGCACGGCCGACCGGCTCTTCGAGCTGCCCGACCGGCTGCCGGAGGAGGTGCGGGCGATCTCGTTCGGCACCTGCTCGCTGGCGCTGGAGCCCGGCGCGAGCGCCTACGAGGCGCTGCTGCGCCGGGAGGCGGGGCGGGGGCTGCTCACCCTGCTCGACCCGAACATCCGGCCCGGCCTGATCCCGGACGCCGACGCGTTCCGGGCTCGGTTCACGGGCTGGCTGCCCCATGTCTCGGTGCTGAAACTCTCCGAGGAGGACGCGCGGTGGCTGGGCGGCTCGCCCGAGGAGTGGCTGGCGCGGGGGCCGTCGGCGGTCGTGCTGACCAGGGGCCCGCAGGGGCTGACGGTGTGGACGGGGGAGCTCTCCGTATCGGTGCCGGCCGTCCCGGTGGGGATCGCGGACACCATCGGTGCGGGTGACACCGTGAACGCGGCGCTGCTGCACGGTCTGGCCGGCCGCTCCCCCGGTGTGCTGGACGCGGCCGCCTGGAGGGAGCTTCTGGACTTCGCGGCCAGAGCCGCGGCGCTCACCTGCTCGCGGCCGGGCGCCGAGCCTCCCTACGCCGCGGAGCTCACGACGACCGACGCCCTGGTGCCGGTGCGCGGTGTGCCCGCCTGGGTCTGGGCGTCGCACGGGCCTTCGCTGTCCGGCCGCCGTTCGGCGCTGGACCTGATCGGCGAGGCCGGGGGGCGGGGTGCCGAACTGGTCGTGGTTCCGGTGGAACGGGTCGCGGACGCGTTCTTCTCCCCGCGTACGGGGATGGCCCAGGAGGTGGAGCGGAGCTTCGCCGGCCACGGGATGCGGCTGGCGATCGTGGGGGACGTCTCCCGCCATATGACGGGGAGCCCGTCGCTGAGCGACTTCGTGCGCGAGAGGGATCGTGGTGGCCGGCTGTGGTTCGCCCCGACGTTCCCCGCCCTCGCCGAACGCCTGGCGCGCGGATCCGCCCCCTGACGACCGCCGCCGGCCCTCCCCTTCCCGCCGCCCCCGCACCGCGCCGTGGAAGCGCCGGCGGGCCCGGCACGCGACGAGGCGGCCCCCTCACCTTTCGGTGCGGAGGGCCGCCTCGTGCCGTCCGGGTCAGCTGTTGCGCGTCCGGGCGGTCTGCTTCTTGGCCGTCGTGGACTTGGCGGCCGACTTCTTCGCCGCCGCCGGCTTGGCCGTGCCCGACTTCGCCGCCGTCGACTTGGCCGTCGCCGTCTTGGCCGTCGCCGTCTTGGCCGTCGCCGTCCGCTTCGCCGGAGCCGTACGCGCGGCGACCGCCTTCTTGGCCGTCCGCCCGCGCGCGGGAGCGGCGGCCGGCGCCACCTCCGCGTCGCTGATCCGGTCCGCGCCCAGGATGTCGCGCAGGAACTTGCCGGTGTGGCTGGCGGGAACACTCGCGACCTGCTCGGGCGTGCCTTCGGCGATGACGAGACCGCCGCCGCTGCCACCCTCCGGGCCCATGTCGACGACCCAGTCGGCCGTCTTGATGACATCGAGGTTGTGCTCGATGACGATCACCGAGTTGCCCTTGTCGACCAGGTTCGACAGCACCTTGATCAGCTTTGAGATGTCCTCGAAGTGGAGACCGGTGGTCGGCTCGTCCAGCACGTACACCGTGCGACCCGTGGACCGCTTCTGGAGCTCGGAGGCCAGCTTCACCCGCTGTGCCTCACCACCGGAGAGGGTCGGTGCGGACTGGCCCAGCCGGACGTACCCGAGGCCCACCTCGTTGAGCGTCTTGAGGTGACGGGCGATGGTCGGCACGGCCTCGAAGAAGTGCAGGGCCTCCTCGATCGGCATGTCCAGCACCTCGGCGATGGACTTGCCCTTGTAGTGGACCTCCAGGGTCTCCCGGTTGTACCGCGCACCGTGGCAGACCTCGCACGGGACGTACACGTCCGGCAGGAAGTTCATCTCGATCTTGATGGTGCCGTCGCCCGAGCAGTTCTCGCAGCGGCCGCCCTTGACGTTGAAGGAGAACCGCCCCGGCAGATAGCCGCGGACCTTCGCCTCCATCGTCTCCGCGAAGAGCCTGCGGACATGGTCGAAGACGCCGGTGTACGTCGCCGGGTTCGACCGGGGCGTCCGGCCGATGGGCGACTGGTCGACGTGGACGACCTTGTCGACCAGGTCGTCGCCGTCCACGCGCGTGTGCCGGCCCGGTACGGACTTGGCACCGTTGAGCTCGCGGGCCAGGTGCGTGTACAGGATGTCGTTGACCAGGGTCGACTTGCCGGAACCGGAGACACCCGTGACGGCCGTCAGGACCCCGAGGGGGAACGACACGTCGATGTCCTGCAGGTTGTTCTCGCGGGCGCCGTGCACGGTGAGCCGGCGGGCCGGGTCGACGGGCCGGCGGAGGTCCGGCGTCGGGATGGACCTCGCCCCGGACAGGTACTGCCCGGTCATCGACTCCTTGTTGGACAGCAGCTGCTTCAAGGGGCCGGAGTGGACGACCTTGCCGCCGTGCTCACCCGCGCCCGGGCCGATGTCGACGACCCAGTCGGCCACCTTGATGGTGTCCTCGTCGTGCTCCACGACGATGAGCGTGTTGCCCATGTCGCGCAGCCGGACGAGGGTCTCGATGAGCCGGTGGTTGTCGCGCTGGTGGAGACCGATGGACGGCTCGTCCAGCACGTACAGCACACCCACCAGGCCGGAGCCGATCTGGGTGGCGAGCCGGATGCGCTGCGCCTCACCACCGGAGAGCGTGCCTGCCGCGCGGTTCAGCGACAGGTAGTCCAGACCCACGTCGACCAGGAAGCGGAGCCGCTCGTTGACCTCCTTGAGCACCCGCTCGGCGATCTTCTTGTCGCGGGCGTTCAGCTTCAGCTCGCCGAGGAACTCGGCGCACTCACTGATGGACATGCCGGAGACATCGGCGATGGACTTCTCCATCACGGTGACCGCGAGGACGATCGGCTTGAGCCGGGTGCCCTCGCAGGTCGGGCAGGGCACCTCGCGCATGTAGCCCTCGAAGCGCTCCCGGCTGGAGTCGCTCTCGGCCTCGCTGTGCCGCCGCTTGACGAAGGACACGGCGCCCTCGAAGGCGGGAGTCGTGTACGCCCGCTCCCTTCCGTACCGGTTGCGGTAGCGGACCTCGACCTGGGTCTTGTGTCCGTACAGCAGGGCCTTCCTCGCCCGCTGCGGCAGTCCGGCCCACGGCATGTCGGTGGAGAAGCCGAGCGCCTGGGCCAGTCCGCCGATCAGCCGGCCGAAGTACTCCTTGGTGTGCCCGTGGGACCAGGGGTGGATGGCCCCCTCGTCGAGGGAGCGCTCCTCGTCGGGGACGATGAGCTCCGGGTCGACCTCCATGCGGGTGCCGATGCCGGTGCAGTCGGGGCAGGCGCCGAACGGCGAGTTGAAGGAGAAGGAGCGCGGCTCCAGCTCCTCGAAGGAAAGGTCGTCGTACGGGCAGTACAGGTGCTCCGAGTACATCCGCTCGCGCTCGGGGTCGTCCTCGGGGAGGTCGACGAAGTCGAGCACGACCATGCCGCCGGACAGGCCGAGGGCGGTCTCGACGGAGTCGGTGAGCCGGCGCTTGGCGCTGTCCTTGACGGTGAGGCGGTCGATGACCACCTCGATGGTGTGCTTCTCCTGCTTCTTCAGGGTGGGCGGCTCTGCGAGCTGGATGGTCTGCCCGTCCACCCGCGCACGGCTGTAGCCCTTGGTCTGGAGGTCGGAGAAGAGGTCCACGAACTCGCCCTTGCGCTCGCGCACCAGGGGCGACAGGACCTGGAAGCGGCTGCCCTCGGGCAGCTCCAGCACCTTGTCCACGATGGCCTGCGGCGACTGCCGCGAGATGGGACGGCCGCACTCGGGGCAGTGCGGCTTGCCGATACGGGCGAAGAGCAGCCGCAGGTAGTCGTAGACCTCGGTGATGGTGCCGACGGTCGAGCGCGGGTTGCGCGAGGTCGACTTCTGGTCGATCGAGACGGCCGGGGAGAGGCCCTCGATGAAGTCGACGTCCGGCTTGTCCATCTGGCCGAGGAACTGCCGGGCGTACGAGGAGAGCGACTCGACGTAGCGGCGCTGCCCCTCGGCGAAGATCGTGTCGAAGGCGAGGGACGACTTGCCCGACCCCGAGAGCCCGGTGAAGACGATGAGGGAGTCGCGCGGAAGGTCGAGCGAGACGTTCTTCAGATTGTGCTCGCGCGCGCCACGGACGATGAGACGGTCGGCCACGCCGGTCCGCACCTTTCTTGAGAGAAGCGGGGGCACAGCCCCCGTCCCAGACTGTTCCAGCCTATGGGGGCCGCCAGATCGATGAATGCCTGACTTTCAACTATGCCTCTACCGAGCGTATAGCACGCGCATTCGATTTACGGCCGCGCGCTGCCACCTTCACCCGATCGAGTGGCGGCGCTAGGGTCGGCGCCATGATCGACCATGTGCACGACCTGGCCTCTGTACGTGAGGCGACCGATCGGCTGCTCACCGCGGCGGCCCGAACCGACGACGCGGCCGTCGCCCAGCCGTCCCGGCTTCCCGGCTGGACCCGTGGCCATGTCCTCGCCCACCTGGCCCGCAACGCCGACGCGCTCCTGAACGTGCTCCAGGGCCGCCCCATGTACGCCAGCGCCGAGCAGCGCGACGCGGACATCGAGAGCGGGGCGCCCCGCGCCCTCGCGGTCCACCTCGACGACGTCCGCCGGAGCGCCGGCCTCTTCCAGGCCGAGGGCGACGTCCCGGCCGACTGGCGGCGCACGGTAGAGCTGCGCAACGGCGTGACCGACCGGGCCGCCCGGATCCCCTTCCGCCGCCTCGTCGAGGTCGAGCTCCACCATGTGGACCTGGACATCGGATACGAGCTGGAGGACCTGTCCGCGGAGTTCACCGAGCGGGAGATCGACTTTCTCGCCGACCGCTTCTCCTCCCACCCTACGGTGCCGCCGACGCGTCTGGTCGCGACGGACGGCGACGGGCGCCGGGAGTGGCGCACCGGTGGCGAGGAGGGCGCCGAGGTGACCGTCTCGGGCCCTTCGCCGGAACTCCTCGGCTGGCTGGCCGGGCGCCGCGACGGCGCCCGTCTCGACGCCTCGGGCGGCCCCCTCCCCGTCCTGCCGCCGCTATAGGCTTGCGGCCATGACGTACCACGGAGCGGTGAGGGTCGGCGGACCCGCGGATGTGCACGAGCTCACGGACCTGATGATCTCCAAGGTCGCGGTCGGCCCGATGGACAACAACTCCTATCTGTTGCGTTGCCGTGCCACCGGCGAGCAGCTGCTGATCGACGCGGCGAACGAGGCCCCGACGCTGCTCCGGCTGATCGGCGACGACGGCATCGCGTCCGTCGTCACCACGCACCGGCACGGAGACCACTGGCAGGCCCTCGGCGACGTCGTGGCCGCGACCGGTGCGCGCACATACGCCGGGCGGTACGACGCCGAGGGCATCGACGTGCCGACGGACGTGCCGGTGGAGGACGGGGACACCGTCCGGGTCGGCCGGGTCGGGCTCACGGCCCGGCGGATGGTCGGTCACACGCCCGGCTCGATCGTGCTGGTCTACGACGACCCGCACGGCCACCCGCACGTGTTCACCGGCGACTGCCTGTTCCCCGGCGGCGTGGGCAACACGCACAAGGACCCGGACGCCTTCGCGTCCCTGATCCTGGACGTCGAGACGAAGCTCTTCGACGTCCTGCCGGACGAGACCTGGGTCTACCCCGGGCACGGCAAGGACACCACGCTGGGCGCCGAGCGCCCCCACCTTCCGGAGTGGCGCGAACGGGGCTGGTGAGCCGGAGGCGCGGGCGGTCGGTCCACGGCCGCCGCGCCTCCGCACGCCCCGTAACCGACGGATCTCCCGGGCAGTTGGCGCGGCATGCGCCAGAGTCACACTGCCTCTCCTCCGCCTCCCCGGCCTCCCGGTTCCTCTTCCCCTTCCCCTTCCATGGGGCGGCTCGCCACCGCCGCGCTGGCCGGGACGGCCGTCGAGTTCTACGACTTCTTCGTGTACGGGACCGCCGCCGCGCTGGTCCTGGGCCCGCTGTTCTTCCCGACCTTCTCGCCGGTCGCCGGCACCCTCGCGGCGTTCGGCACGTTCGCGATCGGCTTCCTGTCCCGTCCGATCGGCTCCGCGCTCTTCGGCCACATCGGCGACCGTTACGGGCGCCGGCCGGTGATGTTCGCGTCCCTGATGCTCACCGGCGCGGCCACGGTCGCGGTGGGCTGCGTGCCCTCGTACGCGACGCTCGGGGTGGCCGCCCCCGTCCTGCTGCTGGTGCTGCGGTTCCTGCAGGGCCTGGGGCTCGGCGGGGAGTGGGGCGGTGCCGTGCTGCTGACGGCCGAGCACGCGCCGGAGCGGCGTCGCGCCCTGTGGGCGAGCTTTCCGCAGATGGGCCCGCCGGTCGGGTTCCTGCTGGCCAACGGGGTGATGCTGGGCCTGTCGGCGTGGTTGAGCGATGCCCAGTTCCGGGAGTGGGGCTGGCGGGTGCCCTTCTGGGCGGCGGGACTGCTCGCGGCCGCCGGGCTGCTGCTGCGCAGGTCGCTGCACGAGACGCCGCAGTTCAAGGAGCTGGCCGAGACGGGGAACCGGTCGAACGCCCCTCTGATGGAGGTGGCGCGCGGGCACTGGCGGCTGGTGCTGCTGACGGCCGGGGCCCTGGCGATCGGTTACGCCGTGTTCTACACGGTCTCGACCTGGGCGCTGGCCTACGGCACCGAGCGGCTCGGCATCAGCCGTACGGTGATGCTCGCCTGCATCATGGCGGCGGTGGCCGCCAAGGCGGTCGCCACGCCGTTCCTCGCGATGCTCGGCGACCGGTACGGCAGACGGCCGCTGTGCCTGGTCGGCTGCGCGGCCACGGCGCTGTGGATGTTCCCGATGGTGGCCCTGCTGCACACGGCGCGGCCACCGCTGATCTTCCTGGGGCTCACCGTCGCGCTGCTCGCCTTCATCACGATGTTCTCGGTGGTCGCGGCCTATCTCGCGGAGCTCTTCGAGCCGCGGGTACGGTGCACCGGCGCCGCGGTCGGCTACAACCTTGCGGGTGTGCTGGGCGGGGCCCTGACGCCGATCGTGGCGACGGCCGTGTCGGGCGGGGAAGGGGCCCCCTGGGGCGTGGCCGCCTATCTGACGGGCATCGCGCTGCTCAGCCTGGGATGCTTCGCCCTGCTCCCCGAGACGCTGCCCGCGCGGGTACGGGAGTCCGAGTCGAAGCCGGAGACCGCCGCGGCCGCGTGAATCCCGGGAGCCTCGCGCGAGCCCACGCCCCCGGACGCGACCTAGCGCACATCCTCCCGCACGAGGACGTCGCAGTCGGTGAACACGGGGGCGCGGCTGCACTGAGCACCGATCGCGCGGGCCATCTCGGTGGTCTGCGGGTCCCCGCTGTTGCGCATGGCCGCTTCGTGGGAGTCGAACTCGACGATCATCAGATAGCGGTTCGGACGGGCCCGGTCCTTGAGCACCGTCCGGTGCCGGGGACCCCCCTCTCCCCCGGCCATCCGGGCCCGGCGCTGCTGGAGCACGGCCTCCACCTCGTCCATGCGCTCGGTTTCGAGGTCGATGATCTGCGCGAACCTCATGACGGCCTCCGCCTGCGTGCTGCCCCGGGCATCGGGGCGTCCACCGTCCAAGCAAACACCGGCCGGGGCGGGCCGCAGCGCGAGCCCGCCCCGGCCGGTGCGGAGCTTCCCGGGTCGAGGGCCGTCAGGCCTCGATGCTGTCCTTGGCGTCCTTGCCCGCGCCGTCCACAGCCGCGCCGTCCTCGCCGGCCTGCTCGGCCGCTTCCCGCTCGGCCTGCTTCTTGGACGCGATCAGGCTGGTGATCGTGGTGATGACCAGCACACCGCAGATGACCGCGAGCGAGACCGGGATGGAGATCTCGGGCACGTGCACCCCGGACTCGTGCAGCGCGTGCAGCACCAGCTTCACGCCGATGAAGCCGAGGATCACCGACAGGCCGTAGCTGAGGTGGACCAGCTTCTTCAGCAGACCGCCGATGAGGAAGTACAGCTGCCGCAGACCCATCAGGGCGAAGGCGTTGGCGGTGAAGACGATGTACGGGTCCTGGGTCAGACCGAAGATCGCGGGGATGGAGTCCAGCGCGAACAGGACGTCGGTCGTGCCGATGGCCAGCATGACGACCATCAGCGGAGTCAGCACCCGCTTGCCGTTGTTCCGGATGAACAGCTTGGTGCCGTGGTACTTGTCGGCGACACCGAACCGGTTCTCGATGGACTTGAGGAGGCGGTTCTCCTCGAACTCGTCCTCCTCCTCGTCCGCGCGCGCCTCCTGGATGAGCTTCCAGGCGGTGTAGATCAGGAACGCGCCGAAGATGTAGAAGACCCAGGAGAAGCTGGCGATGATCGCGGCACCGGCGGCGATGAATATCGCGCGCAGGACCAGGGCGATCAGTACACCGATCAGCAGTACCCGCTGCTGGAGGTGGGAGGGCACCGCGAACTTCGCCATGATCAGGACGAAGACGAACAGGTTGTCGACACTGAGCGACTTCTCGGTGATGAAGCCGGCGAAGAACTCGCCGGACGCCTGACTCTCACCGAAGAAGAGAAGGCCCAGGCCGAAGAGGGCGGCCAGCACGATCCAGACGACCGTCCAGGTACCGGCTTCCTTGACCGACACATCATGGGGCTTGCGCCCGATGAAGAAGTCGACAGCGATCAGGGCACTCAGACCAAGAATGGTCAGCACCCACATGGTTATCGAAACGTCCACTGCGCCTCCGGCTTCGTACGGCTACTGATCAGCGTCGTCGCTGCCGGAGGTCTCTTCCACCCGGACGTCCCCGCGCTTTTCGCTGGGCCGCACCATGGGCCGGCGCCCCGGGATCAGGTCTCTGTCTGACCGTCCGTACTGACGGGCACGCCGCACGTGGGAGTACTCCCCTCCGCTCGAAGAACAGTACCCCAATCACCAAGGGAAGGTAAAGGGAACGGTAAAAGAAGCACCAAGTGCCCAGGTCAGCGTCGTCTGTAGTTCCTGGCCTCGACCACCTGGGAAAGCACCTGCCGCAGCACGCCGCCGTCCGGGGGCAACAGGGGCGGTTCGTACGTCCAGGCATGCCCCACCCAAGGATCGGCCAGGTGGTCGTCCGGTACGGGGGTGAGGCGCAGCAGCGAGCGCCAGAGCGGGTCGAGCACGGGGCCGTACTCGGCGGCGTCCTCCCGGTCCGCGACCATCAACAGGTGCACCCCGACGGCGGGGCCCTCGTCGGCCAGGTAGCGGAGCTGGTTGACGGCCCGGTCGTCGAAGCCGTGCGGGAAGTCGTTGACGATCAGCAGCTGCTGGGCGGTGTCCAGCTCGGGAGGCAGCGCGTCGGCGGCGCCGCTGCGGACCGCCATCTGCACCAGGTCCACGCGCTGGGTGAGCTTCGCCAGGACGGCCGAGACACCCGCGGCGCCGGCGGCGGGAAGCGCGGCGAGCGCTCCCGCTCCCGCCAACGGGGCGAGCGAGTGCGCCGCCGAGCCCGCCGGGTCGATGACATGGACGGCGAACTCGCCCACCGGGTGGACGGCGATCAGCCGCGCCGCATGGGCGACAGCCGTGTCCATCGCGAGTCTGCGCAGCCGGTGGTCGTCCAGGAAGGCCGCGGCCTGGGAGCCGGCGCGGCCGCTGTCCACCCAGAGCCCGCGCTCCAGCGGCAGCCGCACCAGCATCGGGATGCGCAGGTCCGTGCGCTCGGGCAGATGCAGGTCGCCGAGGCGCAGCGCCATCGGGGACTCCGCAGGGACCCGGTAGTCCTTCCATGCCTGGCTGTGCCAGCTCGCGAACGGGGCCGGGAGCGCCGGTTCGACGACCTCCGACTCGGCCACGAGCTGGGCGAGGTCGCGGTCGAGCACCTCACGGGCGCGGGCGGCCAGCTCGTCGCGCCTGGCCTGGGCCTCCGCCCGGGCGGTGTCGCCGGCGGAGCCGATCCGGACACGCGGATCGGTCAGGAGGCGGTCGAGCTCCTGGTCCATACGGGAGTCGGCGAAGTCGACGGCGCTGCGATGGGCCGCGACGGTGCGTGCCAGGTCCTCGAACATGCCCCAGACCTGGTTGTAGAGGCGCTCTTCCATGGACCAGCCGGTGGCGTCGCCCGCCACCGGTGGGGCGGGGCGCCCGGCCGGCGCGGTCTCCGCGGGCGCCGGCGGGGGCGGTGGAGCGGCCGCCCGGCGGCGGGGGTGGGAGTAGTCGACGGGGCTGTCGGTGCCGAGGGCGGGAGCGACGGCCGGCACGGGCCGAGAGCCGTCCACCGGCTCCGGCCGCGGCGGCGGGGCGGCGGGGAAGGCGGGCGAGGCGGTGGCGTCGCCGGGAGCTGCCGAAGGGGCGCCCTGGCGGATGCGGTCGGCCTCGGGGGCGCGGGGCGGCGGCGGGGCGACGGAGCGGGTCAGACCGCGGGCGACCGCTGCCTGGACGGTGCCGGCGAGTTCCGCCGCCCGGTCGATCCCCTGGTCGGCGAAGAGCGCGGCGAGTCCGCCCGCGTATCCCTGTCCGACGGAACGGACCTTCCAGGCGCCCTGCCGGCGGTAGACCTCCAGCGCGACGACGGCGGACTCGCTGTCGAGCCCGGTGAGGGTGCAGCGGACGATCCCGGTGCCGTCCAGTCCGGTGACCGTGACGGTGGGGGCCGGCAGGGCGCCGAAGCGGGAAGGTCCGCCGGCCCCCTGGACCAGCGCGAGCAGGACCGTCACCCGGTGCACCGAGGGAGGCAGGGCGCCGAGGTCCACGGCGAGCCGGTGGTCCGCGGCGGCCTGTTGGGACACCTCCAGGCCCGGCAGGGCGGGCGAGCCGGGGTGGGCGACCCACTCGACGCCGTGCACCGTGCCCTGCTCGTCGCCGAGCGTGGCGCCGGCCATGACCGGCGCGCCGGCCGACACCCGGATCTCGAGTCGGGCGTGGGACAGCGGGTGGTTCTCTCCCCTGACCAGCTCGGCCGTCATTGCCTGTGTCCCCTCGGTCGTCAGCGGGCGGCTCCCGGCGGCCCGCTGCCTCCGGGAGCCGCCCGTACGCGATACGTGCGGAAATGCGCGGGGCGGGCCGTGCTGCGCCCTGCCTGCCCTGCCTCTGCCGCCTACAGGTGCGGCAGGATCGACGGCATGAGGTCCTGGAACGTACGGCCGTTGGCCGGGTTGCCGAGGGCCGTCATCTGCCAGCCGGAACCGGCCCGGTGCACCTTCGCCATGATCTGCGCGGTGTACTGGCCGCCGCCGTCCAGGGTGTAACGCGCGAGCTCCTGGCCGTTCGTCTCGTCGACGATGCGGCAGAAGGCGTTCTGCACTTCCTGGAAGGTCTGGCCGGTGAACGAGTTCACCGTGAAGACGATCTGGTCGATGTGGACCGGGACCCGCTGGAGATCGACGAGGACCGCCTCGTCGTCACCGCCCTGGCCGACGCCGCCCACCAGGTTGTCGCCGGTGTGACGCACCGATCCGTCGTCGCTGACCAGGTGGCGGAAGAAGACCACGTCCACCGGCTGCTTGTCGGCGAAGAGCACCGCCGAGGCGTCCAGGTCGATCTCCCGGGTGCGCGAGCCGAACAGGCCACGGCGCGGGGCCGCCTGCCAGCCGAGGCCCATGCGCACGGCGGTCAGGGTGCCGCCGCCCTTCTTCTCCAGGCTGATGGCCTGGCCCTTGGTCAGATTGACGCCCGGCCCTCCGGTCGCCCCGCCCTTGGATACGTCCACCACGCGCTGTCCCCTTCCCTTGCGTTCCCCCGCGGCCGTCTCTGCGTGCGGTTGCTCAGCACCCTACGCAGCGGGGCCGGGACGGCCGCGGGCCGGTCCGCTTTTGTGTCGGTGTTGCAACACATCTGCGCGGCGGGTCAGGCGATGCCCGCCTCCTTCATCTGTCGCAGCTCCTTCTTCAACTCGCTCACCTCGTCGCGCAGGCGTGCGGCGACCTCGAACTGGAGCTCCGCGGCGGCGGCGCGCATACGGTCGGTCATCTCCTCGATGATCCCGGCCAGTTCGGCCGCCGGGCGGTCGCTGACGATGTCGCCCTTGCGGGCACCCGCCTTGGCACCCTTGCCGGCCGCTGCCCTGCCGGTCGTCGCGTGCGCGGCGAGCGAGGGCACGGGAGTCTTGGCGCCCTTGCCGTCCTTGCCCTGCCGGTAGCCGGTGCCGAGCAGTTGCTCGGTGTCGACCTCCTCGCGCGCGATGGTCGCGACGATGTCGTTGATCTTCTTGCGGAGCGGCTGGGGGTCGATGCCGTTCGCGGTGTTGTAGGCGACCTGCTTCTCGCGGCGGCGGTTCGTCTCGTCGATCGCCTGCGCCATGGCCGGGGTGACCGAGTCGGCGTACATGTGGACCTGACCGGAGACGTTTCGGGCGGCACGGCCGATGGTCTGGATCAGTGAGGTGCCGGAGCGCAGGAAGCCCTGCTTGTCCGCGTCGAGGATGGCCACCAGGGAGACCTCGGGCAGGTCGAGGCCCTCGCGGAGCAGGTTGATGCCGACCAGGACGTCGTACTCGCCGGCCCGGAGCTCGCGCAGGAGCTCGATCCGGCGCAGGGTGTCGACGTCGCTGTGCAGATAACGGACCTGGATGCCCATCTCCAGGAAGTAGTCGGTGAGGTCCTCCGCCATCTTCTTGGTGAGGGTGGTCACCAGGACCCGCTCGTCCTTCTCCGTGCGCACCCGGATCTCATGCACCAGGTCGTCGATCTGGCCGTGGGTGGGCTTGACGACGATCTCGGGGTCGACAAGGCCGGTGGGGCGGATGATCTGCTCGACGAAGCCGTCGGAGCGGGAGAGCTCGTACTTCCCGGGCGTCGCCGACAGATAGACGGTCTGGCCGATCCTCTCCTGGAACTCCTCCCACTTCAGCGGACGGTTGTCGAGCGCGGACGGGAGCCGGAAGCCGTGGTCGACGAGGGTCCGCTTGCGGGAGGCGTCACCCTCGTACATGGCCCCGATCTGCGGCACGGTCACATGGGACTCGTCGATGACGAGCAGGAAGTCCTCGGGGAAGTAGTCAAGGAGGGTGTTGGGCGCGGAACCGGGCGCCCGGTCGTCGAAGTGCATCGAGTAGTTCTCGATGCCGGAGCAGGACCCGATCTGGCGCATCATCTCGATGTCGTACGTGGTGCGCATCCGCAGCCGCTGGGCCTCCAGCAGCTTCCCCTGCTTCTCCAGCTCGGCCAGTCGCTGCTCCAGCTCCCGCTCGATGCCGTTGACGGCCTTCTCCATGCGCTCGGGGCCCGCGACGTAGTGACTCGCCGGGAAGACGTACAGCTCACGGTCGTCGCTGATCACCTCGCCGGTGAGCGGGTGGAGGGTGGAGAGCGCCTCGATCTCGTCGCCGAACATCTCGATGCGGACGGCGAGCTCCTCGTAGACCGGGAAGATCTCGATGGTGTCGCCGCGGACCCGGAAGGTCCCCCGGGTGAACGCGAGGTCGTTCCGGGTGTACTGGATGTCGACGAAGCGGCGCAGCAGCTGGTCCCGGTCGATCTCCTCGCCGACCTTGAGCGGGACCATCCGGTCGACGTACTCCTGGGGCGTGCCGAGACCGTAGATGCAGGAGACCGAGGCCACGACGACCACGTCACGGCGGGTCAGCAGCGAGTTGGTCGCGGAGTGGCGCAGCCGCTCGACCTCCTCGTTGATCGAGGAGTCCTTCTCGATGTAGGTGTCCGACTGCGGGACGTACGCCTCGGGCTGGTAGTAGTCGTAGTACGACACGAAGTACTCGACGGCGTTGTTCGGCAGGAGCTCGCGGAACTCGTTGGCCAGCTGGGCGGCGAGCGTCTTGTTCGGCGCCATCACCAGGGTGGGCCGCTGAAGCTTCTCGATCATCCAGGCCGTGGTCGCCGACTTGCCGGTACCGGTGGCACCCAGCAGGACGACGTTCTTCTCGCCCGCCCGGACGCGCCGGTCCAGGTCGGCGATGGCCGCGGGCTGGTCACCGCTGGGCTGGTAGGGGCTGACGACCTCGAAAGGCGCCACCGAGCGTTCGATCTTGGAAACTGGCCGCATGCAACAACGGTACGACTCGCCACTGACAGTCGGGCCGCCCGCGGTGCGGCGGGGCGCGTGTCAGCGGTGCCGGGACCGCTCCCGACGGCGCGGCGGCCGGGCCGCCGACCAGTTGGCGGGCTCGCCGTAGGAGTACTCCCGGGGCAGGGCCCGGACGCCGGGGAGGGACCCTCGCGCGGCCCGCCGCGTGCCGCCGCCCGGCTCGCCCGTCACCAGCAGCGGATCGAACATCACCACGACTCCGGCGAGCAGCAGGAACATCACCGGCCCGATGAGCATCGGGGCGAGCAGGGAGGTCGCCGGCTCGCCGCCGGGAGCCGCCGGGGCGTCGCCGTGCAGATGGACGCTGACCGCCGCCATGCCCGCGTAGTGCATGCCGCTGACGGCGATCCCCATCACCAGGCTGGCTCCGAGGCTGGGCAGGAAGCCCTGGACCGACACGGCGGCCCAGAGCGCCGACGTCGCCGCGACGACGGCGATCACCACGGAAAGGGCGACGGTGGAGGTGTCGTAGTCGATCCGTCCCTGGAGCCGCATTCCGGCCATGCCGAGGTAGTGCATGGTCGCGATCCCGAGTCCGGTGATGGTGCCACCGGTGATCAGTGCCAGGGGGGTGGCGCCCCGGTAGGCGACGATGACGAGCCCGATGCCGACCATGACGACCGCGACGACGAGGCTGGCGAACGTGACGTCCAGGTCGTAGCCGATCGGCGCCTGGGCGACGGTGAAGCCCATCATCGCGATGAAGTGCATGGTCCAGATGCCGGACCCGATGGAGGCGGCGCCGAGGGCCAGCCAGCCGCGCTTGAACGGCCCTCCGTCGCGCAGTGATCTCATGGTGCAGCGCAGGCCCAGGGCTCCGCCCAGACATGCCATGAGGAAAGCGGCCACCGGCGTGAAAAGGCCGTAGCTGAATCCGTCCACCGTGCCCTGCATACCCGTATGCCCTTCGCCCCTCGTGCCCCGCCGCCCGGAAGAGCAGTCGGCCGTCATGCCCGTACCGGGCCGGTGTCCGCTTCGTGGCACCCGCGCTGCCCGGACGCCGCGTACCGGTGGTACCCGAACATGCGCCGGCGTACCGCCGCACCCCGATGATGCCCCGGGACACCATGCCGGTGGTGCATGTGTACCCGCTGGTAGGGGGGCGAGGCTATGGCGCGTGGGGGTCCGGCACACATGTGCGATCGGATTCACCCGGTGGTGGCCACCCCGGGTAGGCGGCCGGAGGCGTTCCGTTCGCGTGGCACCTGCTGGCCGTCCTTCGCCCGTCCCCCGTCGGCCGCCGGCTGTCACCCTCGGTGCGTCCGGGATCCGTCGGCACGGGGAGTTCCCCGGGTCCGTACGTCCTGTCGGGCCGACCGCCGCCACGCTCGCCGGCGTGGCGCTGCTGCTTCCCCGCCTCGCCTCGGCCGCCCCGGACGCCCACCCCGCCCGGGGCGCCGCAGCCGGCCCGGCGGACGGGCGGCGACGTCCCCCTCGTCATCGCGCGCCGAGGTGGCTGCGCGTACGCGCCGGAGAACACCCCCGGCTGCGGTCGACCTCGCCCGTGACATGGGCTTCCTCCGGGTGGAGAACGACGTCCAGCGCACCCGGGACGGCGGGCTGGACGTCGTCCAGGACGACGACAGGCCGGCCGGGACGGCCGACGCCGAGCAGCGCTTCCCGGGCCGGTCGCCCTGGAAGGCCGAGGACCTCACGGCGGCGGAGACCTCCACGCCGGACGCGGGCGGCCGGTCCGGCGTCGTCGCCGACCGTCCCGGCATCGTGCGGAACGCCCCGCGCTGACCAGCGACGACGCCTGCCCGCACCCGCGTTGTCAGTGGCCGGTCCTACCGTGGTCGGCATGGAGAGCACAGGGCAGTTCGTGGAGTGGGCCGTCGTCGGCAGCGACATCGGCCCGCTACTGCTCGCCGCGACCGGCGAGGGCCTGGTCAGCGTGGTGTTCCACGCCGACGACGCGGTGCGGGACAAGGCGCTGGCCCAGCTGGCGCGCCGACTGGGCGTCGAGCCGGTGCCGAACGCCTCCGGCCGGCTGGCCGAGCCGATAGCCATGCTGGAGGCGTACTTCGCGGGTGCGCTGCACCGGTTCGAACTGGCGCTGGACTGGTCGCTGACCACGGGGTTCAACCGGCAGGTACTGCGCGAGCTGGCCTCCGGTGTGCCGTACGGGACGGTCGTCGGGTACGGGGAGCTGGCCGGGCGGGTGGGGCAGCCGGGGGCCGCCCAGGCGGTGGGAGCGGCGATGGGGTCCAACCCGCTGCCGGTGGTGGTGCCCTGCCATCGGGTGGTGGAGAGCGACGGCGGTCTCGGCGGATTCGGTGGCGGACTGGAGACCAAGCGCCGGCTGCTGGCCCTGGAAGGGGTGCTGCCGCAGCCACTGTTCTGACCGTGTAAGGGGTGGCACACTGCGGCAGTGACTACGCTCCCCGGCATACCCGACGCCGGCACCGGTGCCTCCTCTCCCGGCTCTCCCGGCTCCCCCAGCTCCCCCGGCTCCCCCGGCTCTCCCGGTTCCGTCCCGGCACACCGGATTCCGGCGCTGCGGCGCCGGATCTCCGCGGTACTGATCGCCAGCCAGATCCTGGGCGGGCTGGGAGTGGCGACCGGTATCGCGCTGGCCACCGTGCTGGCGCAGGAGGTCGGCGGCACCGAGGCGCTGGCCGGGCTCGCCCCGACCGCCACCGTGGCCGGGACGGCGCTGCTGTCCATGCCGCTGGCGGCGCTGATGACGGCGCGCGGAAGGCGGCCCGGGCTGGTTCTCGCGTATCTGATCGGGGCCGTCGGGGCGGGCGTGGTGGTGGTCGCCGCGGTCATGGACAGCTTCCCGCTGCTGCTCGTGGGCATGGCCGGGTTCGGGGCGGGTTCGTCCGCGAACCTCCAGGCGCGGTTCGCCGCGGCGGACCTGGCGGAGCCCGAACGCCGGGGCAGGGCCATCTCCACGGTGGTGTGGGCGACGACGATCGGCGCGGTGCTGGGGCCCAACATCGCGGCGCCGGCCGGCCGGAGCGTGTCGGGTCTGGGCATCCCCGCCACGGCCGGGCCGTTCCTGTGGGCCGCCGGTGTCTTCCTCGTGTCGGCGGTGCTGGTGGCCGTGCTGCTGCGGCCGGACCCCCTGCTGACGGCGCGGGCGCTGGCGGCCGGGGAGGAGGGCGCGTCCGGAGACCGCTCCCTGCGGGCCGGCGTACGGGCGGTACGGGCGTCGCCGCAGGCCCGGCTCGCGCTGGTGACGGTGGCCGTCTCGCACACCGCGATGGTCTCGATCATGTCGATGACCCCGGTGGCGCTGAGCCACCATGGGGCGGGCATCCCGTTGATCGGCCTGGTCATCAGTGGCCACATCGCGGGGATGTACGCGTTCTCCCCGGCGATGGGGTGGCTGTCGGACCGGCTCGGCCGACTGCCGGTGATCGGCCTGGCGGTCGGGCTGCTCGCCTGTGCCGCGCTGCTGGCCGGTACGGCGGGGGCGAGTCACGGCCGTACCGCCACGGGCCTCTTCCTGCTGGGGCTCGGCTGGTCGGCGGGCCTGGTCTCGGGGTCGGCGCTGCTGACGGACTCGGTGCCGGCGGTCACCCGGGCCGCGGTGCAGGGCCTGTCGGACCTGACCATGAACACGGCAGCGGGGATCGGCGGCATGGCGGCCGGTGTGATCGTCGCCCAGGCGGGCTACGGCTGGCTGAACGTGGTGGGGGCGTGCCTCCTGCTGCCCCTGGCCGCTCTGGCGGCGGGGCGCTCGCTGCGGCGCGCGGCCTGAGCGCTCACGGCGGGCGGGACCGTACGGGCCTCCCCCGGGTGCCCGTCCGGTAAGAGGCCGGGCCCCGGTACGGGAGAGGCGGGGCCCGTCCGTGGGACCGTCGGCTCAGAGGCAGATGTGGTAGGCCTTGCGCAGCGTCTCGTGGACCGTCCACGTCGTACGGTCCCCCGCGCGCAGCACACAGGCGTCCCCCGGCCCGATCTCCAGCGTGTCGCCGCCCTCCACCGCCACCGTGGCGCGCCCGCCGACGACCACGAACAGCTCGTCGGCCTCGGTGTCCGTCACCACGCCGGGTGTGATCTGCCAGATACCGCGCACCTGCTTGCCGTCGGCGGACTCCCACAGCACCTTGCCCGTCACGACGGGCTCACCGGAGACGATCTGCGCGGGGTCCAGCGGTTCGGGCTCCAGTTCGGCGTCCGGAACGTGCACGGCGAAGGAGGGGCGGTCGTCATGGGTCGTCATGGCCGGTGACTGTAGCCCGGCGGGGAGTCCCTCTCCCCGCCGGGGCGGCGGGACCCGGCCCGGCGCGGGCTCCGCAGGAGCCGGACGGCCGGTGCAGGAGCCGGACGGCCGGTGCAGGAGCCGCTCGGCCGGTGCAGGAGCCGGGCGGCCGGTGCAGGAGCCGCTCGGCCGGTGCAGGAGCCGGGCGCGAGAGGGAGGGGGACGCGCGGAGACAGGGAGCGCGAGGCGGCAGGGGCGCGCCGGGGCGAGGTTTGCCCGGGCCGTCGGCGCGCCAGGGATGGGGACATGCCTGAGACGACTGTGGTGCTGTCCGAAGAGGTACGGGAGGCGGTGGCGGCGGGCCGCCCCGTCGTCGCGCTCGAATCGACGATCATCGCCCACGGGCTGCCCCGCCCCCGCAACCTGGCGGTGGCGCAGGAGCTGGAGGCGCTCGTGCGCTCCGCCGGTGCCGTCCCCGCCACGATCGCCGTACTGGACGGCATCGCCCGTATCGGTCTCGACACGCGCCAGTTGGAGCGGGTCGCCGGGGACACCGGCGTACGGAAGCTGGGGCACCGGGACCTGGCGCCGGCGATCGCGCTGGGCACCAGCGGCGCGACGACCGTGTCGGCGACCGCCTTCCTGGCCGCCCGGTCGGGCATCCGGGTCTTCGCGACCGGCGGGCTCGGCGGGGTGCATCGCGAATGGGCCACCACACAGGACGAGTCGGCGGATCTGCGGCTGCTGGCGCAGACCGGGATCACGGTCGTCTGCGCCGGGGTCAAGTCCATCCTGGACGTACCGGCGACGCTCCAGCGGCTGGAGACGCTGGGCGTGGGCGTCCTCGGATACGGGACGGAGCACTTCCCCGGCTTCTACCTGTCGTCCTCGGGCGAACCGGTCGACTGGACGGTGCGGACGCCGCACGAGGTGGCGGCGGTGATGAGGGCCCGGGAGGCGCTCGGCGGACCCCGGTCGGCGCTCGTCGTCGCCAACCCGGTCCCGGAGGACGAGCAGCTGGACCCGGCGCTGCACGACCGGGTGCTGGCACTGGCGCTGGACGAGTGCCGGGAGCGGGGCATCGTCGGGCAGGGCGTGACGCCGTTCCTGCTGGAATACCTGATGCGGTACACCGACGGGGCGTCGCTGGAGGCCAACCTGGCCGCGGTCCGGGGGAACGTGACCCTGGCGGCGCGGATCGCGGCCGTTCGGTGAGCGCCCTGCTGGTGGTCGGCGAGGTGGTCACCGATGTGGTGGCGCGGCACCGGTCACCGCTCGCCCCGGCGACGGACACGGCGGCGCGGATCCGTACGCTGCCGGGCGGCGCGGGCGCGAACGCGGCGTGCTGGGCGGCGCGTTCCGGCTGCGCGGACGTGCGGCTGCTGGCACGGGTCGGGACGGATCAGGCGTCCTGGCACGAGGAAAGGCTGCGTTCGGCCGCCGTGCGTCCGCTGCTGGTGGCCGACGGCGACGCGCCGACCGCGACGGTCGTGGCGCTGGTCGACGCCGCGGCCGAACGGACGCTGGTCACGGACAGCGGCGCGGCCCTGCGGCTCTCCCCCGCCGACTGGTCGCCGCGGCTGCTGGACGGCGTCCGCCATCTGCACCTGTCGGGGTATCTGTTCTTCGCCGCGACCAGCCGCGAGACCGTGTCCCTCGCGATGGCGGCCGCTCGGGAGCGCGGGATTCCGGTGAGCGTCGACCCCGCCTCAGCGGGCTTCATCGCCGAGCTGGGCGTGGACCGCTTCCTGGCCGCGGTGCGGGGGGCGGACGTCCTCCTGCCCAACGCGGACGAGGCCACGCTGCTGACCGGCCTGCCGGGGGCGGCGGACGCGGCCGTCAAGCTGAGCCGCCACTTCCCCCTGGTCCCGGTGACCCTGGGCGCCGACGGCGCGCTGGTGGCGGCCGCGGGCGAGGTCGTCGCCCGGGTACCGGCCCCGTCGGTGCGGGCGGTGGACTCGACGGGCGCGGGCGATGCCTTCACCGGCGCCTTCCTGGCGGCCCGGCTCTCCGGCGGAGACCCTGCCGCCGCCGCGCGGGCGGGCTGCGAGGCGGGCGCGCGGGCCGTCACCCGGGTGGGCGGCCGGCCCCCGGGGGAGTGAGTGACGGTCCGTCCCCGCCGGGCCGGGCTCCGCCCTTCGCTAGCCGAGCCCGCCCCAGGCCGGGTGGCGCGGGTCGTCGGCGCGCACCGTGACGTCCGCGGCCTGCGCGGGCCCGACCTCGTCCTCGTACCGCTCGAACGCCGGCAGCGTCCACGGCTCCCGCGTACGCCGGGCCAGCGCGCCCGGCGACAGCCGCAGGTGCACCGTCAGGTCGAACGGGAACCAGTGGCCGAGCAGGAACGGCCCGTGCAGCAGCAGCACGCCACCGGGCGCGAGCCGGGTGTAGGGGCTGCGGGTGGCACGGTCCCTGACCGGGTCCCACAGGTCGGGCAGCACCCGTCCGCTCCCGCCGGGTTCCAGCGGCCCGAAGACCTCGCGCCACAGGGCGCCGGTGTCGAACCAGCCGCTGTAGTACGAGTCCGGGTCCTGCTTCCCGTACTCGTACCGCAGCGACGCGGGCCGCAGGAACCCTTCCGTACCGACGCTCAGCACCGCCCGCCCCCGCACTCGCAGAGCCTCGCCCACCAGCGCGGCGAGCTCCCCGGGGCGAGCGGCGGGCGGCCCGTCGACGGCGATCTTCAACCAGGGGCCGCCGTCCTGCGGCGTCAGCCCGTCCGCACGCGTGGCGAGGGCCTCGGCCAGGCGTTCCCAGGTGATCGGTTCGAGTCGCACCCAACCATGGTGCACGAGGGGCGCGTGGTCGCCGCCGGGCGATTTGACCTTGCCCCTGGCGGCAGGGTTCCAGGATCGCACCCATGCAGCACACGGACAGCGGGCAGGCCCCGCACAGCAGGCCGGAGAAGACGAGCGGAACGCCGCGGGCACAGGCCGCCCCGCGCGCCCGGAGCGGTGCCGTCGCGGACGGCAGGGTCGTGGTCGTCACCGGAGCCGGTACGGGCATCGGCCGGGCCACCGCCGCGGCCTTCGCCGCGCGGGGTGACCGGGTCCTCGCCGTCGGCCGTCGCGAGGAGCCCCTCGCCCGGACCGCCCGCGCCCACCCGGGGGCCATCCGGCCGCTGGTCGCGGACATCACCGCCGACGGAGCCGCCGAGGACATCGTGCGGGCGGCCGTCGACAGGTACGGACGTCTGGACGTGCTGGTCAACAACGCGGCGGTCGTGGGCGGCGGCGCGCTCGGCACCTACACCCGGGCCTTGCTCGAACCGCAGCTGGCCACCAATCTGACGGCGCCCGTCCTGCTCACCCAGGCCGCGTTGCCCGCGCTGGAAGCGGCCGGTGGCGTGGTCGTGAACATCACCACGTCGGTCGGTCAGCGCGCGTGGCCCGGCAATGCCGTCTACGCGGCGGCCAAGTCCGCTCTCGAACTCCTCACCCGCAGCTGGGCGGTGGAGCTGGCGCCGCGCGGGGTGCGTGTGGTCGCCGTGGCGCCGGGCGCCGTCGAGACACCGATGGGCACGCACGCGGGACTCGACGCACAGCAGCTGGCCGCGATGCGCGCGTGGCAGGTGGCGCATACGCCGCTGGGCCGGATCGGCCGCCCCGAGGAGGTGGCGTGGGCCGTCGTCCAGCTGGCCTCGCCGGAGGCGTCCTTCGTCACCGGCACCGTGCTGGCCGTGGACGGTGGTGCCGTGGTCGCGTGATACGACTGAGGCGGAGGTGGCGGTATTGCGCATCGGGGAACTCGCCACGGCGACAGGGGCGACGCCCCGTGCTCTGCGGCACTACGAGGAGCACGGGCTGATCTCCTCGTCCCGTGCCCACAACGGCTACCGCGTCTACGACGAGGCTGCCGTTGTGCGCGTACGCAACATCCGCCACCTGCTGGCGGCAGGGCTGACCCTGGAGGACGTCTCGGCGTTCCGCGCCTGCCTGGACGGTGACGTCTCGGCGGCGCCGCCGTCCGAGCGGGGGCTGGAGATCGCCCGGGAGCGGCTGGCGGTCCTGGACGCCCGGATCGCCGCGCAGACCGCCGCCCGGGACCGGCTGGCGACGGCGCTGTCCTCGCTCAGCCCCGAAGGGGCGCTCAGGCGCTCGCCGACTCGCCCCTGAGCGCGGCCGCCAGCGGGCCCTGACCGGCCACGTCGATCCGTCCGGCCTTGACGCCCTCCTCGATCGACAGGTCTCCCCTGCCGACCGCCACACAGGTCGCGGCGTCCATGGAAAGCCGGGCGTCCACCTCGACCCGGTCGAGCAGGGCCCCTTCGCCGTAGACCGGCCGGTCGTCCTGTGCCGTCGCGCCCCGGTGCCCTGACGCGCTGCCGACGGCCGCCTCCCCCACGCGTACGTGGAAGGTGCCTTCGTCCAGGACGACTTCGACGAGGCCCGGTTCGCCCGCTGCCTCCAGCGCGGTCAGCAGCGGGACGGCGAACCAGTGCGCCCGTACCGCGTCGGTGGGCTCCGGCGCCTCCAACGCGGCCCCGCCCCACTGGGCCAGCGCGCGCAGGACGGGCAGCAGTCCGCGCCCCCGCGCGGTCAGTTCGTACACGTAGGCCGAAGCGGGTGGCGGCAGCTTTCGGCGGGTGGCCAGGTCGTCGCGCTCCATGTCCTTGAGCCGCGACGCGAGCATGTCCGTGCTGACGCCCGGCAGGTCTGCGTGCAGATCGGTGTAGCGGCGCGGTCCGGCGAGGAGTTCACGGACGATCAGCAGCGTCCATCGGTCGCCCACGGCGTCGAGGGCCCGGGCGGCGGCGCAGTACTGGTCATAGCTCCGGCGACGTGACGGCCGGCGTGACGACGGGGGTACCGGCAGACGCGACGGCTGAGGTGACGACTGAGGTGGCATGCGACGCAGTCTAGACATGTTGTTGGACTTTCCAAGCTCGAACTTGGTAAAACCAAGTAACACCACTTCTCGGGAGGCACCGCATGGAGTTCCGGCAGTCGAGCAAGCTCAGCGAGGTCTGCTACGAGATCCGCGGCCCGGTGATCGAACACGCCAACGCCCTGGAGGAGGCCGGCCACAGCGTTCTGCGCCTCAACACCGGAAACCCCGCCCTCTTCGGCTTCGAGGCGCCCGAGGAGATCGTCCAGGACATGATCCGGATGCTTCCGCGGGCCCATGGCTACACCGACTCGCGCGGCATCCTCTCCGCCCGCCGCGCCGTCGCCCAGCGCTACCAGGCCCTCGGCCTGCCGGATGTGGGCGTCGATGACGTCTTCCTCGGCAACGGCGTGTCGGAACTGGTCTCCATGGCGGTGCAGGCGCTGCTCGAGGACGGCGACGAGGTCCTCATCCCGGCGCCCGACTTCCCGCTGTGGACCGCCGTCACGACCCTGTCCGGCGGCCGTCCCGTCCACTACCTCTGCGACGAGTCGGCCGACTGGTACCCGGACCTCGACGACATGGCGTCCAAGATCACCGACCGCACCAGGGCGGTCGTGATCATCAATCCGAACAACCCGACCGGCGCGGTCTACCCGCGCGAGATCGTCGAGGGCATCCTGGACCTCGCCCGCCGGCACTCCCTGATGGTGTTCGCCGACGAGATCTACGACCAGATCCTGTACGACGACGCCGTGCACCACACGGCCGCCTCGCTCGCCCCCGACCTGGTCGTCCTCACCTTCAGCGGCCTGTCGAAGACGTACCGTGTGGCCGGGTTCCGCTCCGGGTGGCTCGTCGTCTCCGGCCCCAGGCAGCACGCGCGCAGCTATCTGGAGGGGCTCACCATGCTCGCCTCCATGCGGCTGTGCCCCAACGCCCCGGCGCAGTACGCCATCCAGGCGGCCCTCGGCGGCCGCCAGTCCATCCACGAACTGACCGCGCCCGGCGGCCGCCTCCACGAACAGCGCGACCGGGCGTGGGAGAAGCTCAACGAGATCCCGGGCGTGTCCTGCGTCAAGCCCAAGGGCGCGCTCTACGCGTTCCCCCGCCTGGACCCCAAGGTGCACAAGATCCACGACGACGAGAAGTTCGTCCTGGACCTGCTGCTGCGCGAGAAGATCCAGGTCGTGCAGGGAACCGGCTTCAACTGGCCGAGCCCCGACCACTTCCGCATCCTGACCCTGCCCCACGCCGACGACCTCGACGCGGCCATCAGCCGCATCGGGCGCTTCCTGAGCGGATACCGGCAGTGACGTGAGGGGAGACGACAGGGGAAGCCGGAGCGGATAACGGGGGCGGGGAAGCAGAGGGGCGGAAAGGGGAGCGGGCCCGGCGCGGGAAACGGGAGCGGGAAACGGGAGCGGGCCCGGGGGCGTAGCCGACCCCCGAGCCCTCGGATTGCCACCGGATTCACACGCCGGCCGCTTGAGAACCCGAGTCAGTCTCATGTCGTCGCGTCCTGCCTTTGGACCACCGCGCATCGAGCTGCGCGGGCCGGATTCGAACCGGCAATTCGACGTCCCAGGGCTCGGGCCCGGTCGATCCGGCGATCGGCGGCGAATGCTGAGTCTGGAGCAATAGTCTGAGATTCAGCGCGGTCCCGTCTCCGCGGGTTCCGCGCGTTCACGACGAACTTCAGCTTCAGCTTCGCGCTCCTCGCGCACCCCGGTCCCGCGTTCGCACGACCGGGGAGTCTGTGGCCTTACCTGTCGGCGCTCACGCCCCGAACAGATAGCCGAACACGGCGTCACCGACGCGCTGGTCGGTGACCTCCGCGCCGTTCGCCTCCTCACGGGCGAACTTCACGGCGTGCTGGAGTTCCACGCGCCGCTCTGTCTGGACTGCGCCGACCTGGGCCATCTGGTCTATCTGCCGAGGGGGGACGCGGCACTCACCCGCCGGGCGCGGGAGGCCAGTTCGTTGTGGGCGGTGGTGGTACGCCACAACAGGCGCCGCACCCGTTATGAACGCCAGGGGATCCTCGTCGAGGAGGCCGCCCTGGTGCGGGCCGAGGCCGCGTGTCTGGCCGACGCCGACGCCCGGGCCCGCCGCAGGGCGAGGGACGCGGTACGGCGCTCGGCCGAGGACATACGGGTCGCGGCCGCCCTGGCCACCGAGATCCGCCGTCTCTTCCCCGGCTGCCCGCCGGAGCGGGCCGTCGGCATCGCGGCGCACGCCTCGGCCCGGGGCAGCGGGCGGGTCGGTCGTACGGCGGCCGGGCGGGCACTCGACGAGGGCGCCGTCACGGCCGCGGTACGGGCGTCGGTGCGGCACCTCGACACGGAGTACGACGCCCTGCTGATGAGCAGGGTGCCCCGCCGCCAGGCGCGTACCCGGGTGGCACCCGCCATCGAGGCGGTGCTGGGGGCCTGGCGGCGGTGAGCGGTCAGGCCCCCAGGCGGGCCGGACGGAAGCGGCGGTAGAGCGTCGCTCCCCCGATCAGCAGGCCGAGCGCGACGGGAGCGCCGACACCGAGCAGGCCGTCGGCGCCCGTGTGTGCCAGCGACGTGGAGCTGATCTGCGGCTCCGGGGCCTGCGCGACCGGGCCCGGCGCGGCGGGCTCGTCCTTCTCTGGCGGTGTGGCCGCCTCGGGGTCCTTCGGCGGCGCGACCGGCGTGACGGGCGGCGTCTTGCCGCCGCCGTTGCTGGAGGAGTTGCCGAAGGCCGGGTTCAGTACGCCGACCAGGCTGACCGAGTTGCCGCTCACGTTCACGGGCAGGTCGATCGGGAGCTGGATGCCGTTGCCCGAGATGACGCCGGGCGAACCCACCGCGGCACCGTCCGCCGACGCCCCGCCGCCGCCCGTCTGCGACGCGTCGCTCCTGCCCTGGCCCGAGCCGTTGTTGCCACGGGGGGTGGCGGGCTGGTCCTTGTGCTTGTTGCTGGTCCCCGACGCGCCGTTGTTCTCGCAGCGGTTCCCGGCCGAGGGGTTGAGCAGCCCCACCACGTTGATCGTGTTGCCGCAGACGTTGACCGGGACGTCCACCGGCAGCTGCACGGTGTTGCCCGAGATGACACCGGGCGATTGGGCCGCCCCGCCGGCCGCGTCGGAGTCTGCGTGTGCATAACCCGCCGCCAGAGCGAGCGCGCCACCCGTGGCCATCAGTGCGGCCAGACCATTACGGCGAGTGTGCCTCATGGCTTCCTGCCTTCCGGAGATCTTCACGGGCACCCGCCCGCACCGGAATTAACGCCCTATGGGCAAGCCGGGTAATGAGGCACGCGCCATTCACCCCATCGAGTGGCGTCCTGTTCGAACCCTCACATCGTCTCTGCGTGTCGTGCCCCTCGCGCGAGGAGCCGCGTCGTCCCGGTCGCCCGTGGCGGCCCATGAGCCGCCGGAGCGGCCCGGGCCCGCGCCGCGGGGACCGTGGACGCGTGGGCACCGGTCGCGCGCCCATCGGCGGGCCGTCTCCCGGACGAGCGAGCGGGCCGCCCACGCCCCGGCCCGCTCCTCGCGGACGGGTCGGGGAGGCCCGCGCCACCCCCTGACGGCGTCCGCGCGGACGAGGTCAGCCGCGGGTGCCACCGAGGTTGAGGCTGCCGATGGAGCCCGTCTGGATCACGGGACCGTGCTGGACACCGCCGTTGATCGTGTTGTGGACCGCCGAGGGCTTCGTACCGGCGGCCTCCGACGGCAGGGTGGCCAGCAGGGCGCGCAGTTCGTCGGCGGCGTCCGGGGTCGCCCGCAGTTCACGACGCATCCGGGCACGCCACTCGGTCCGGGCCTCGGCCAGGGCTTCGCGCCTCGCCTCCTCGTCGCCCGAGGCCCCGGCGGCGAGCAGCTCGGTCCGTACGCTCTCCAGCTCCTCGCCGACCGCTTCCCGGTCGGCTCCCGCCCGCCGGGCGAAGAAGCCCGCCAGCCGGCTCCTGCTCTGTTCCCACGTCTCGCTGACCATCTGCTGGACGAGTGCGCTCGCCCCCGCCGTGGCCAGTGCCATCAACTCGGTTTCCACCGGACCCCCTCGGTCGATGCGCGTCGCGGTTCCTCGCACGCCCCGCGACTGTTCACGGTCTTTCGCTTGCTGCTGCTTCGGTGTCGTACAGGTGCTGTAGCGGTACAGGTGCTGTAGCTGTACAGGTGTGCGTGCGGTGGTGTGTCAGGTGCTGTGCGAACGGACGTTGACGGGCCGTCGGTTGCTGATTGCCTCGCTTCCGGAGACGCCGGGCCCGCTCGCCGTGCACGGCAGCCTACCCGCCGGGGCCGTCCGTCACGTCACCGTCCGAGCAGGTCGGCGAGCACGCCCACGGGGTCCGTGTCCGGGGTGCCCCGGGGCCACCAGTCCTCGCGTCCGGGGTCCGACTCATAGCCGTACCAGAGGCCGTCGCGGCCGTAGCGCAGTTGGAGCGAGGGGGTGGAGAGGCGATTGCGCCAGGGCCGGAAGTGCGGGAAGTCGGCGGAGACCAGGGCCGGCCTCGCCCGGTCGAAAGGACCCGCCGGCGGGTCCCAGACGTCCTCCAGCACGGCGAGCCCGGCCGGGCCGCCCTGGCGCCACGCGGCCACCGCGCGGGCCAGATCTGAGGGGGTGCGGTCGAGCGCGGCGGCGAGGTCGCGGTACAGCGCGCGGGTGGAGGCGGTCAGGCCCGAGCCGGGGTGGGCGGCCGCGAGCCGGATGGCGTCCTGCCAGGGCGTCAGGGCGGCGACGGGGTCATGGCCGGTGGTGAGGAAGGCGTGGGCCCGGGCCGCCGCCTCCGTGGCCAGGAGCTCCAGAGCGAGCGGATCGGGCGCGTCCGGGTGCTCCGGACAGGCCGGCGGCCGGCCGGGCCCTGCCGGTGCGGGCAGGGGGGGCGGCAGGGCCACCGCGGGCTCGGCGATGACGGCCGCACGGGCGGGCAGGGCGGGCATCCGGGGTGGCGCGGCGGTGGTCTCGGCGGCCGAGCGGGCGGCGTTGCGGTGGCTGAGCGCCCCGAGGATCTCCTGCTCGCCCCGGCCGCGCATCAGGAACAGGGCGAACGGGTCCTCGTCGAGGAGCAGGGCCGCCTGGTAGCAGAGCGCGGCCGCGTGCTTGCAGGGGTAGCCGTGGTCGGGGCACGAGCAGTCCGGGATCAGATCCCCGGGCCCGGGCAGCAGGTCGGTCACGGCGGCCAGGGCGTGCGGCACGTCCTTGTCGAGCAGTGCGGCGATGTGGTCGGGGCGGGCGGCGGCCGCCTCCAGGAAGCGCTCCCAGTCGTCGTCGCCCAGGACCTTCAGGCGGATCTCCGCGCGGTAGGGGCGGGGTCTGCTGCCGTGGACGTAGGCCACGACCCGGCCCGGGGTCACGGTGATGGCGTCCACATGGCCGCCGCCGGCGTAGGCGCGCCCGCGGGCGAGCCGGGCCGGGTCGAGGGCGACGTCCTCAAGGGCCTCCACCCAGGCGTTGCCCCACCAGGTGGCGGCGAACCTGCCGTCGGTGCCGGCGACCGGGGCGAGCTGCGGGAAGGTGCGGCGGCGGTCGTCGTGGAGGGGCGCGGTGCGGGCGCCCGGCCGGCGGTTCGGGCTCATGACGACCTCCTCAGGGACACCAGGTCGGCCAGCTCCCGGTCGGTCAGCTCGGTCAGGGCCGCCTCCCCCGTGCCCAGGACCGCGTCGGCCAGGGCCCGCTTGGCCCGCAGCATCTCGGCGATGCGGTCCTCCACGGTGCCCTCGGCGATCAGCCGGTGGACCTGGACGGGCTGGGTCTGCCCGATGCGGTACGCCCGGTCCGTGGCCTGTTCCTCCACCGCCGGGTTCCACCAGCGGTCGTAGTGCACGACGTGTCCGGCCCGGGTCAGGTTGAGGCCCGTACCCGCGGCCTTGAGGGAGAGGACGAACACCGGGACCTCGCCGGCCTGGAACCGGCCCACCATCTCCTCCCGCCGCGCCACGGGCGTCCCGCCGTGCAGCAGCTGGGACGGTACGGCACGGGCGGTGAGGTGCGCGGTGAGCAGCCGCGCCATGGAGACGTACTGGGTGAAGACCAGCACCGAGCCGTCCTCGGACAGGATGGTGTCGAGCAGTTCGTCGAGCAGCGTCAGCTTGCCGGAGCGGCCGGCCAGCCGCGCCCGCTGCTCCTCCTTCAGGTACTGCGCGGGGTGGTTGCAGATCTGCTTGAGGGACGTCAGCAGTTTCATGACCAGGCCGCGCCGGGCGATGCCCTCGGCGCCCTCGATCCGGGCCATGGTCTCGCGGACCACCGCCTCGTAGAGGGAGGCCTGTTCGCGGGTGAGCGGCACGGGGTGGTCGGACTCGGTCTTGGGCGGCAGTTCGGGCACGATGCCTGGGTCGGACTTTCGGCGGCGCAGCAGGAAGGGGCGGACCAGTCGTGAGAGCCGTTCGACCGCTTCGTCGTTCTCGATCTCCTCGCTGTTCTCGACGGCCCGCGCGTGCCGCGAGCGGAACGCCTTGAGCGGGCCGAGCAGTCCCGGGGTGGTCCAGTCGAGCAGTGCCCACAGCTCGGACAGGTTGTTCTCGACGGGGGTGCCGGTGAGGGCGACCCTCGCCGGTGCGGGAAGGGTGCGCAGCGCCTTGGCGGTGGCCGAGAACGGGTTCTTCACGTGCTGGGCCTCGTCGGCGACGATCATGCCCCACTCCTGCTCGGCGAGCCGGTCGGCGCTGGTGCGCATGGTGCCGTACGTGGTGAGGACGAACCCGCCGTCGACCCCGTCGAGGGAGCGGTCGGAGCCGTGGAAGCGGCGCACGGGGACGCCCGGCGCGAACCGGCCGATCTCGCGCTGCCAGTTGCCGAGCAGGGAGGCGGGGCAGACGACGAGCGTCGGGGCCCGCCGGGCACGGCGCAGATGCAGGGCGATCAGGGTGACGGTCTTGCCGAGACCCATGTCGTCGGCGAGGCAGCCGCCGAGGCCGAGCGAGGTCATCAGGTCCAGCCAGGCGAGGCCGCGCCGCTGGTAGTCGCGGAGCGTGGCGTCGAGGCCGGGCGGCTGGGGGATGTCGGCGGGACCCGCGACGAGCCGGTCGCGCAGCGCGGCCAGGGCCCCCACCGGAACGGCCTCCACCGTTTCACCGTCCACCTCGGCGGTGCCACTGAGCGCGACGGCCAGCGCGTCGACCGGCTCCAGCAGTCCCAGCTCCCGCTTGCGTGCCTTGCGGACGAGCGCGGGGTCGACGACGACCCACTGGTCGCGCAGCCGCACGATGGGGCGGTGCGCCTCCGCGAGGGTGTCCATCTCGCGTTCGGTCAGCGGGTCTCCGTCGAGGGCGAGCTGCCAGTTGAAGCGGAGCAGCTCGGCGCTGTCGAAGAAGGCCGTGCCGTCGGTCGCGGAGCCGGGCGCGGGCCGGACGACCGCGGCGGCGCTGAGCGTACGGGCGAGCTCCCTGGGCCAGTGGACGGTGACGCCCGCCGCGTCGAGCCTGGTCGCGGCGGGGCCGAGCAGTTCGTACAGCTCGTCCTCGGTGAGCGTGAGGACGTCGGGGACGCCTCGCTCCAGCAGCCGGGCGAGCGGTGGCCACACGCGGGCCGCCCGGCGCAGCGCCAGCACGGCGTCGACGCGGGCGCGCGGCCCGAAGTGCTCGTCCCCCCGGCCCGCCCACAACCCGGCCGCGTCGATGACCAGCGTCGGATCGGCGAGGCTGTGTACCTGGACCAGCGCGGCGGCGGCCTGACGCGCGGCGCCGCCCTCGTGGTCGGTGTCGAACAGCTCGGAGGCGGACAGGTCGAGGCGGAGCGAGACCCGGACCCCGGCGTCCATGCCCGCGGCCGCCTCGGCCGCCCAGTCACGGGCGCGGGGCAGGTGCTGCGGTTCACGGGCGGCGAACGGCGCCCCCGCGGCGTACGCGGCCGCGGGTGAGCGCGGCAGAGTGTCGGCGACCGCGTCGAGGAACGCCCGTACCAGCGCCTCGGGCTCGGGCAGCTGGAGGGGCCGCAGGCCGGGCACGGGGACGGCGTGGGCCTCGTACGGCATGGCGGCCGCGACGGTCCGCAGATGGGCGATGTCGTCGGCGTCCAGCGGGCCGGCCCGCCAGGCGTCGAGGTCGTCGGGGGTGAGGCCGGGCAGCAGTCGGCCCCGTGCGGTCAGCTGAAGGGCGTGCAGGGCGGCGGCGCCCCAGCAGGCGGCCGCCGGGTGGGCGCCGGGGGCGTGCCGGGCGGCGACGAGGTGCGGCAGGGCCTCGTCGATCGGCAGGAGCACCGCGGTGACGTCACGGCTGCGCACCCCGGTGCCGTGCCGCCGTACCACGGTGATCGTCCCGGTCTCCGTCCGGTCCGGCGTGCCGGGCGGAGGGCTGCCGTCCGGGGACCAGAAGGCGACGCGGCCCTCGCGCGGCAGGGCGGCGGGCAGGAAGACGGCGGCGCAGGTGTGCAGCGGCCGGTCATCGGTGCCCGCGCCCCGCGCACCCGTCACGGCCGTCGCGGACGTCGCGGACGCGGTCGGCACGGAGCCGCCCGCCGGTCCGGTACGCGTGAACGGCGAGGGCGGCACAGCGCCCGGCGGCTCCGCGTGGCGCGGCACGCCCTCGGTGTGGTGCGGCACACCCCGTCACCTCCCCTCACGCCGGTCGTGGACGATCCTCACTCGGATCTACGACCTTACGGGTGGGCACTGACAACGGGCCGGGTCACGCCGTCGGAGCGGGCCCCCACCGGCCCGGGGCCGGGCGCCCCGGGGGCATCAGCGCACGCCCTCCCACAGCTCGCGTTCCGCGCGGCGCGGGTCGTCGACCGGCCCCGGCCCGACGTCGTCGAAGATCATCGTCGTACGGGTGTCCGGGGCGTACGCGGGCCACCCCGGGTCGCCGGTCGTCGCGAACGCCACCCAGGCCCCGTGCATCGCGTCCGCCACCGCCTGCGGGGCTCCGCCGCCGATCATCGGGGCGTACCAGGGGTCGTCGAGCCGGTCGAAGACGTAGGCCAGCTCCCCGGCGTGGCAGGCTCCCAGCCGGCCCTCGAAGGCGTCCGAACGCCGCGCGAACTCGTACATGCGGGAGCCGGGTACCGACTCGGCCAGCCGGATCGCCGGGATCCGGTAGAACCAGTCCGTGGTCAGCGCGTCGAAGATCTCCCCCGGGGCGGCGCCCGGCCTGGCCTCCTCGTAGACGGGCAGGGCCTTGTCGGGGTCCAGGCCGTAGGCCTCGGCGGCCGCGCGCAGCCTGGCCGGCTTCAGGCGGTGAAGCCTTCCGGTCGGGACGAGGAACAGCCGGTACTCCTCGCGGTTGCTGCCGATGAGCAGGTCGACGCCCCGGTCGGGCCCGGGCGGGGCGGAGCCGGCGGTCACCGGTTCGAACGGCATGGCGTTGAGCGCCGCCTCGCCCCACAGGGCCGGGTCCGGGCGGGCGACCACCTCGCCCCGGAGGTCCGACTGCGCGGCGAGGAGCCGGTCGAGGGGGACTCCCGCGAAGGCGTCGGCCGTGGGTTCGACGCCGAGCAGTGCGGCCAGGCGCGCGGTGATCCGGCGGGCCGATCCCGGCGTCAGGAAGTGGTGGGCGGCCCCGCTCTGGAGGATCGCCCGCCGGAAGAGGCCCCGGGCCCCGTCGTGGGCCAGCAGGACGCCGATGCTCATCGCACCGGCGGACTCACCGAAGACGGTCACCCGGTCCGGGTCGCCGCCGAAGGCCGCGATGTTGTCCCGTATCCATTCCAGGGCGGCGATCTGGTCGAGCAGCCCGCGGTTGTCCGGTACACCGTCGAGGTGGAGGAACCCGTCCGCGCCCAGCCGGTAGTTCAGGGAGACGAACACCACGCCGTCGCGGGCGAAGGCGCTTCCGTCGTACGCGGAGGCCGAGGCCGCCCCGTTGGCGAAGGCCCCGCCGTAGAGCCACACCATGACCGGCAACCGGGCACCGGGGCCGGGCGAGGGCGTCCACACATTGAGGTTGAGGCAGTCCTCTCCCTCGATGGTGTCGTCCGGGATGAGCACGTCGAAGGGCGGGCCGTAGGGCGCCTTGGGAGGGGTCGGGCCATGGGCGGTGGCGTCCCGCGTCCCGCTCCACGCGCGCGGCGGGGCGGGCGGCCGGAAGCGCAGCTCACCGAAGGGCGGCGCCGCGTACGGAATGCCGCGGAAGGCGGCGACCCCGTTCCGCAAGAGCTCGCCGCGTACCGCACCCTGCCGGGTCGTGCACACCGGTTCCATCCGTCAGGCTCCTTCGGGCCGCCGTGCCCGGGGCCGGGCACCGTACCTCTCGTACCGTGCCGCGTGCCCGCGCGTAAAGACGCGGTGTCCGTATCCGGCCTTCGTCGTACGCCCCCCGGTCACGCGCGTCCACGCGTCATCAGGGCCACGAGCTGCGCGTTGTGGTGGCGGCGCGTCCGGGCGATCACCGCGAGCGGTACGGCGATGATCAGCGGGGTCAGGGCGTTCTGTCCGTCGAAGACCGTCATCTGGGTGATGAACGCCCCGGCCATCAGCCCGATCAGCGCCAGCGCGGAGACTCCGGAGAGGACCGGTATCACCAGGGCCACGGCGCCGGCCAACTCCAGGGCCCCGACCAGGTACATGAACCAGTCGCCGAACCCGATCCGGTCGAACGACTCGGCCGCGAAGGCGTGACCGACCAGCTTGGGCCCGGCGCTGGGGATCGCGAGGAACAGCGCGAGAACGATCTGCAGCGTCCGCACGGTGATGTCGGCGCGACGGCTCAGGCGCCGGGCGATGGGGGCGGCGGGGGCGGTGGCGGGGGCGGGGGCAACGGTCGTGACGGGGGTCGTGGGCGCCATGGTGGTCTCCTCGTCGTCAGCGGTCTCGGCGGACTCGGCGTTCCCGGGTCCGGGTGACTTCCACAAGGTGGACCGGACGCCCGCCCGGAACTCATCGCCCTACCACAACTTTCCGCACGGGAACTTCCCGGCCCGGAGGATCCGTTCACCGCCCCGGCCCGCCCCCGGAGCCGTCCAGGGAACGGCGCCGCCCCGAACCCCTCCGCCGCCCCTCGTGCGCCCGGCCCTCGGCCGTCAGACCGACGGCTTGGGCCGCGCCCGTACCCAGGAGCCGTCCTCCGTCAGATACGTCTCGACGGCCAGACCCGCTTCGTCCAGGTACCGTTCGAAGTCGGCCCGGCTCAGCGGCCGGGACAGGAACGTCTGGGTCCACCGCGCGTCCGGGAAGAGGTACTCGGCCAGCACGGAGTTCACCCCGTCGCCGACCGGCTCCGCCGACACGATGCGCACCGTGTAGCCGGGTTCGACGCGCTCGCGCGGCACACGGGTGTGCCAGTCCACGCCCTCCCGCTGGATCAGCACGCACCCGTCGTCCCTGACGTGCCGCCGGCACGTCGCGAGCAGCGCGTCCCGGACCTCGTGGCTGCCCGTGTGCACCAGGAACGACGCCAGCATCACCACGTCGAACCTCTCCCCCAGGTCCAGCGTCTCGATCGGACTCCGTACGGTCCTGGCGCCCGGGATCCGCTCACGGAGCCGCTCCAGCATCCCGTCCGACTCGTCCACCGCGGTGACGGCGAATCCCCGCTCGACCAGTGGGCCCGTCACCCGCCCCGCCCCGCTGCCCAGTTCGAGCAGGGACGCCCCCGCCGGCACCGCGGCGGAGACGATGTCCGGCTCGGCGCCGGCGACCATCCGTGCGTAGAGGTCCACCGAGCACCCGTCCGGCGTGACCTCGCCGGGGCCCGTACCGCTGTGCCCGTCTCGCATGCGTCCACCCATACGCCGACAACGAAGCGGTGGGGGCGTCCGTTCCCCTCTCCGGGTGCCCCGGCATCCGGTGGCGGGGCGTTGCGGCGGGGGCTCGGCACCTCCGGGATCAGGCGCCGGATCGACGGGTACCCGCTCCGCGGGAGGCAGAGGAAACGGAGGCACAGGAAGCGCAGGGGACACAGGAGAGACCGGAACGGAGAGCTCGGGAGACGATCACGATGCGCACTGGCAGTGAACCGGCGACCGCGCGCAGCCCCCTGCGCATGCGGCTCTGGCTGAGCGTATGGGGCCTGATCTGGGCCGCCTCGGGAACGATCGCCTTCGCGCTGGCCGGCCGGCCCGGCTGGGCGGCGGCCTGTGGCCTGCTGCTGCTGGTCGTCACGGCGGATCTGGTGATGGTGGTGCGCCACATCCGCCAGGGACCGCACTACCAGCCGAGCCGGAGCGTCCCGCCCTACGAGCCGGACCGGGGCGCTCCCGGCGGCCGGGACCGGCCGCGGGACTGACGGGGGCGCCTCACTGTCCCGCGTCGAAGCGGGCGGCCTGCAGGTACTCCGGCTTCGGGTCGAGGGCGGCCGCGAGCCGGAAGTGCCGCTTGGCCTGCTCGGGCCGGCCGGAACGCTGGAACGTGCGGGCGAGCGCGAAGTGCGCGAACGCGTTGTCCGGCTCGCGCTCCAGGACCAGCTCGAATTCCAGCTCGGCGGGGCGAAGTTGCGCCGCAGCGAAGAAGGCACGCGCGCGCAGCAGACGGGCCGCGGTGTTCTCGGGGTGGGCCGCTATCACCGAATCGAGCAGCTTGACGGCCCCACGGGGGTCCCGGGCGTCGAGCAACTGCTCCGCCGCGCGATAGTCGATGACGTGGGTCTCCGGATTGCTGGGCACGCTCGAATCCTTCCCGTTGCTCCGCGGGTTCAACATCCCGGGAGGTGGCGGTATTCCGCCGCCGGCCCGCCGTCCGCCCGGTCCACGGCCCGGTCGGTCCGCTCTCCGGCCGGTCCACCGTCCGGCCCGGTGCGGATCGTGGTTTCCGGGCCTCGGTCAGGCCCGCCGAGGCCCCGGAGGAAGGGAAGGGGGCCCGGGTCGCGTCTTCAGCATCCCGTCCGGCCGGCGGGCGGAGGACGCCATGGGGAAGACACCCCCTAGCCGTTCCGCGCGGCCCGCCCGGACAGCTCGGCCCAGACCTTCCGTACCTGCGGCTCCAGCGCCTCCAGGGGCCCGTCGTTGTCGATGACCAGGTCCGCGACGGCGCGCCGCTGCTCCCTGGTGGCCTGGGCCGCCATCCGGGCACGCGCCTCGGACTCGCTCATGCCGCGCAGCTCGACGAGCCGCCGCAGCTGCGTCTCGGGCGACGCGTCGACGACGACGACGAGGTCGTAGAGCGGTGCCAGGCCGTTCTCGGTGAGCAGCGGTACGTCGTGGACGACCACGCTGTCCTGGTCGGCCATGGCTTCCAGCTCGGCCGAGCGCCGGCCGACCAGGGGGTGGACGATGCTGTTCAGCGTGGCCAGGCGGTCGGCGTCGTGGAAGACGATGGCGCCGAGGGCGGGCCGGTCCAGCGTCCCGTCGGAGGTGAGGATCCGCGGCCCGAACGCCTCCACGACGGCCGCGAGCCCGGGGGTTCCGGGCTCGACGACCTCGCGTGCGATCCTGTCGGCGTCGATGAGCACGGCCCCGCACGAGACGAGCAGCCGCGACACCGCGCTCTTTCCGGCGCCGATTCCGCCGGTCAACCCAACCTTCAGCATGGGCGGAAGCTTAGGCCGTGGGCCGGGGCGGTCAGGCGTCGCCCTCCCGTTCCGCCAGGAACCGCTCGAACTCGCGGCCGATCTCGTCGGCCGACGGCAGCTCCACCGGCTCGGCCACCAGGCTGCCGCGCGTCTCGACGCCGGCCATCGCGTCGTACTGGTGCTCCAGCCCCTGGACGAGGGCGATCAGCTCCTCGTCGCCCTCACCGATCTGGCGTTCGATCTCGGTCTGGGTGCGCTGGGCCTCGGTGCGCAGCGAGTGGGCGATTCCCGGCAGGACGAGTCCGGTCGCGGCGGTGATCGCCTCGACGGCCGTCAGCGCGGCGTCCGGGTAGGAGGACCTGGCCACGTAGTGCGGCACGTGCGCGGCGACGCCCAGGACGTCGTGTCCGGCCTCCATGAGGCGGTACTCGACCAACGACTCGGCACTGCCCGGCACCTGGGCCTCGTCGAAGGGGCTGCGGTGCCCGGGCATCAGGTCGGTGCGGTTGCCGTGCGGGGTCAGGCCGACGGGACGGGTGTGGGGAACGCCCATGGGGATCCCGTGGAAGTTGACCGCGAGGCGCACCCCGAGCCGCTCGACGATCTGCCGCACGGCGAGGGCGAAGCGCTCCCACTCGACGTCGGGTTCGGGCCCGGACAGCAGCAGGAAGGGCGCCCCCGTGGCGTCCTGGACGAGGCGGACCTCGATGCTCGGCGTCTCGTAACCGCTCCAGCGGTCGCGCCGGAAGGTCAGGAGCGGACGGCGGGCCCGGTAGTCCACGAGCCTGTCGTGGTCGAAGCGGGCCACCACCTGGTGGGGCAGCGTCTCCAGCAGGCTGTCGACGATCTGCTCGCCGGCCTCACCCGCGTCGATGTATCCGTCGAAGTGGTAGAGCATGACCAGGCCGGCCGACTCCTGGGCCAGCGCCATGTCGACGACTGCCAGGCCCTTCGGCTCCCATTCGTACAATCCCTGCGGATCAAGCACGATTACCGCTCCTCCTCGTGTTCCTAGGAGGAACGCCGCCGGTCGCGCGGGCATTCCCCCGGTCCTCTCCCATGTCCCGGCGGTCGCCGTCCCCCTGGGCACCCGGCTCTGGTCCAGACCTTGACATGCCCATAGCCCGTCCCTACCGTCTCGGGCAGCGCACTCGTTCAGTCATCCGCCCGGCGTACACGTACAGGAACCCGACGGGAAGGCTACCCCCTATGCGCACCCCCTCGCCGCTCCCCGCCCTGCTCGCCGCCGCCCTCGCGACGGGCGTCCCGGCCCTGGTCACCGCGCCCGCGAGCGCCGCACCACCGGCGCACACCCCGTCCTCGGCCGTCGCCGCCGCGGTCATCGACGTGGCCACGGCCGCCCAGCTCAGATCCGCCCTCGCCGCCGCCCGCCCCGGCGACACCATCCGGCTCTCCGACGGCGCGTACAACGGCAACTTCAAGGCGACCACGGCGGCCACCATCTCCGCCCGGATCACCCTCACCGGTTCCCCGAAGGCCGTCCTCACGGCCGGCGGCGGATACGGACTGCACCTCGACGGCGCCTCGTACTGGACCGTCAAGGGCGTCACGATCACCGGCGGCCAGAAGGGAATCGTGACGGACGCCGCCAACGGGGTCGTCATCGACTCGGTGACCGTGCACGGCCTCGACATGGAAGGCGTCCACTTCCGCGCGTCCAGCCGCGACGGCGTCATCAGGAACTCGCGGATCCACGACACCGGCAATGACGGCCGGGGCATGGGCGAAGGCGTCTACGTCGGCTCCGCCAACACCCTGGACGACAGAAGCGACAACGTACAGATCCTCGGCAACACCATCGGGCCGGACGTCGGCGGCGAGAGCGTCGACATCAAGGAAGGCACCACAGGGGCGAAGATCATCGGCAACACCTTCGACGGCCGCGGGCTGACCGGCGCCCACTACGACGACTCCTGGGTGGACGTGAAGGGCAACAACGTCCTCGTCGAGAACAACACGGGCCGCAACACCACCAACAACGGCTTCGAGACCCACACCCAGCAGAGCGGCTGGGGCTGCGGCACCGTCTTCCGCGGCAACAGGGCCGATCTGACCGGCGCGACCGGCGCCGACCGCTACGCGATCCACGCCCCGCACCACTCCTCGTCCTGCCGCACGACGGTGTACGCCGACAACACCTGGACGGGCGGCCGCGGACTGCTCACGCCGGGCGTGCCCATCACCCCGTAGCACCGGCGGGGAACCACGCCCCCGCGCCCCGCCCCGCATCACCGCCCCGCCCCGCCCCGATACGACACCGAGGCCCGCCCCCTTTCGGGGACGGGCCTCGGTGCTACCGGCTATCGACTAGCGGCGAGTGAGCGTGAGCTCAGCTCTGGCCGCCGGCGAGCTTCTCGCGGAGGGCAGCCAGCGCCTCGTCCGACGCCAGGGCGCCGGAGGTGTCGTCCGACTCCGAGGAGTACGAACCACCGGAGACGCCCGCCGGGGCACCGGCCGGAGCGGCGGCGCCACCCTCGGCAGCGGCAGCCTCGTCGGCCTCGCGGGACTTGATGACCTGAGCCTGGTGCTGCTCGAAGCGCTGCTGCGCCTCGGCGTACTGGGTCTCCCAGGCCTCGCGCTGAGCCTCGAAGCCCTCCAGCCAGTCGTTGGTCTCCGGGTCGAAGCCCTCGGGGTAGATGTAGTTGCCCTGGTCGTCGTAGGACGCGGCCATGCCGTACAGGGTCGGGTCGAACTCGACCGAGGCCGGGTCGGCACCGAAGGACTCGTTGGCCTGCTTCAGCGAGAGGCTGATGCGACGACGCTCGAGGTCGATGTCGATGACCTTGACGAAGATCTCGTCGTTGACCTGGACGACCTGCTCCGGGATCTCCACGTGGCGCTCGGCCAGCTCGGAGATGTGGACCAGACCCTCGATGCCCTCGTCCACGCGGACGAACGCACCGAACGGAACCAGCTTGGTGACCTTACCCGGGACGACCTGACCGATCTGGTGGGTCCGGGCGAACTGCTGCCACGGGTCCTCCTGGGTCGCCTTCAGCGACAGGGAGACACGCTCGCGGTCCATGTCGACGTCGAGGACCTCGACGGTGACTTCCTGACCGACCTCGACGACCTCGGACGGGTGGTCGATGTGCTTCCAGGACAGCTCGGAGACGTGGACGAGACCGTCGACGCCGCCCAGGTCCACGAAGGCACCGAAGTTGACGATCGAGGAGACGACGCCGGAGCGGACCTGACCCTTCTGCAGGGTGGTGAGGAACGTCTGGCGGACCTCGGACTGGGTCTGCTCCAGCCAGGCACGGCGGGACAGGACCACGTTGTTGCGGTTCTTGTCCAGCTCGATGATCTTGGCCTCGAGCTCCTTGCCCACGTAGGGCTGGAGGTCGCGGACACGACGCATCTCGACGAGGGAGGCCGGCAGGAAGCCACGGAGGCCGATGTCGAGGATGAGACCACCCTTGACGACCTCGATGACGGTGCCGGTGACGATGCCGTCCTCTTCCTTGATCTTCTCGATGGTGCCCCAGGCACGCTCGTACTGGGCGCGCTTCTTCGAGAGGATCAGGCGGCCTTCCTTGTCCTCCTTCTGAAGGACAAGGGCCTCGATCTCGTCGCCGACCTTGACGACCTCGTTCGGGTCGACGTCGTGCTTGATCGAGAGCTCGCGGCTCGGGATGACACCTTCGGTCTTGTAACCGATGTCGAGCAGGACCTCGTCCCGGTCGACCTTCACGATGACGCCGTCGACGATGTCGCCGTCGTTGAAGTACTTGATCGTCTCGTCGATCGCGGCGAGGAAGGCTTCCTCGTTACCGATGTCGTTGACCGCAACCTGCGGGGTGGTGGCGGTGGTCTCGGTGCTGCTCGTCATGTGGGAAAGGGCTCCGGTTACGGACAGAAAGTCGTAGGTACTGCTACGCCGAGAGCCCGTATCGCACTGAAGAAGCCGGACAGCCACGGAAGCGCCTTCCCGCGAACGGTGGGGCGCCTCGAAAACCGAGGGGACATACAACAGGTGCGAGCGCGGCCTGCTCCGTCTGAGGCGCGCAGGCCCGCAGCGCAACCTTTAGCATACGGGGGCAGCCGGGCAGGGTCAATGCGCGAAGGCGCACACCCGGGGCGGAATGTCGCATACCCGGCACAACTATTGTTTCGCGAGGCCAAGATGGCCGCGGCGGACACTGTTCATACGCACCTGTGCTCCCGGCGGGGCACGCGGTCGCGCACCGGTCGGGGGCGGGCGGGCCGTACGCGCTGGTGCGCAAACTACAACGGCGGGCGAGATGATCCAAGAGTACGAGCCTGATGCGACCCGGCGTGACGCCGGCGAAGCGGAGAGCAGCCGGGCGAGCCGCGGCTGGTGGGACCGGAACGCCGACGAGTACCAGTCGGAGCACGGGGCCTTCCTGGGCGACGACCGGTTCGTCTGGGGACCCGAGGGACTGGACGAGGCGCGGGCCGGGCTCCTGGGGCCGGCGGAGTCGCTGAAGGGGCTCGACATCCTGGAGATCGGCGCCGGCGCCGCGCAGTGTTCGCGCTGGCTGGCCGCGCAGGGGGCCCGCCCGGTCGCGCTCGACCTCTCCCACCGCCAGCTCCAGCACGCGCTGCGGATCGCCGACCCCGCCCTGCCGGTCCCGCTCGTCGAGGCGGACGCGGGCGCGCTGCCCTTCCGTGACGGCTCCTTCGACCTGGCGTGCTCGGCCTACGGAGCGGTGCCGTTCGTGGCCGACCCGGTCGGGGTGTTCCGCGAGGTGCGGCGGGTGCTGCGGCCCGGGGGCCGCTGGGTGTTCTCCGTGACCCATCCGATCCGCTGGGCGTTCCCGGACGAGCCGGGGCCCGAGGGCCTGTCCGTCGCCGCCTCCTACTTCGACCGCACCCCTTATGTGGAGCAGGACGACGAGGGGCGCGCGGTGTACGTGGAGCACCACCGGACCCTCGGGGACCGGGTGCGGGACGTCGTCGCGGGCGGTTTCCGGCTGGTGGACCTGGTCGAGCCGGAGTGGCCGGACTGGAACAGCCAGGAGTGGGGCGGCTGGTCCCCGCTGCGCGGCCGTCTGATCCCCGGCACGGCGATCTTCGTGTGCGAGCGCGCGTGATCCGTGACGAGGGCCTGGGCCTTCCCGTACGCACCGCTCTGCCGGCGCTGGAGCGGGCGCTGGCCGAGCACGGCGCGGCCGTCCTGTGCGCGCCGCCGGGCACCGGCAAGACCACGCTCGTGCCGCTGACGCTGGCCGGACGCGGCAAGCGGGTCGTGGTGGCCGAGCCGCGGCGGATCGCCGCGCGGGCGGCGGCCCGGCGGATGGCCTGGCTGCTCGGCGAGCCGGTGGGGGGCCGCGTCGGTTTCACCGTGCGGGGCGAGCGGGTGGTGTCGGCGCGCACCGAGGTCGAGGTGGTGACCACGGGCGTACTGCTGCAGCGGCTCCAGCGCGACCAGGAGCTGACCGGGGTCGACGTGGTCATCCTCGACGAGTGCCATGAGCGGCATCTGGACGCGGACACCGTGGCGGCGTTCCTGCTGGACGTGCGCGAGAACCTGCGCCCGGAGCTGGAGCTGGTGGCGGCCTCCGCGACGACGGACGCCGAGGGGTGGTCGCGGCTGCTGGGCGACGCGCCGGTGGTGGAGGCGGCCGGGGTCGCGCATCCGGTGGACGTGGTGTGGGCTCCCCCGGCGGCAGCGGTGCGGCCGCCGCACGGGATGCGGGTGGACCCGGCGTTGCTGACGCACGTGGCGTCGGTCGTACGACGGGCGCTGGCCGGGCACTCCGGCGACGTGCTGTGCTTCCTGCCGGGCGTCGGGGAGATCGCGCGCGTGGCGGGGATGCTGGGCGACCCGGGTGCGGACGTCCTCCAGGTGCACGGGCGGGCGCCCGCGGCAGTGCAGGAGGCGGTACTGGCTCCGGGGCCCCGGCGCAGGGTCGTGCTGGCGACGGCGGTCGCCGAGTCGTCGCTGACCGTGCCGGGCGTGCGGGTGGTGGTCGACTCGGGCCTGGCACGTGAACCCCGGGTGGACCACGCGCGGGGCCTGAGCGCGCTGACGACGGTGAGGGCGTCGCGCGCCGCGGCCCGGCAGCGCGCGGGCCGGGCGGGGCGCGAGGCGCCGGGTGTGGTGTACCGGTGCTGGGACCGGGCGGAGGAGGCGCGGCTGCCGTCCTTCCCCGCGCCGGAGATCCAGGTGGCGGACCTGGCGCGGTTCGCGTTGCAGGCCGCGGGCTGGGGCGATCCGGACGCGTCCGGGCTCGCCCTGCTGGACCCTCCGCCGGCCGGTGCGATGGCGGCCGCCCGGACCGTGCTGGCCGCGATCGGCGCGGTGGACGGGTCGGGCCGGGTGACGGACCGGGGCGTGCGGATGTCCCGCCTGGGGCTGCACCCGCGGCTGGCCCGGGCACTGCTGGACGGTGCTCCGCTCGTGGGTGCCCGGCGGGCGGCCGAGGTGGTGGCGCTGCTGAGCGAGGAGCCGCCGCGCGCCTACGGCGACGACCTCGCGGCGGCCTGGCGGGCGGCCCGCCGGAACACGGACGCGTACGGGGCCCGCTGGCGCCAGGAGGCACGGAGGCTGGCGGGGCAGCTGGACCGGGGCGTCGCGGGGGAGCGCGACGTGGCCGGTGAGCTCACCGACGACGCCGTCGTGGGCACCGTCACCTCTCTGGCGTTTCCGGAGCGGGTGGCCCGCGCACGGGGTGAGGGAACGTTTCTGATGGCGTCCGGGACGGGTGCCGAGCTCGGCGAGGGGTCCCGGTTGCGCTCCGCGCCCTGGCTCGCGGTGGCGGTCGCGGACCGGCCGGTGCACGCCGCGTCCGCCCGGGTGCGGCTCGCGGCCGTGGTCGACGAGGACACCGCCAGGGCCGCTGCCGGACGGCTGCTCGTCGCGGGCGACGAGGTGCGCTGGACGGACGGCGACGTCGTGGCGAGGTCGGTGGAACGGCTGGGCGCCGTGGAACTGGCCGTACGGGCGCTGAGGGACCCGGACCCAGCCCTCGTGCGCGGCGCGCTGCTGGACGGGCTGCGGGCGGAGGGTCCGGGGCTGCTGCGCTGGTCGAGGGAGGCGGCGGAGCTGCGCCCGCGGCTGGCGTTCCTGCACCGGGAGCTGGGCGCGCCGTGGCCGGACGTCTCGGACGCCGCTCTGCTGGACCGGGCCGGCGAGTGGCTGGAACCCGAGCTGTCCCGCGCGCGGCGGCGGGCGGACCTGGGGCGTATCGACGCGGGGCAGGCGCTGCGGCGCCTGCTGCCCTGGGCGAGCGGTGAGGCGGGCCGTCTCGACGAGCTCGCCCCGGAGCGGATCGAGGTGCCGAGCGGGTCGCGGATCCGGGTCGAGTACGGCGGTGGGCAGCCCGTCCTCGCGGTGAAGCTCCAGGAGATGTTCGGCCTGACGCGGTCGCCCCGGGTCGCGGGCGTACCGGTCCTGGTCCATCTGCTCTCCCCGGCCGGGCGGCCGGCCGCCGTCACGGCCGATCTGGCGTCCTTCTGGCGTGAGGGCTACCGCTCGGTACGCGCGGAGCTGCGCGGCCGCTACCCGAAGCACCCGTGGCCGGAGGATCCCTCCACTGCCGAGCCGACGCGTTTCACGAAGGCACGGACCGAACGGCGCTGAGCCGGCGTCCCGCGCCGGCTGCCGGAAACCGCGCACCGCCCCTCCGTCGTGCGGAGGGGCGGTGCGGGTGTGCGGTCTCCGCGGCGCCCTCGGGTCAGGCGACCGTGAGCTCGACGGTCAGGGTCGCCCCGCCGGCGGTCGTCAGGCGCAGCAGGAAGGTGCCGGTCTGCTCGTCCGCGTACATCTTCGGCAGCGTGAGCACGCCGTCCGCGTCGGTCCTGAGCTCGGTGAGGGTACGGACCGGATTGCCCTGCTCGTCCTTGAACCAGGGGCCCTTGTCGTTGGCCTTCGGGTCGTCCGCCGCTGTGATCATGGTCGCGGTCACGGCGACGCCGGGTGCGACGGCTCCCTTGTACGTCGCCTTCACCGTGACCTGCCCGGTGAACTCCGCGCCGGGCGCGGCCGTGAGCGCCTTGTCGTCGGCCCGGCTCAGGCCGTCGGCCTGGCGGGCGGTGACGGTCGCGGTGTAGTCGACGCCGGGCAGGGTCCGGCCCGTGAGGGTGGCCCGTACGACGAAGTCACCGGTCCGCTCGCCCGCCTGGAGCGCGGGTGCCGCGGCGGTTCCGTCGGCCCCCGTGACGACGGTGGCCTTGGTGAGGGCCCCGGGGAAGCGGGAGTCCGTCTCGCCGACGATCGCGAAGGTGACGGGGACCTTGGCGACCGGCTTGCCCGCCGCGTCGACCGCGCGGATCTCGGGGCTCTCCTCGAACCGGCTGCCCGCCGTCGCGGTGAGCGTCCCGGTGCCCGCGTCCGTGAGGCGCGCCACGGTCCCGGAGGGCGAGGGGGCAGGCGTGGGCGGGGGTGTCGGGGTGGGCGTGGGCGTACCGGTGCCGCCTCCGGGCTTGCCGGGTGCCGGCTTCGACGGGCCCGGGGTGGGCTTCGAGGGGCCCGGGGTGGGCTTCGAGGGGCCCGGAGTGGGCTTCGGCGTGGGGGTCGGGACAGGGGTCGGCGTGGGGGACGGGGTGGGCGTGGTGCCGGTCCCGGTCCCGGAGTCGCTGCGGCCGCCCGGCAGGGCGCCCGTGCCGTCGGGGATCTCGTGGCTGGCGTTCTTGTAGTACTCGAACCAGGAGAGCACCGTGCGCAGGTATTCCCGCGACTGGTTGTAGCTGAGGATCGCCTTGTCGAGGTCCGCCTTGAGCGCCAGGTCGCGGTTGTTGGCGCAGAGGTACATGCCGGCGGCCTGTGCGGCGTCGTAGATGTTGTTGGGGTCCTTGCGGCCGTCGCCGTTGCCGTCCTGGCCCCAGGTCGCCCAGGTGGCGGGGATGAACTGCATCGGCCCGACCGCGCGGTCATGGGTCCTGTCGCCGTCGAACGCGCCGCCGTCGGTGTCGGAGATGTTGGCGAAGCCGACGCCGTTGAGGACCGGCCCGAGGATGGGCGAGAAAGTGGTGCCGTTGGCGTCGACCCGGCCGCCGCGCGCCTGCCCCGACTCGACCTTCCCGATGCCCGCGAGGAGCTGCCAGGGGAGGTTGCAGCCCGGGTCCTTGCTCTTGAGGTGCTGCTCGGCCTGCCGGTACGCCGCGAGCACGGTCGCCGGAATGCCTGCTTCCGCAGGGCCCGTCGCCGCCGGGAGGTCTATCGAAGTGCCCGGCTTGCCGGGCGTGTTGAGGGGCGGCAGATCGGTGTAGTACGGCGAGTCGCCGGTCGCCGAGCCGCCACCGGCGGACGGCGGGGTGGCGTCCGCGGCCTGGTCGCCCCCGCCGGCGGAGGGCACGACACCCGGCGCCTGTGAGGCCGAGAGCGCGGCCACCGCCGCCGCGGCCACGGCGGTGCTCGTGGCCCCCTTGCGCAAACGACGGCCGATCTGCGCTGCCATGTCCATGGTCCCTCCCCGTCGACGTCTGCCCGCGCTCCCCAGCGCAAGGACACAGGCGACCCTACGTCAACTCGGGGCCCTGGGATACCGCCTCCTGACCGCTTTTCACGCTTTCGTCACCTGTACGTCGCCCGGTTCGTCACACCTGAACTTCCCCCATACTGGGCGTCATTCACCAGGGGGCGGCCCCAGGGCCGACGGGGACAGGGACCACGGGGGGGCACCACCGCCATGCCGTTCACGCTCAGCCATGCCGCGGCCGTACTGCCGGGCATACGGAGGTCGGGCGCCGCGCGCGGTCCGCTCGTCGCCTCGGCGCTCGTCGCGGGATCGTTCTCACCTGATATGACGTACTTCGCGGACTCCCTGGTCCCGGGCGCGATGGGGTTCGGTGACGTCACGCACGGCGTGGGGGGCGTCCTCACCGTCGACGCGGCCATCACCTTCGTCATGGTGGCGGTGTGGCTGATGGTCCGTGAGCCGCTTGTCGCGTTGCTGCCCGGCCGCTGGCGGGGGCGGGTGCACACGCTGCTGCGCGGCCGGCCGTGGCGGGACCGGCGACCGGTCGCGCTGGCGGCGTGGGGCTATGCGTCGGCCGTGCTCGGCGCCACGACGCATGTGGTGTGGGATCTGTTCACGCATCCGGGACGGTGGGGCACACAGGTGCTGCCGGTGCTGGGGGAGGTCGTGGGCGGTTTCCCGCTGTATCTCCACGCGCAGTACGGCGGGTCCGCCCTGGCGCTCGTCGCGCTGGTGTGGTTCACGGGCAGTGCGCTGAGGCGGGTACCGGCGGGGACCCCGGCTCCGGGGGCGGTGCCGGTCCTGGGCCGCCGGGGGCGCGTGCTGGCCGCGGCGCTGCTGGCGGGGTGCCTGGCGGCGGGGGCCGTGCACCGCTGCCTGCGCTGGTACGCCTACTGGGGGCGGATCGAGACGCCCCTGGACATCATTCCGACCGCCTGCTTCGGCGCGGGAGCGGGACTCGCGGTCGGGCTGCTCCTGTACGGGGCGGGAATGCGCCTGCGTCCGGCCCGCACCCGTGCTGGGTCTCTCCCCGCGGATTCCGTTCCGGCGTCGACGGCCTCCTCGCGCCGGGACTGACCGGGCGGGCCCCGCCCCCGTATCCCCGCCTGCCTGGTCCGGCCTGCCTGGTCCCGCCTGTCTCATCCCGCCTCCGGCATCCCCGGGACGGCACCCGGCGCCCGTGCCGCGCGCCCGGGGCGGACGCCGAAGGGCGTCACGCGGCGCCCGCCGGTGCGTCCGCCCCGGGCCGGGGCGGACGCACGGGGTGTCAGTGCGCGGCGGACTCCCAGTCGGGGCCCACGCCCACCGAGACGTCCAGCGGCGCGCGCAGGACGACCGCGGCCGACATCTCGCGACGGACGATCTCCTCCACCCGCTCGCGCTCCCCCGCGGCCACCTCCAGGACGATTTCGTCGTGGACCTGGAGCAGCATCCGGGAGCGCAGTCGCGCCTCCTCCAGCGCCCGGCCGACGTTCAGCATGGCGACCTTCACGATGTCGGCGGCGGTGCCCTGGATCGGGGCGTTGAGCGCCATCCGCTCGGCGGCCTCGCGGCGCTGCCTGTTGTCGCTGTTCAGGTCGGGCAGATAACGGCGGCGGCCGAGCATCGTCTCCGTGTAGCCGGTGGCACGGGCCTCGTCGACGACACGGCGCAGGTAGTCGCGCACTCCGCCGAACCGCTCGAAGTACGTGTCCATCAGGGCCCGCGCCTCACCGGCCTCGATGTTCAGCTGCTGGGAGAGGCCGAAGGCGGAGAGGCCGTACGCCAGGCCGTACGACATGGCCTTGATCTTGCGGCGCATCTCCGCGTCGACCGCCGAGCGCTCCACACCGAAGACCTGGGAGGCGACGGTGTTGTGCAGGTCCTCGCCCGAGGCGAACGCCTCGATCAGGCCCTCGTCCTCCGACAGGTGCGCCATCACCCGCAGCTCGATCTGGCTGTAGTCGGCGGTCATCAGCGACTCGAAGCCCTCGCCGACGACGAAGCCGTGGCGGATGGCACGGCCCTCGTCGGTGCGGACGGGCACGTTCTGCAGATTGGGGTCGGTGGACGACAGTCGTCCGGTCGCCGCGACCGTCTGGCTGAACGTGGTGTGGATCCGGCCGTCGGCCGCGATCGTCTTGATCAGCCCCTCGACGGTGGAGCGCAGCCGGGCCTGCTCGCGGTGGCGCAGCATGATGACCGGCAGCTCGTGCTCGGTCTGCCCGGCCAGCCAGGCCAGGGCGTCGGCGTCGGTGGTGTAACCGGTCTTGGTCTTCTTCGTCTTGGGGAGGTTCAGCTCACCGAAGAAGACCTCCTGGAGCTGCTTGGGCGAGCCGAGGTTGAACTCGTGGCCGACCGAGGCGTGCGCCTCCTTGACCGCCTGCTGGACGGCGCCGGCGAACTGCTGCTCCATGGCCTCCAGGTGCGCGCGGTCGGCGGAGATGCCGTGCCGCTCCATCCGGGCCAGCAGCAGCGAGGTGGGCAGCTCCACGTCGTGCAGCAGCTCGGTCGCGCCGACCTCGTCCAGCTTCTCGCCGAACGCGTCGCCGAGGTCGAGGACCGCGCGGGCCTGCGCCATCAGCGCGTCCGCCTCGGCGTGCTCCTCCTCCGTGCCGAAGGCCAGCTGCCCGTCGGCGGCGGCCGGGGCCAGCTCGCGGTGGAGGTACTCGACGGAGAGGGCGTCCAGGGCGAAGGACCGGCGGCCGGGCTTGACCAGATAGGCGGCGAGCGCCGTGTCCATGGTGATGCCGGCGACGTCCCAGCCGTGCTCGGGAAAGACCCGCAGGGCCTCCTTGGCGTTGTGCATGACCTTGGGCCGGTCGGGGTCGGCCAGCCAGGCCGCGAAGGCCCGCTCGTCGGCCTCGTCCAGCTGGGTCGTGTCGAACCAGGCCGCCTTCCCGCCCCCGTGGCCCTCGGTGCCGGAGGCGCCCCCGGCGGCCGCCAGCGCGACCTCGCTGACGTTGCCGACGCCCAGGGCCCAGGTGGCGACGGTCGCCACGCCGAGCGGCTGTCCGCCGTGCCGCTCCAGCCAGGGAGCCAGCTCGCCGGCGCCCAGCACGTCGCCGTCCACCTCGACGCCCGCCTCGGGCGCCGGGGCCTCTTCCTCCTCCGCACCGGGGTCGACCGCGAGGAGCCGCTCCCGCAGGCTGGGGTTGCGGATCTCCAGGACCTCCAGGAAGCCCTTCAGGGCGGTGCGGTCGTAGGGCGCGCGCTCCAGCTCGGCGACCGCCTTGGGCAGCTCGACGTCACGGACCAGCTCGGTCAGGTGCCGGTTGAGCCTGACCGACTCCAGGTGGTCGCGCAGGGCCTGGCCGACCTTGCCCTTGACCTCGTCGGCACGCTCCACGAGCTCCGCGAACGAGCCGAACTGGTTGATCCACTTCGTGGCGGTCTTCTCACCGACACCGGGGATGCCCGGAAGGTTGTCGGACGGGTCGCCGCGCAGCGCCGCGAAGTCCGGGTACTGCCGGGGGGTGAGGCCGTACTTCTCCTCGACCTTCGCCGGAGTGAAGCGGGTCAGCTCGGAGACGCCCTTGGTCGGGTACAGCACGGTCACATGGTCGGAGACCAGCTGGAAGGAGTCCCGGTCGCCGGTGACGATCAGCACCTCGAACCCCGCGGCCTCGGCCTGCGTGGCGAGGGTGGCGATGATGTCGTCGGCCTCGAAGCCGTCCACCGCGAACCGCACCGCGTTCATGGTGTCGAGGAGCTCGCCGATCAGCTCGACCTGCCCCTTGAACTCGTCGGGGGTCTTGGAGCGGTTCGCCTTGTACTCGGGGAAGTCCTGCGAGCGCCAGGTCTTGCGGGACACGTCGAAGGCCACGGCGAAATGCGTGGGCGCCTCGTCGCGCAGCGTGTTCGCCAGCATCGACGCGAAGCCGTAGATGGCGTTGGTCGTCTGACCGCTCGCGGTCGTGAAGTTCTCCGCGGGCAGCGCGAAGAACGCCCGGTACGCCAGGGAGTGCCCGTCCATGAGGAGCAGGCGGGGACGGTTGTCTTCGGTCTTCTTCGATGCTGTCTCAGCCACGGACACGATCCTGCCACGGACCACCGACAATCCCGACCGGCCGGGACCGGGCGGGAGCCCCTGTCGGTGGCGCGTGACAGGATCGTGGGTGTAGCGCACAAGCAGCGAGCTCGAAGGAGAGCGCGATGGCCAGCAAGCCGCCCGCGGGTGACCCGGTCCAGGACGCACCGCAGGTCGGGGCGGTGCAGCACGCGGCCGCGGGGCTGCCCGCCGTCGCCCACACACTGCGGATCTCCCAGCAGCAGATGGGGGTGCGCCGCACGGCGCGCACGCTGCTCAAGGTCAATCAGAAGGACGGCTTCGACTGTCCCGGCTGCGCCTGGCCCGAGGGCGACAAGCGGCATGTCGCGGAGTTCTGCGAGAACGGGGCGAAGGCCGTCGCCGAGGAGGCGACGCTGCGCCGTGTCACCCCGGACTTCTTCGCCGCCCACCCCGTCGCGGACCTCGACGCGCGCAGCGGGTACTGGCTGGGGCAGCAGGGCCGGATCACCGAGCCGATGTACCTGCCGGAGGGCGCGGACCGGTACGAGGCGGTGAGCTGGGAGCGCGCGTTCGCGATCATCGCGGAGGAGCTGAGGGCGCTCTCCTCCCCCGACGAGGCGCTCTTCTACACCTCGGGGCGCACCAGCAACGAAGCGGCGTTCCTGCTCCAGCTCTTCGCCCGCGAGTTCGGCACCAACAATCTGCCGGACTGCTCGAACATGTGCCACGAGTCGTCCGGCTCGGCCCTGACGGAGACGATCGGCGTCGGCAAGGGAAGCGTCTCGCTGGAGGATCTGCACCGCGCCGACCTGATCATCGTCGCGGGACAGAACCCCGGCACGAACCACCCGCGGATGCTCTCGGCGCTGGAGCAGGCCAAGTCCGCCGGCGCGAAGATCATTTCGGTGAATCCGCTGCCCGAGGCGGGTCTGGAGCGGTTCAGGAACCCGCAGACCCCGCGCGGCATGCTCAAGGGCACCGACCTCACCGATCTCTTCCTGCAGATCCGCATCGGCGGCGACCAGGCCCTGTTCCGCCTGCTGAACAGGCTGATCCTCGACACCCCGGGCGCGGTCGACGAGGAGTTCGTCCGCGACCACACGCACGGGTACGACGCCTTCACGACCGCCGCGCGGGCCGCCGACTGGGACGAGACCCTCGCCGCCACGGGCCTGGAGCGCGACGAGATCGAGCGGGCCCTGGGCATGGTCCTGGCCTCCGAGCGCACCATCGTGTGCTGGGCCATGGGCCTCACCCAGCACAAGCACTCCGTGCCGACCATCCGCGAGGTGGTCAACTTCCTGCTGCTGCGCGGCAACATCGGACGCCCCGGCGCCGGTGTCTGCCCCGTGCGGGGCCACTCCAACGTGCAGGGCGACCGCACGATGGGCATCTTCGAGCGGCCCTCGGCCGCGTTCCTGGACGCCCTGGACAAGGAGTTCGGCATCACCTCCCCCCGCCACCACGGGTTCGACGTCGTCCGGTCCATCCAGGCCCTGCGCGACGGCGAGGCGAAGGTCTTCTTCGCCATGGGCGGCAACTTCGTCGGAGCGACGCCGGACACCGAGGTCACCGAGGCGGCGATGCGCCGCGCCCGGCTCACCGTGCACGTGTCGACCAAGCTGAACCGGTCGCACGCGGTCACCGGCACGCGCGCGCTGATCCTGCCCACCCTGGGCCGCACCGACAAGGACCTGCGCGGCGGCGCCTCCGGCGGGAAGGGGGTGGCGCAGTTCGTCACCGTCGAGGACTCGATGGGCCTGGTGCACGCCTCCCGGGGCAATCTCCCGCCCGCCGGCCCGCGTCTGCTCTCCGAGCCCGCCATCGTCGCCCGCATGGCGCGGGCCGTGCTGGGCGCGGGTTCGACGACGCCGTGGGAGGAGTTCGAGCGGGACTACGCGACGATCCGCGACCGCATCTCCCGCGTGGTCCCCGGCTTCGAGGACTTCAACACCAGGATCGCCCGTCCCGGCGGCTTCGCACTGCCGCACGCCCCGCGCGACGAGCGGCGTTTCCCCACCGCGACCGGCAAGGCCAACTTCACCGCCGCCCCCGTCGAGTACCCCCGGGTCCCCCAGGGCCGGCTGCTGTTGCAGACGCTGCGCTCGCACGACCAGTACAACACCACGATCTACGGCCTCGACGACCGTTACCGGGGCATCAAGGGCGGCCGCCGCGTGGTCCTGGTCCATCCGGACGACGCCCGCGAGCGGGGCCTTGAGGACGGCGCGTACACCGACCTGGTCAGCGAGTGGACCGACGGCACCGAGCGCCGGGCGGCGGGCTTCCGGGTGGCCCACTACCCGACCGCCCGGGGCTGCGCCGCCGCGTACTACCCCGAGACGAACGTCCTGGTGCCCCTGGAGTCCACCGCGGACGTCAGCAACACCCCCGCCAGCAAGTCCGTGATCGTGCGTCTGGAACAATCACCGTCCGCCTGAGCGTTCGCTTAGGCGGCTGACGACGTACGACGACGAACGGAGCCGGGCCCATGGGTGAACAGACAGGCGTGAAGTTCCCGCAGGAGGTTCTCGACGAGTACGCCGCGCTGGGAGTCGACCTGCCCGCGCTGTTCTCCGCCGGGCACCTCGGCAACCGCATGGGCGTGCAGATCGTGGAGGCGTCCGCCGAGCGGGTCGTCGGCACCATGCCGGTCGAGGGCAACACCCAGCCGTACGGGCTTCTGCACGGCGGGGCCTCCGCCGTGCTGGCGGAGACCCTCGGCTCGGTCGGTTCGATGCTGCACGGCGGCGTGTCCAGGATCGCCGTGGGCGTCGACCTGAACTGCACCCACCACCGGGGAGTCCGCAGCGGGCTGGTGACCGGCGTGGCCACCCCCGTCCACCGGGGCCGCTCCACCGCCACGTACGAGATCGTCATCACCGACGAGCAGGACAGGCGGGTCTGCACCGCCCGTCTGACCTGCATGCTGCGCGAGGTCTCCGCCAAGGACGCCGAGCGGGTCACCGGAGCCGCCGCCGGCTGACTCCCCGCAGGCCGGCCGGGAGCCGCCCGTACCCGGACGGCCGCCGTACGCGGACGACGGCCGGGCCGGAAGCCGCTCGGAGCCCCCGGGCCGGCCGCCGCCGGGGCGGGCGAGCCCGCGCCGGCCGGGGCGCGTCCGGCGGGCCCGTCGGCGCTCCGGGCGAGGCCCGGCCGGGACGGGCGCGTGGTCGCTGGGACGACGGGCGAGATCGGAACGAGAGGCCCTAACGCCCCGCGGGTGCGACGGGCGCCACCGGCAGGGTGATACGGGCCGCCCCGGCGCGGACGGTCGTCCTCGTCCCCGCCGGATGGCGCAGCGTGTAGTCGTGGTCCGTCGAGATGAGCACCACGCCCAGCCGGTGCCCCTTGCCGAAGACGTGGTCCTGGGGCTGCATGTCCCACTCCAGCCGGTACTCTCGCCCCTCCACGACCGGGCTCTGGCGGGCGAGGGAGTCACGGTTGCGGACATCCAGCCACCCGCGCGTGACGATCTTGAAGTCGGCGGTCTCCGTGCGGTGACGGGTCCGGTACGCGCAGCCCGTGTCGCCCGGGACGCCCTGGCCGTAGCAGACCGGCGCCGTGGTGTCCGCGACCGTCCCCGCGGTCGCCCTGGTGGCCGTCCCGTAGTCGACGAGCAGCGCCGTCAGATACGGCGACGTCCCGGCCACCGACGCCCGGACCGACATCGACGGCGCGCCGCTGAGCCGGAGGTCGGCGGGGAGCGGCCCGGTGGTGTAGGCGAGCCGGCCGGGGTTCACGGCGTCCGGGTCCGCCACCAGCTGTTCGGCCCGGACGGTGCGGCCCGTGTCCGTCATGGTCTGCCGCACGGGCCGGCCGGGCAGCGGCGACAGCCCGTCCGCGTTCAGCCGCAGCGTCACCTCACGGGTGCCCCGCGCCGGCCAGTCCGGCTGCGTACGCCAGGTGAAGTCCGCCTGCTCGACATCGACCCGCGGCTCTCGCGTCACACCGTTGTCCACGTCGTACAGCCAGTGGTCGAACCACTGGTGCAGCTGGGTCAGCCACTCCTCCATGCGCAGCGGCATCGGGTTGCTGTGCCCGGCCTGGTGCAGCCACAGCTTGCGCGGCACACCGCTGCGCCCCAGCTCCTCCCAGAGCCGTCCGGCCTGCCGGGTCTTCACGTTCCAGTCGTTGAGTCCGTGCACCAGGAAGACCCCGGCCTCGATCCTCCGTACGTCCTTGAGATAGTCCCGCTCCCGCCAGAACCGGGAGTGGTCACCGCTCGCGCGGTCCTGCCGCGCGGTGAGCCGGTCCAGCACGGGTGCGCAGATCTGCCGGTCGGCGCGACTGTAGACGGCCTTGGCGAGGACGTCGGTGTCCTCGCCCTGGAAGCCGCCGGGCGCGAGGACGCCGCCGTTCGCCCGGTAGTAGTCGTACCAGGAGGAGATCCCGGAGATCGGCACGATCGCCTTCAGCCCCTGGACGCCCGTGGCCGCGACAGCGATGGGCAGGGTCCCGTTGTACGAGATCCCCATCATCGCGGCGTTGCCGGTGGACCAGTCGGCGGTGACCGGCCGCCCCTGCGGGTCCCAGCCCTTCGCCCGGCCGTTCAGCCAGTCCACCGCCGCCTTCGCGCCGAGCGTCTCCTCATGGCCGCCGGACGTGGGGCAGCCGGTCGATCCGCCCGTACCGATGCTGTCGAGCTGTGCGACGGCGTAGCCGCGGGGCAGGAAGTAGTTGTCGGTGTAGCCGGGGAAGACGACGGCCGGGGCGGAGGCTCCGGCCGCCACCGCGGCGTCCGTGCCCGAAGCGGCGGGCGCCTCGGCGAGCCGGCCCGGGGCGGCCGCGAGCAGGCCGGGCAGCCGCTCGGGCCCGCCGGGCCGCGCACCGGCCGGCAGCCCGTCCTCCTCCACGTCGACGTCGTGGAACGGGACGTCGTTGCCGCCGCCCCAGTAGGGACTCGCCTCGATGACGGTGGCGACGCGCAGACCCGCGTCGGTCTCCTTCGGCCGCAGGATCCGCATCCGTACGGTGTCCCGCTCGCCGTCGCCGTCGCTGTCCGTCTCCGTCCGGATGTCCACGAGCTGGTGGACCGCGTCCGCGCGGGAGAAGACCGGCTGGGTGGAACCATCGACGATCCTCAGCCCGGGGGCCGGTCCGGCCGTCGCCGCGGGCGGGGGAAGAACCGCGACCAGCGAGACCGCCAGCACGGCCACGCCGAAGCGCCGGACGGTGCGGAAGGAACCTGTTCCGACGGCTCTCGCCATCGTGGATCTCACCATCGTGCCTGCCTCCAGAGGCCGGAGAATGTGACGATCACGCGGGAAGCGCGCACACATTCCACCGCTTCCACATCTGTCGCACCAGACCGCAACTTCCTTTTCCCAAGCGGCTGTTGTGTCACCCATGGTCACCACCTAGCGTTCCTTCATGAGGTTCACGGGCAGAGGGACGGGCACTTCGCGCGCCTCGGCCGGACCTGCGACGCACACACCGCCCACCACACCGACGGCGGACGGCCGTTCGGGCCGCCGTCGGCCCGCCTCACCGGGGCGGACGGCCACGGCCGGGCACACGGGCACGGCGGAACCCGCCGGCACCCCCCACCGGGCGGCGGCGGCGAGCGGTGGCACGGGGACGGCAGGGGTCCGGAACCGGACGGGTCCGCCCGAGGCGCAGTTGACGACCCGTGACACCCTTCCGGCCGAGGCTCGGGACGTCGGGGAGCGCGAAGAACGTTTTCCGGCACCGCGGTTGCCGAGGCGAAGGGCCGGGCGGCGCCGCGAGGCGGCCGACGGCGCGAGCGGAGGCCCCGGGAACCGGGTGCCACCCGCCACGATGAGTGCCGGACCACCCCTCCGGGCGACCGGAATCCGGAGGGCGTTACCCGGAAGCCGGTGCCGGGACCTGCGAGGACGATCCCCGCTCGATCGGATCGACACTCCATGCCGTAACACTGCGTAACAATCGCGAAACGAGAGATCGGACTCGCCCCCACCGCGGGCCGCGCCCGCCGAAGAGCCCGCCGACCCCTCCGCGGCCTCCGGCGCGTCAGCAGCAAGATCCACTCAAGCCCCTGAGCGGAACTGGGCGTTCTCAGCATGTGAACACTTGGGGGACGACCGGAAAGCCCGCTTCTGTACACACACTGACCACGAGCTCTCCCCTCCGGCATAACAAGACAGTCACATCCTGTCCTTCACCGGTCCCCGACTCCATCAGCTGCGCTTAGAGTCACCGCCAGTCACCGCGCCGCCGGGCGCGTCTGCTTCACAGCCCCTTCAGCACCCCAGTACGGCCCGGCGACCAAACGGCACCTCAGTTCGAGGAGGCCGCGCCAGGGAAAGGATTCACTCGTGCGACACCGTTCCTTGCTCATACTCACCACCGTGATCACCACGGGGGCACTCACCCTCACCGCCTGCGGGTCGCGCGACGACAGCAAGGGCAGTGGCGGGAACGACGGAGGCAAGACCACCGTCGTGATCGGAGTCGACGCACCGCTCACCGGATCGCTTTCCGCGCTCGGCCAGGGCATCAAGAACTCGGTCGACCTCGCGGTCAACACCGCCAACAAGAACAACGAGGTCCCCGGCGTCGAGTTCAAGATCGAAGCCCTCGACGACCAGGCCGTACCCGCCTCCGGTCAGGCCAACGCCACCAAACTGGTCGGCAACAAGGACGTCCTCGGCGTCGTGGGCCCGCTGAACTCCGGCGTCTCCCAGTCGATGCAGGGCGTCTTCAACACCGCCAACCTCACCCAGGTCTCCCCGGCCAACACCAACCCGGCCCTGAGCCAGGGCGACAACTGGGGCAAGGGCGAAAAGAAGCGGACCTTCGCCACCTACTTCCGTACCGCCACCACCGACGTCGTCCAGGGCAAGTTCGCCGCCCAGTACCTGTACAACGACGCCAAGAAGAAGAAGGTCTTCGTCGTCGACGACAAGCAGACCTACGGCGCCGGCCTCGCCTCGATCTTCGCCAAGGAGTTCGAGCGCCTCGGCGGCACCATCGCCGGCACCGACCACGTCACGGTCAAGGAGACCGACTTCTCCTCCACCGCCGACAAGGTCAAGGCCTCCGGCGCGGACTCCGTCTACTTCGGCGGCCAGTACCCCGAGGGCGGCCTCCTCTCCGACCAGATCAAGAAGACCGGGGCCAAGATCCCCACCATGGGTGGCGACGGCATCTACGACCCGGCCTTCATCAAGGCCTCCGGCGTGGCGAACGACGGCGACCTCGCGACCTCCGTCGGCTACCCGGTCGAGAAGCTCCCGACCGCCAAGAAGTTCATCGCGGACTACAAGGCCGGCGGCTACAAGGACCCGTACGCGGCGTACGGCGGCTACTCCTACGACGCCGCGTGGAGCATCATCCAGGCCGTCAAGGCGGTCGTCGCGGACAACGACGGCAAGGTGCCGGCCGACGCCCGCAAGAAGGTCGTCGAGGCCATGTCCAAGGTCTCCTTCGACGGTGTGACCGGCAAGGTCTCGTTCGACGAGTTCGGCGACACCACCAACAAGCAGCTCACCGTCTACTCGGTGAAGGGTGCCGACTGGACCGACGTCAAGTCCGCGACCTTCGAGGACTGACCGGACGACCGACCCGGGAGGAACCGGCCCAGCGGCCCCTCCCCCACCACCCACCGAATTGAACTCAGCCGCGCGAGGGCGCAAACAGCGCCCTCGCGCGGACTCATATCCGACAAGCTCATCGGAGGCCCTGCGGTGAACGAACTGCCGCAACAGCTGGCCAACGGCCTTGCCCTCGGCGCCCTCTATGGTCTCATCGCCATCGGGTACACCATGGTCTACGGCATCGTCCAGCTCATCAACTTCGCCCATGGCGAGATCTTCATGATCGGGGGCTTCGGCGCCCTCACCACCTACATATGGCTCCCCAGCGGAACCAGTCTCCTGGTGGCGATACCACTCATGATCATCGGCGGCGCAATTGCCTCCGTCGCCGTCGCCACGGCCGCGGAGCGCTTCGCCTACCGGCCCCTGCGCACCGCACCACGGCTCGCCCCGCTCATCACCGCCATCGGTCTGTCCATCGCCCTGCAGCAGATCGTCTGGGGCTTCTACCCCGAAGCCAAGGCGGCCCGGAGCTTCCCCGAGTTCACCGGGGACTCCTTCAAGATCTTCGACAACCTCGCCATCCAGCGCGCCGACGCCTTCGTGCTCGTCCTCGCCCCGCTGTGCATGCTCGCCCTCGGCCTCTTCGTCTCCAAGAGCCGCAGCGGCCGCGCCATGCAGGCCACCGCGCAGGACCCCGACACAGCGAAGCTGATGGGCATCAACACCGACCGCATCATCGTGATGGCCTTCGCCATCGGCGCCGCCTTCGCAGCGGTCGCCGCGGTCGCCTACGGCCTGGACAAGGGCCAGATCAACTTCGAGATGGGCTTCATCCTCGGCCTGAAGGCCTTCACCGCCGCAGTGCTCGGCGGCATCGGCAACATCTACGGCGCCATGGTCGGCGGCGTGGTGCTCGGCCTCGCCGAAGCCCTGTCGATCGCCTACATCGAGGAAATCCCCGGCATGCAGCAGCTCGGCGGTGGCGCCTGGTCCAACGTCTGGGCTTTCGTACTCCTCATCGTCGTACTCCTCGTCAGGCCGCAGGGCCTGCTCGGTGAGCGCGTCGCGGATCGGGCGTGAGAACGATGACCACCGACACCACCAAGACGGCCGATGCCGCACAGGACGTCTCCCGAGCCACCGCACTGCGCTGGGTGACCGCTCTCGGCGGCGCAGCCACCGTCGCCAGCACCTTCCTGGCCTGGACCTGGACCGACGCGTTCCCCGGCGACCTCACCGTCACCGGCTACCCCGGCGGCCTGCAGGTCCTCACCCTCACGGCCGGCGCACTCATCGCCCTGTACGCACTCGCGGCCCTCGGCATCAAGGGCCTCGGCTGGCTGGCCCCCGCCGGAACCACCAAGGCCCTCAAACTCCTCGCCCTCGGCGGCTTCGCCACCACCTGGTTCACCCTCGTCGCCATCACCGTCGAACTCGGCGGCGTCGTGAACCTGGAGCCCGGCGGCTACGTCGCCGCCGTGGCCACCGCGATACCCCTCGCCGCCGCGTTCCTGCTCCCCGACGACACCCGCAAGGCCGCCAAGCCCAAGGCCCTCCCCTCCTGGGCCGAAATCCTGATCATCGTCGCCGCGTTCGCCGTCGGCCTCTTCGTGATCACCTACGGCATCGACACCGAGTACGCCGAACTCTTCACCGGCTACCTGATCACCGTCGGGTTCGCCGTCGCCGCGCTCATGAAGGCCGGTCTCGTCGCCCGGCTCTCGGCCGTCACGGCCAAGTACCGCCAGGTCACCGTCATCTCGGCCTTCGTCGCCGCCGCGACCTTCCCCTTCACCCAGAGCACCGACCAGTACACGCTCGTCGCGGTCAACATCCTCATCTTCGCGACCGTGGCACTCGGCCTGAACGTCGTCGTCGGCCTCGCCGGCCTGCTCGACCTCGGATACGTCGCCTTCCTCGGCGTCGGCGCCTACACCGCCGCCCTCGTCTCCGGCTCGACGGCCTCCGCCTTCGACCTGCACTTCCCCTTCTGGGCCGCGGTGCTCACCGGCGCCATCGTGTCGCTGATCTTCGGCGTCGTCATCGGCGCCCCGACACTCCGCCTGCGCGGCGACTACCTCGCCATCGTCACCCTGGGCTTCGGAGAGATCTTCCGCATCGCCATGGGCAACCTCGACGGCGTCTCCGGCCCGCAGATCACCAACGGCCCCAACGGCATCCCGAACATCCCCGACCTCGAATTCTTCGGGTTCAACTTCGGGCAGCCCCACACCGTGCTCGGCATCGAACTCGGCGCCTACGCCAACTACTACCTGCTCATGCTGCTCGCGACGATCCTCGTGGTCCTCGTCTTCAGCCGCGCCGGCAGCTCCCGCATCGGCCGCGCCTGGGTCGCGATCCGCGAGGACGAGACCGCCGCCACCGCCATGGGCATCAACGGCTTCCGCGTCAAGCTCATCGCCTTCGCCCTCGGCGCCACGCTCGCCGGCCTCGCCGGCACCGTCCAGGCACACGTCCAGCACACCGTGGTCCCCGAGATGTACCAGTTCGCCGGCCCCGTACCGCCCAACTCGGCCTTCCTCCTGGCGGCCGTCATCCTCGGCGGCATGGGCACCATCAGCGGACCGCTCCTCGGCGCCACGCTCCTCTACATGATCCCGGCCAAGCTCCAGTTCCTCCAGGACTACCAGCTGCTCGGCTTCGGCATCGCCCTCATCCTGCTCATGCGCTTCCGCCCCGAGGGGCTCATCGCCAACCGGCGCGCCCAGCTCGAGTACCACGAGACCGACCAGACCGACACACCGGAAAAGGGACTCCCCGACTCCGCCGTCGGCGTCGCCAAGGCGGGGGCGTGAAGAACATGACGACCACGACCAGCACCACCACCAGCACCACCACGACCCAGGCCGTCCTCGAGGCCAGCGGCGTCACCATGCGGTTCGGCGGCCTCACCGCCGTACGCTCCGTCGACCTGTCGGTCAACGCCGGAGAGATCGTCGGCCTCATCGGCCCCAACGGCGCCGGCAAGACGACCTTCTTCAACTGCCTCACCGGGCTCTACGTCCCCACCGAGGGCAAGGTCAGCTACAAGGGCACCGTCCTGCCGCCCAAGCCGCACCTGGTCACCAAGGCGGGCATCGCCCGCACCTTCCAGAACATCCGGCTGTTCGCCAACATGACCGTCCTGGAGAACGTCCTGGTCGGCCGGCACACCCGGACCAAGGAAGGACTCTGGTCCGCCCTCGTCCGCGGCCCCGGCTTCAAGAAGGCCGAAGCCGCCTCCCACGCCCGCGCCATGGAACTCCTGGAGTTCATCGGCCTGGAGCACAAGGCCGACCACCTCGCCCGCAACCTGCCCTACGGCGAGCAGCGCAAGCTGGAGATCGCCCGGGCCCTCGCGAGCGACCCCGGCCTGCTGCTCCTCGACGAGCCCACCGCCGGCATGAACCCGCAGGAGACCCGGGCGGCCGAAGAGCTCATCTTCGCCATCCGGGACATGGGCATCGCCGTCCTCGTCATCGAGCACGACATGCGCTTCATCTTCAACCTGTGCGACCGGGTCGCCTGCCTCGTCCAGGGCGAGAAGCTCATCGAAGGCACCGCCTCGGTCGTCCAGGGCGACGAGCGCGTGATCGCCGCCTACCTCGGAACGCCCTTCGAGGGCGCGCCGGGCGCGGAGGAGGCCGCCGAGGTCGAGGCCGCCGAGGCACACGCCGGGGCTGCGGCCGACGCGGAGACCGAGGCCAAGACCGAGGCTCCGGCCGAGGCGGGCCCCGAGGCCAAGACCGAGGCTCCGGCCGAGGCGGACCCCGAGGCCAAGACCGAGGCGGCCACGGAGGCGGACGCAGAGGCCGACGCCCCCGCCGAGGCCGAGGCAGAAGCCGGGACCGAGGCCGAGACCGCGCCCGCGCCCGAAGCCGAGACCGCGCCCGCGCCCGAAGCCGAGGCTGACACCGGGACCGCCACAGAGGCAGGGGCCGACGCCCCCGCCGAAAGCACGGCCGACACGGACCCGGAAGCCGCCGCGGCGACCGAGGCCGACGCCGGGAACGAAGCGCCGGACACGGCCGAAGCGCGGGACACGGAGGACACCACGCCCTCGTCCCCGACCGGGAAAGCGCCCAGCACCACTGAAGGAGACTCGAAGTGACCGCTCTCCTGGAGGTCGAGGACCTCAGGGTCGCCTACGGCAAGATCGAGGCCGTCAAGGGCATCTCCTTCTCCGTCGAGGCCGGCCAGGTCGTCACCCTCATCGGCACCAACGGCGCCGGCAAGACCACCACGCTGCGCACCCTCTCCGGACTGCTCAAGCCGACCAGCGGAAAGATCATCTTTGATGGGAAGCCCCTCGGCGGCATTCCCGCTCACAAGATCGTCGCGCTGGGGATGGCCCACTCCCCCGAAGGCCGGCACATCTTCCCGCGCCTGAGCATCGCCGAGAACCTCCAGCTCGGAGCGTTCCTGCGGAGCGACAAGGAAGGCATCGAGAAGGACATCCAGCGCGCCTACGACCTCTTCCCCATCCTGGGCGAGCGTCGCAAGCAGGCCGCGGGCACCCTCTCCGGCGGTGAGCAGCAGATGCTCGCCATGGGCCGGGCGCTGATGTCCCAGCCCAAGCTGCTGATGCTGGACGAGCCGTCCATGGGCCTCTCCCCGCTCATGATGCAGAAGATCATGGAGACCATCTCCACGCTGAAGGCGGAGGGCATGACGATCCTGCTCATCGAGCAGAACGCGCAGGCCGCCCTCTCCCTGGCGGACTACGGGTACGTGCTGGAGGTCGGCTCCATCAAGCTGTCCGGCACGGGCGAGGACCTGCTCCACGACGACGAGGTCCGCAAGACCTACCTCGGCGAGGACTGAGCCGCGGGCACGGTGCCCTGGACACCGTGCCGCAGGCACAAGGCAGGAGGCCCGCCCCCGCGATCCGCGGGGACGGGCCTCCTGCACGTCGTCCGGGGGCTACTGCCCCTTCGCGGCCTTCTTCTCCTCGGCGTCCTCGATGACCGCCTCGGCGACCTGCTGCATCGACATGCGCCGGTCCATCGACGTCTTCTGGATCCACCGGAAGGCCGCGGGCTCCGACAGCCCGTACTGCGTCTGCAGGATGCTCTTCGCCCGGTCCACCAGCTTGCGGGTCTCCAGCCGCTGGGAGAGGTCGGCGACCTCCTTCTCCAGGGCCTTCAGTTCGGCGAACCGCGACACCGCCATCTCGATCGCGGGAACGACGTCGCTCTTGCTGAACGGCTTGACCAGGTACGCCATGGCACCGGCGTCCCGGGCCCGCTCGACGAGGTCGCGCTGGGAGAAGGCGGTGAGCATCAGCACGGGGGCGATCGATTCACCGGCGATCTGCTCGGCGGCCGAGATCCCGTCGAGGACCGGCATCTTCACATCGAGGATGACCAGGTCGGGCCGGTGCTCCCGGGCGAGTTCCACGGCCCGGGCACCGTCACCGGCCTCGCCGACGACCGAGTAGCCCTCTTCTTCGAGCATCTCTTTGAGGTCGAGGCGGATGAGGGCCTCGTCCTCGGCGATGACGACGCGGGTCGTCATCGGCGGGACGTGCGACGTGTCGTCGTCGGCTGCGACGGGCTGGGGCGACTCGGGGGCGCTCACGGGGGCTCCTCGTTCGGGGCGTGGTACTGCATGAAGAAGCCTACCTAGCTGCTGGCTCCACTGGTCACCGGGTACACTCCGACTGGCAACCTCGCCGGGTTGGCGCAACTGGCTGACGCGGAGGTCTCAAACACCTCTGTCCGAAAGGACGTGTGGGTTCGAATCCCATACCCGGCACCATCTCCTGAAGCGGACGCTCACCTTCGCGTGATTGTCCGCTTTTTGCTACCCATGGACACCGTGCGTTGCGCAGAGTGAGCGCATGTACTTTCACGGCACAGACGTACGACAGCACGCGCTCACCCTGCTGCGCGGCGGCGCCAGGAACGCGGATGTGGCACGCACGCTCAACGTCCCCACCGGCACGATCAGCTACTGGAAGCACGTGGACCGCGCGAAACGCGGCGAGTGTCCGGGCCGTTCCATCCCCAAGTGCCCGCGCTGTGACGGACGGGACCTGAACGAGGAGGCGTACGCGTACCTCCTGGGGCTGTATCTGGGCGACGGGCACATCGTCCAGAACCGGTCAATGAGAGTGCCCAGCCTCTCCATCACGTGCGACGACAGCTGGCCTGGGCTCATCAACGCGTGCGTGGACGCCATGCGCGCCGTATTGCGCGGGAACTCCGTCTCCACAGTGCAGCGGAAGGGCTGCCAGGAGGTGAAGATCTACTCGCGGCATCTGTTCTGCCTCTTCCCCCAGCACGGCCCCGGCAAGAAACATGAGCGGCCCATCGTCCTCCAGGGCTGGCAGCAGGGCATCGTCGACGCCTTCCCCTGGGAGTTCGTCCGGGGGCTCATCCACTCCGACGGCTGCCGGATCACCAACTGGGCGACCCGGGTCGTCGGCGGGGAGCGGAAGCGGTACGAGTACCCGAGGTACTTCTTCACCAATGCGTCCGACGACATCCGTCGGCTCTGCACCGACACTCTCGACGGACTGGGGGTCGAGTGGACGCACTGCACCCGCCGGGGCGATCCGTACACCGTCTCCGTCGCCCGACGCGCGTCCGTCGCGCTCATGGACGCGCACGTCGGGCCGAAGTACTGAGCGGCTACTTGAGGCTCTCGCCGATGTGGTGGACGCGGACGAGGTTGGTGGTGCCCGCGACACCGGGAGGGGAGCCGGCCGTGATGACCACGATGTCGCCCTTCCGGCAGCGTCCGATCCTCAGGAGCTGCTCGTCGACCTGCGCGACCATCGCGTCGGTGGAGTCGACGTGCGGGCCGAGGAAGGTCTCGACTCCCCAGGTGAGGGTGAGCTGGGAGCGGGTGGCCGGGTCCGGTGTGAAGGCGAGCAGCGGGATGGGCGAGCGGTAGCGGGAGAGCCGCTTGACCGTGTCGCCGGACTGTGTGAACGCGACGAGGAACTTGGCGCCGAGGAAGTCGCCCATCTCGGCGGCGGCGCGGGCGACGGCACCGCCCTGGGTGCGGGGCTTGTTGCGTTCGGTCAGCGGGGGCAGGCCCTTGGCCAGTACGTCCTCTTCGGCGGCTTCGACGATCCGGCTCATGGTCCTGACCGTCTCGACGGGGTACTTTCCGACGCTGGTCTCGCCGGAGAGCATCACGGCGTCGGTGCCGTCGATGACGGCGTTGGCGACGTCGCTCGCCTCGGCGCGGGTGGGCCGGGAGTTGTCGATCATCGATTCGAGCATCTGGGTGGCGACGATGACGGGCTTGGCGTTGCGCTTGGCCAGCTTGACGGCGCGCTTCTGGACGATGGGTACCTGCTCCAGCGGCATCTCCACGCCGAGGTCTCCGCGGGCCACCATGATTCCGTCGAAGGCGGCGACGATGTCGTCGATGTTGTCGACGGCCTGCGGCTTCTCGATCTTGGCGATGACGGGGATGCGGCGGCCTTCCTCGTCCATGATCCGGTGGACGTCCTCGATGTCGCGTCCGGAGCGTACGAAGGAGAGGGCGATGACGTCGACGCCGGTGCGCAGGGCCCAGCGGAGGTCGTCCACGTCCTTGTCGGAGAGTGCGGGGACGGAGACGGCCACGCCAGGGAGGTTGAGTCCCTTGTTGTCGGAGACCATGCCGCCTTCGACGACGCGGGTGTGGACCCGGGGCCCTTCGACGGCGACGACGTCGAGGGCCACGCGGCCGTCGTTCACGAGGATGCGTTCACCGGCGGTGACGTCGGCGGCGAGTCCTTCGTAGGTGGTACCGCAGATGTGGCGGTCGCCTTCCACGGGTTCGACGGTGATGGTGAAGTCGTCGCCGCGTTCAAGGAGTACGGGTCCTTCGCGGAAGCGGCCGAGGCGAATCTTCGGGCCTTGAAGGTCGGCGAGTACGCCGACGCTTCGGCCGGTTTCGTCGGAGGCTTTGCGCACGCGGTGGTAGCGCTCTTCGTGATCGGCGTAACCGCCGTGGCTGAGATTGAGGCGGGCCACGTCCATTCCGGCTTCGACCAGTGCCTTGATCTGGTCGTACGTGTCGGTGGCGGGCCCCAGGGTACAGACGATCTTTGCTCGGCGCATGCTTCGAGCCTAGGGCTTACCCGCGGGTAGAGAATTGGTCGGGCGTGACTACTCAACAACCTTTGCGTGAAGCCTTATTGACAAGTGTTGAATTGTGCGGGGCGGCGCTCCGATGAGCGCTCCACTCGGGCGGGATGGCTGTCGAATCCTTTTCGGTGGAGGCTCCGGCGGGTGGCGTCGTATGCCTTTGCGGTGCGGCGGGGGCGGCGGCTCCGAGGCGGCGCCCGGGCCCCGGCAGCGATGCCTCGCGGGGCGGGCTGCCGGGGCCGTCCGGGGCGGGAGCGGATCGGCCGGGGTCGGGGGTTCCCCGTCCGGTCCGGTCCCGGGCACGGCCTAGAGCTCGGGGGGGTGCATGGTGAAGCGGGCGTTGACCTGGGCCGTGACGGTCTGGCGCTGGGGTTCCAGGTCGAGCGGCGGGGCCATTTCGGTGGCTTCCGCCGCGAACGCCATGCGCATGCCGCCGGCGGCGGGGGGCGGCCCGCCGTACGGCGCGGGGTTCTCCGCGCCCAGGTCGGCCAGTTCCACGAGGGCGGCGAGGCGGGTGCCCAGGGCTTCGGCGTATTCGCGGGCCCGCTGAACGGCTTCCTTGACCGCCTGTCGCCGGGCCTCGCCGTGGGAGGGCGAGTCGGGCCGCAGCGCCCACCAGGGGCCGTCGACCCGGATCAGGTCCAGGTCTGCGACGCGGGTGGTGAGCTCTCCGAGTGCGGTGAAGTCGGAGAGTTCGGCGGTGATGTGGACGCGGCCGTGGTAGGCGCGGATGCGTTCGCCGCGGCCGTGCCGGGTGAGTTCGGGGCTGATGGAGAACGCGCCCGTCTCCACTTTCTCGACGGCCTCCCCGTAGGACTTGACGAGTTCCAGCACCGTGTTGTTACGGCGTGTCAGGTCGTCCAGGGCGCTGCGGCGGTCGGTGCCCCGGGCGCTGACGGTGATGCCGATGCGGGCGATCTCGGGGTCCACCTCCAGCCGGGCTTCGCCGCACACGGCCAGCCGTGGCGCTTCGGTGGTTCCGTACGGCAGGTCATTGGTCATGGCAGGCGGCTCCCTCGGGGGCACGGGGTGGTCATCGGATCGAAACCTGGCAGGACTATTCCAGGATGCCGCCTCTGCGTCAGAATCTACGCGCGTTGTGCACTGAACGAAGGAGATCAAATGCCGCTGGACCGTAGGACGTTCCTGGAGCGCTCGGCCGCCGCCGGGGCCGGTGCCGCCCTCACCGGGGCCGTCGCCGTCCCCGCTCAGGCCAAGGGGCGCCCGCCGAAGCGGTACTCCTTCACCGTCATGGGGACCACCGATCTGCACGGGAACGTCTTCAACTGGGACTACTTCACCGACCGGGAGTTCGACGACAAGGCGCACAACGACGTCGGTCTGGCGAAGATCTCCACCCTGGTGGACCAGGTCCGTGAGGAGAAGGGGCGCCGCAACACGCTCCTGATCGACGCGGGCGACACGATCCAGGGCACCCAGCTGTCGTACTACTACGCCAAGGTCGACCCGATCACCGCCGCGCACGGCCCCGTGCACCCCATGGCGCAGGCCATGAACGCCATCGGCTACGACGCCGCGGCGCTCGGGAACCACGAGTTCAACTACGGCATACCGGTGTTGCGGAAGTTCGAGGACCAGTGCGACTTCCCGCTCCTGGGGGCGAACGCGCTGGACGCGAAGACACTGCGGCCGGCCTTCGCCCCGTACAGCATGCACCGGCTGTGTACGCCGCACGGGCGGGATGTGCGGGTCGCGGTCCTCGGGCTGACGAATCCTGGCATCGCGATCTGGGACAAGGCGAACGTCACGGGCCGGATGGTCTTCCCCGGTCTGGAGGAGCAGGCGGCCAAGTGGGTGCCGAAGCTGCGTTCGATGGGGGCGGACGTGGTGATCGTCTCGGCGCACTCCGGCTCCAGCGGTACGTCGTCGTACGGTGACCAGCTGCCGTACATCGAGAACGCGGCCGCTCTCGTGGCCGAGCAGGTGCCGGGCATCGACGCGATCCTCGTCGGGCACGCCCACACCGAGATTCCCGAGTACCGGGTGGCCAACAAGGCGAGCGGCAAGGAGGTCGTGCTGTCCGAGCCGCTGAAGTGGGGCCAGCGGCTCACCCTGTTCGACTTCGACCTGGTGTGGTCGAAGGGACGCTGGACGGTGGAGAGGGTCGCCGCGAAGGTGCTCGACTCCAACACGGTCGCCGAGGACCCGAAGATCACTCGGCTTCTCGGTGATGAGCACCGGAAGGTCGTCGCGTACGTCAATCAGGTCATCGGCTCCTCGACGGCGGCCATGTCGACGGCCGCGGCGCCGTGGCGGGACGAGCCGATCATCGATCTGATCAACCATGTGCAGGCGGAGACGGTGCGCGCGGCGCTGGCGGGCGGGTCGTACGCGTCGCTGCCCGTGCTCTCGCAGGCGTCCTGCTTCTCCCGGACGGCGGGGATCCCGGCCGGCCAGGTCACCATCAAGGACGCGGCGGGGCTGTATCCGTTCGAGAACACCCTGGAGGCGCGTCTGCTGACGGGCGCGCAGTTGAAGGACTATCTGGAGTTCTCCGCCCGGTACTACGTGCGGACGCTGGCGGGCGCGCCGGTCGACACGTCGAAGCTGACCAACGCGGAGGGGATCCCGGACTACAACTATGACGCGGTGTACGGGCTGACGTACGAGATCGACATCGCGCGGCCGTCCGGTTCGCGGATCGTGAACCTGTCGTTCGAGGGGAAGCCGGTCGACCCGGCGGCGCGGTTCGTGCTGGCCGTCAACAACTACCGGGCCAGTGGCGGCGGCGCGTTTCCGCATGTCGCGGGTGCGCAGCAGGTGTGGTCGAACTCGGACGAGATCCGCAACACGATCATCCAGTGGGTGCGGGCGAAGGGGACGGTGGACCCGGCGGAGTTCGCGTCGGTGGGCTGGAGGCTGACCCGGGAGGGTGCCGCGGTCTTCGAGTGATGCCTTCGGGTGCCGGGTGCCCGGATGTCCGCCTGTGCGGGGGTCCGGGCACCCGGCTTTCCGGCCGGGTGTGCGGCGGCGTGGTGTGAGGCGGCGTGGTGTGCAGTGGCGTGGCGGGGGGGCCTCGCGGTGCGGGCTAGCGTTCGAGCGGGGTGAGCGCGGTGGCCTGGCGGGGTACGGCGGGCGCCCCGGGCCGTTCGAGGCCGAAGGTGGTGAACGCGGTGCGGCTCGGCAGGGGGTACAGCTCCTCGCCGGTGAGCGAGTTGAGGATGGTGGCGCTGCGCCAGGCGGCCAGGCCCAGGTCGGGGGCGCCGACGCCGTGGGTGTGGGTTTCGGCGTTCTGGACGTAGACCGAGCCGGTGACCGACGGGTCGAGGTCGAGCCGGAACCGATCGTCGACGCGCGGGCGGTCGGCGGAGTCGCGGCGCAGGTAGGGGTCGAGTCCGGCGAGGATCCGGTCCAGGGGGCGTTCGCGGTAGCCGGTGGCGAGGACGACCGCGTCGGTGGTCATGCGGTCGCGGGTGCCCTGCTGGACGTGTTCGATGTGCAGCTCGACCTTGGTGGTGGCGACGCGGCCGGCGGTGCGTACCCGGACGCCGGGGGTGAGGACGGCGTCGGGCCAGCCGCCGTGCAGGGTGCGGCGGTAGAGCTCGTCGTGGATGGCGGCGATGGTGCGGGCGTCGATGCCTTTGTGGAGCTGCCACTGGCGGGGGACGAGGTCGCCGCGTACGTGTTCGGGCAGGGCGTGGAAGTAGCGGGTGTAGTCGGGTGTGAAGTGCTCCAGTCCCAGTTTGGAGTACTCCATGGGGGCGAATGCCTCGCTGCGTGCCAGCCAGTGGATCCGTTCGGCTCCGACGGGGCGGGCGCGCAGGAGGTCGAGGAAGACCTCGGCGCCGGACTGGCCCGAGCCGATCACGGTGACGTGTTCGGCGGCGAGGAGCCGTTCGCGGTGTTCCAGGTAGTCGGCGGAGTGGATGACGGGGACGGTGGGGGCTTCGACGAGGGGTCTGAGGGGGTCGGGGACGTACGGTTCGCTGCCGACGCCGAGTGCGATGTGGCGGGCGTGGACCCGGCCGAGGGCTTCGGCCTCGCCGTCGGGGTCGACCTTGGTGTAGTCGACCTCGAAGGCGTCGCGTTCGGTGTTCCAGCGGACGGCGTCGACCTGGTGGCCGAAGTGGAGGTCCGGTACGTGGTCGCCGACCCAGCGGCAGTAGGCGTCGTACTCGGCGCGCTGGATGTGGAAACGCTCGGCGAAGTAGAAGGGGAAGAGCCGGTCGCGGCTGCGCAGGTAGCTGAGGAACGACCAGGGGCTGGAGGGGTCGGCGAGGGTCACCAGGTCGGCGAGGAAGGGCACCTGGAGGGTGGCGCCCTCGACGAGCATGCCGGGGTGCCAGTGGAATGCGGGGCGCTGGTCGTAGAAGGCGGTGGTCAGGTCGCGGGGTGCGCCGTGGGCGAGGGCGGCCAGGGAGAGGTTGAACGGGCCGATGCCGATACCCACCAGGTCGAGGAGCTCGGTGTCCCCCCGCGTCCCCTGGGCGCCGGGGGAGGGTTCGTGCTGGGGTGTGCCGGTCATCGGACGGGGCTGCCTTCCACGAGTGCGGTACGTGCGGGTGACAGCGTGTACCGGTTCCGGTGCGCTTGGTTCCGGTGCGGGGCCATCTCAACCCGAAAGGGGTACGTGGGCGGGCAGTGGCGGGGCTTGGCCGGCCGGGGCTGCTATGGCGTCCCGGCCGGCGGCCGTGTGCGCGGGGTGGCGGGTCAGCCTTCGCGGACCCGCAGGGCCCGGCGCAGGTCGTCGAGCCGGTCGACGAGCTGGCGGCGCAGGGCCGGGGTCAGGTCGCCGCTCGTGAGGTGTTCGTCGCCGAGGCGCAGGGTGTCGGCGTCGACGGCGTGGGCGGGGAAGGCGCTGCGGCCGGCGGCGGTGGCGATGGCGGGGCCGCGGCGGGCCGCGAGGGCGGTCGCGTCGGGGAAGAAGCGCGGTACGTAGGCGCCGACGAGTTCGGCCTGTTCGGGCTGCCAGAAGCCTTCCGCGGTGGCGGTGAACAGGTAGTTGGACAGGTCGTCGGTGGCGAACATCCGTTCCCAGGCGGCCTTCTTGGCCTCGGGGGTGGGCAGTGCGGCGCGGCAGCGGGCGGCGCCCTCCTGGCCGGTGGCGCTGGGGTCGCGGTCGAGTTCGGCGGCGATGGCGTTCTCCTCGACGGCGCCGAGGACGGCGAGCCTGCCGAGGATGCGCCAGCGCAGTTCGGGGTCGAGTTCGGGGCCGCCGGGGACGCTGCCTTCGGCGAGCCAGCCCTCCAGGACGCCCGGCCGGTCGGCGGCGTCGATGTAGTGGCGTACGGCGGTGAGGCGCAGGCCGGGGTCCTTGCCGTCCTCGGTGCGGCGGATCAGGTCGCGGGTGAGGTCGGTGAGCAGGGCGAGGGCGGCGGGGCGGCGGTCGGCCGGCAGGTAGCGGTCGGCGACGGCGGTGTGGGCGAAGCCGAGGACGCCCTGGACGATGGCGAGGTCGGGTTCGTGGGGCAGGTGGGCGCGGGCGGCGTCGAGGTAGGCGAGGGGTGCCAGTTCGCCGTCGCGGACCATGTCGCGGGCGGCGTTCCAGACGACGGCGCGGGTCACCGGGCCGGGGATGCCGGACAGGGCGCGTACGGCGGTGTCCCAGGAGGCGGGGTCGAGGCGGACCTTGGCGTAGCTGAGGTCGCCGTCGTTCAGGACGACGAGGGCGGGCCGGGGGCCGGGGATGCGTGCGGGGCCTTCCTGGGGCACGTCGGCGTCGAGGCGGTCGCGCAGGACCAGGCGGTCGGCGTCGGCGAGGTCGTGGTCGTAGACGCCGACGACGATGCGGTGGGGGCGGCTGCCGGCCCGGTTGATGGCGAGGGTGCCGGTGGCGGGGTCGTAGGCGGGGGTGAGGGTGTCCACGCCGGTGGTGCGCAGCCATGCCTGGGCCCAGCCGTGTACGTCCCGTTCGGTGGCGGAGGCGAGGTTGTCGATGAAGTCGGCGAGGGTGGCGTTGCCGAAGCGGTGCCGGGCGAAGTGGGTGTTGATGCCGGCGAGGAACTCCTTCTCCCCCATCCAGGCGACGAGCTGCCGGAGGGCTGAGGCGCCCTTGGCGTAGGAGATGCCGTCGAAGTTCAGGAGGGCGGACGCGGTGTCGGGCACGGCTTCCGGGTCGGGTGCGACGGGGTGGGTGGAGGGGCGCTGGTCGGCGTCGTAGCCCCATGCCTTGCGGACGACTCCGAAGTCGACCCAGGTGTCGGGGAAGCGCGTGGTGGCCTCGTTGATGATCTGGTAGCCCATGTATTCGGCGAACGACTCGTTGAGCCAGATGTCGTCCCACCACTTGAGGGTGACCAGGTCGCCGAACCACATGTGGGCCATCTCGTGGGCGATGACCATGGCGCGGGTCTGGCGCTCGGTGACGGTGACGGCGGAGCGGTAGACGAACTCGTCGCGGAAGGTGACCAGGCCCGGGTTCTCCATGGCGCCGGCGTTGAACTCGGGGACGAAGGCCTGGTCGTACGAGTCGAAGGGGTAGGGCTCGTCGAACTTCTCGTGGAACCGGTCGAAGCACTGGCGGGTGACGTCGAGGATCTCGTCGGCGTCGGCGTCCAGGTAGGGCGCGAGGGAGCGGCGGCAGTGGATGCCGAAGGGCAGTCCGGCGTGTTCGGTGCGCACGGAGTGCCAGGGCCCGGCGGCGACGGCGACGAGGTAGGTGGAGATGAGCGGGGTGGCGGCGGCCGTCCAGCGGCCGTCGTCCCCGCGTGTGGTGATGCCGTTGGCGAGGACCGTCCAGCCGTCGGGAGCGGTGACGCCCAGCTCGAAGACGGACTTGAGGTCGGGCTGGTCGAAGGCGGCGAAGACCCGCTGGACGTCGTCGAGGAACAGCTGGGTGTAGACGTAGGTCTCGCCGTCGGTCGGGTCGGTGAAGCGGTGCATGCCCTCGCCGGTGCGGGAGTAGCGCATCGAGGCGTCGATCCGCAGCTCGTGTTCGCCGGGGGTCAGGGTGAGGGGAAGCCGGTTGTCGTCGAGGGTCTCGGGGTCCAGGGGCTGCCCGTCGAGGGTGGCGGAGCGCAGGGTGGCGGGCCTCAGTTCGACGAAGGTGTCCCCGGCGGTGCGCGCGGTGAAGCGGATGAGGGTCGCGGAGTCGAAGGTGTCGTCGCCGGTGGTGAGGTCGAGGTCGACCGTGTACCGGTGGACGTCGAGGAGCTGGGCTCGGGTCTGCGCTTCGTCGCGCTTCAGTACGGGCATGGGGGCCATGCTGCCCGATGAGGCGGGCAGTGGGCACGGGAGTTCCGCTCTGAGCGTGCCGGAGGGGCCCGGGCCCGCCGGTCGCGGGGTCGTGGCCCTCGTCCGCGTCGGCGGGGAGCGGCCGTCCCGCGGCCGGGTGCGGGTCCGCCCGGGGCCGCTGGCGGCCGGGCGGCCGGCCTCAGGCCCCCCGGGGCCGACCGGGCTCCGGGTGAGGGAGCCGGGCCGGCTCAGGCAGCCGGGCCGTCGGTGAGGGCGGCGAAGGCGGCGGTGATCTCCGGGCGGCCCGCGCCGTCGGCGATCAGCGCGTGGAGCAGCAGCCGGGCTTTGGGGGCGTCGAGGTCGGCCGCCGGGATGAGGCCCCGGCCGAGGAGGTCGTGTTCGGAGCCCGGCCCGCGGTAGGTGTGGCTGAGCAGCGGGCCGGAGCCGGTGCGGGAGGCGAGGACGACCGGCATCCGGGCGGCGAGGGCGGTGAGGGGGTCGACCAGCCAGGCCGGTACGTGCCCGGCGCCGAAGGCCGCGACGACCGCGGCGTCGAACCGGTCGTCCACCGCTTCGAGCAGCTCCCCCCGGTCGCCCGGGGAGAGCGTGACGAGGGCGACCCGCGCCGGGTGGCGCAGCCGCAGGGGGCGCGGGTGCAGGGGCCGCGCGGGGCGCAGCAGGACCCGGGGGGTGCCCTCCACGATCGTTCCGAGGGGTCCGGCACCCGGGGAGGCGAAGGTGGCCACGGAGGTGGTGTGCGTCTTGCGTACGTGCCGTGCGGCGTGGATCTCGTCGGCGAGGACGGCCACGACGCCCAGGCCGCGGCAGTGGGGGTCGGCGGCGACGGCGATGGCGCCGGCGAGGTTGGCGGCTCCGTCGGCGCCCGGCAGGTCGGGGCGGCGCATGGCGCCCGTGACGGCGACCGGTCGGGTCGTCGGGCAGGTCAGGTCGAGCAGGAAGGCGGTCTCCTCCAGGGTGTCGGTGCCCTGGACGACCACGACACCGGAGCCGGCGTCGACCGCTTCGCGGACCTCGCCGGCGAGTGCGGCCAGGTCCTCGAAGGCGAGGGAGGAACTGGGCAGGCGCCGGAAGTCCCGCAGCTCGGTCCGTACGCCGTCCGGGAGGGCCGCGGCCCCCAGCACCTGGGCGCCGCCGAGCCGGGAGGAGTCCCCGCCCCGCGCGGATATCGTGCCGCCCAGGGTGAAGACGGTGACGCGGGCGGGCGGGGTCACGGCCGTCCCCGGGGTGCGGAGCCGCCGGCGATCGTCTCGTGGTGGCGGATGACCTCGGCGATGATGAAGTTGAGCAGTTTCTCGGCGAACGCCGGGTCGAGGTTCGCGCTCTCCGCGAGCTGGCGCAGCCGGGCGATCTGGCGGGCCTCGCGGTCGGGGTCGGCCGGGGGGAGTTGGTGCTGTGCCTTGAGGTGGCCGACCTGCTGGGTGCATTTGAACCGCTCGGCCAGCATGTGGACGACCGCGGCGTCGATGTTGTCGATGCTCTCGCGCAGCCGGGTCAGTTCGGTGCGGACGGATTCGTCGATGTCGCTGGTGCTCATGGTCAGCGAGCTTAGACGGGGCCCGTGGCGAGGGTGGGCGGGTGGGCGGGATCGGGGACGCGGGTGCTCCAGCCGCCGGGTACCGAGCGGCTCTGCTGTGCGCGGAAGCGGGTGGGGGCGGTGCCGACCCGGCGGGTGAAGAGGCGGGAGAAGTAGGCGGGGTCGTCGTAGCCGACGCGTCTGGCGACGGCGGCGACCGGCAGGTCGGTGGTGGTGAGGAGTTCCTTGGCGCGGCCCAGGCGGATGCCGAGCAGGTAGTCCTTGGGGCTGCAGCCGGCGCCGCGCCGCACGGCGGTGCGCAGTTCGGCGGCGGTCATGCCGTGCCGGGCGGCGTGCTCGGCGACGGTGAGGGGCCGGAAGGCGTCGCGGGCCAGGGCGTCGAGGACCGGGGCGCCCTCGGCGGTGGTGTCGGCGCGGGCGCGGCGCAGTGCGACGAGCAGTTCGTGGACGGCGGCGGCGGTCTCCACTTCGAGCAGGGGGTTGCCGCGCCGGGCGGCTCTGGCGATGCGGCCGACGGCGGTGCGGGGGGCGGTGGCGTCGGAGAGCGGGACGACGGGGCGGTCGGGTTCGATGTAGCCCAGTTCGGTGTAGGTGGTGGTGGCGGGTCCGGTGAAGTCGACGAAGCTCTCGTCCCATCCGCCGGTGGGATCGGGGGCGTAGTGGTGGGGGACGCCGGGGGTCAGCCAGAGCAGGGCGGGGGCGGTGACGGCCGTGCGCCGTCCGTCGGGGCCGCGGTACCAGCCGCTGCCGGCGTTGATGAGGACGGCGACGTGGTGGTCGAGGGTACGGGGGCCGACGGTGGGCAGGACGCCGTGCTGGAGGCCGACGCCGAGGCAGACCAGGCCGAGGCGCAGATGCGGCGGGCTCGGCGTGAAGTAGCGCATCCAGGTGTGGTACATCCGTCACCCCTTCCGCTCATGACAGGTCACGGCTGCGTGTGCATCGTTTACGTCCAAACAGCGCCGATCTTTGTCCATGGACGGGCCTGCCGCCAGGGGGCGAGGGTGGCTCGCGGCGAGCGACCGACGGAGGGTGCGATCGTGCCGGAGTTCACGGTGGGTGATGAGGACTTCCTGCTGGACGGGCGGCCGGTGCGGCTGCTGTCCGGGGCGCTGCACTACGTGCGGGTGCACGAGGAGCAGTGGGGGCACCGGCTGGCGACGCTGCGCGCGATGGGCCTGAACTGCGTGGAGACGTACGTGCCGTGGAACGTGCACGAGCCGGAGCCCGGGTGCTACCGGGATGTGGGGGCGCTCGGGCGTTTCCTGGACGCGGTGGCGGCGGCGGGGCTGTGGGCGATCGTGCGGCCGGGCCCGTACATCTGCGCCGAGTGGGAGAACGGTGGTCTGCCGCACTGGCTGACGGGACGGCTGGGACGCCGGGTGCGGACGGACGACGCGGAGTTCCTGGTGCATGTGGGGCGCTGGTTCCGGACGCTGTTGCCGCAGGTCGTGGCGCGCCAGGTCGACCGGGGTGGTCCGGTGCTCATGGTGCAGGCGGAGAACGAGTACGGGAGCTACGGCTCCGACGCGGGCTATCCGCGGCATGTCGCCGACCTGCTGGAGGACTGCGGGGTGGGCGTGCCCCTGTTCACCTCGGACGGGCCGGAGGACCACATGCTGACCGGCGGCTCGATCCCGGGCGTTCTGGCCACGGTGAACTTCGGGTCGGGGGCGCGTGAGGCGTTCGCGACGCTGCGGCGGCACCGGCCGCGCGGGCCGCTGATGTGCATGGAGTTCTGGTGCGGCTGGTTCGACCACTGGGGGGACGAGCACGCCGTACGGGATCCGGGGGACGCGGCGGAAGCGTTGCGGGAGATCCTGGAGTGCGGGGCGTCGGTGAACGTCTACATGGCGCACGGGGGGACGAACTTCGCCGGCTGGGCGGGGGCGAACCGGTCGGGTGTTCTGCACGACGGGGCGCTGGAGCCGACGGTGACGTCGTACGACTACGACGCGCCGGTCGACGAGGCGGGTCTGCCGACGGAGAAGTTCCGGCTGTTCCGCGCGGTGCTGGAGGGGTACGCGGACGGGCCGCTGCCCGATGTGCCGCCGCCGCCCGTGCGGCTGTCCGCCGCGGTGTCGGCGGCGCCGTCGGGGTGGGCGTCGATGGACGCCGTCCTGGAGGCGCTGGGCGACGGGGAGTGGGACGGGCCGGTGCCGCCGTCGTTCGAGGAACTGGGGGTGGATCGCGGGCTGGTCCGCTACCGGGTGGAGGTCCCGGGGCCCCGCCGGCCGTATCCGTTGTCCGTCACGGGGCTGCGGGACCGTGCGGTGGTGTACGTGGACGGGGAGCGGGTGGGGGTGCTGGACGCCGAGGAGGCGGCCCTGGCGGAGCCGGTGGCGGGCCCGGCCGTGGTGGAGCTGTGGGTGGAGTCCCTGGGCCGGGTCGGTTACGGGCCCCGGCTGGGCGAGGCGAAGGGCATCACGGGCGGGGTCCGTCACGAGCGCCAGTATCTGCACGGGGTACGGGCGCGGGGCCTGCGGCTGGACGCCTTCACGCCCGGCGCGGTGGCGAAGGTGCCGTTCGCGCCCGTGGCGGGGCGGGGGCCGGGCCTGTACCGCTTCGTCGTACGGCTGTCCGGTGCGGGGGACGCGGCGCTGGAACTGCCGGGCTGGACGCGCGGGTTCGTGTGGGTCAACGGCTTCTGCCCGGGGCGGTACTGGTCGGCGGGGCCCCAGCGGTCGCTGTTCGTCCCGGGGCCGGTGCTGCGGGAGGGCGCCAACGAGGTGTGGGTGCTGGAGCTGGAGGACGCCGGCTCGGCGGTGCGGCTGGCCTGAGGGCCGTCGGGGCGGAGCGGGCGGGCCGGGCGGCGCGGAGCGGGGGGAAGGGCGGGAGACCACCGGGTCCGCGGTGGTCTCCCGCCCTCCGTGGGCTCAGCGGGTGCTACAGGGTCGACGCCGCGGACTGGATGGCGGCGGCGAAGGTGGACACCTCGGTGTACACGCCGGGGTAGTTGGGCCGTGCGCAGCCCTCGCCCCAGCTGACGATGCCGACCTGGATCCAGGCACCGGCGTTGTCCTTGCGGAACATCGGGCCGCCGGAGTCGCCCTGGCAGGTGTCGACGCCGCCCTGGGTGTAGCCGGCGCAGATCTCCTCGCTCGGGACGAGGCTGCTGCCGTACGCCTGCTTGCAGACGGTGTCGGACACGAACGGCACCTGGGCCTTGCGCATGTAGCGCTGCTGGCCGCCGCCCTCGACCGCCGCGCCCCAGCCGGCGACCGTGAAGGTGCCGCTGTTGTACGCCGTCGTGGTGGCGATCTTCAGGGTGGGCAGGTTGATCGGCTGGGCGAGCTTGATGAGCGCCCAGTCCTTGCCCGTGCCGTTGTAGCCCGGGGCCTGGAGGACCTTGGTGGACTTCACCTTGATGGCGGCGGTGCTCTGCAGGTCCACCACACCGGCGGTCGCGGTGATGCTGGTGTTGTTGCCGGAGCCGCTGACGCAGTGGGCGGCCGTCAGCACGATCTGCTGGGTGTAGAGCGCGCCGCCGCAGCCCATCGAGAGCCGGACCATCCACGGGAACTCGCCCTGCGTGGCGAGGGTGCCGCCGACCACGGGCTTGGGGGCCGCGGTGGCGTTGGCGGGCTGGAGACTGACCGCGGCGAGTATGACGGCACTGACCGCTGCACATCTCTTGAGGACGCTGAGAAGCTTCTTCAACTCTCTGCCTTTCGTGGGGGGTTGTGCGTGCCTTTCGCACACGACGGAACCCGTGCCGCCAGGCAGTCGGTGACATGGGCTCGTCAAGGCGTGGTCCGGATTATCCGGAGGTGATCGCGGGCGCCACAAGGGCCTCTTTTCGGCCATACTCACCCGCCGTCGCGACCGGGGCGGAGGGGTGCTCCCTGCCCGTACAGTGGAATCGGGTCGGCGTCGCACTTGGGGGTACGGGACGTGGCGAACGGCAGCGAGGTCGTGCACGGCTACCCGCACCTCGACACCGTGCGGGCGGCGATCACGGCGCTGTACAGACGGCTCTCCCCCGAGGGCCTGTACGCGTACGCGGTGGGCGTCGCCCCGGCGGACGTCGCCTTCGCCGCCGATGACGACCTCCATCTGGGGGCGCAGCGGGTGGCTCGCGCGCTGGTGCGGCAGCTGCGGCTGCCGGATGCCCGGATGATCGTCGGCTTCCGCGAGATGGAGCACGCGGCGGGCGTCGAACTCGCCGCCGGACCGGAGTACTTCATCGAACTGAACGATCGCTTCCGGACACACCGCAGGGACATCGGGGCGGCCCTCGCCCACGAGATCACGCATGTGCTCCTGCACCGGCTGGGCCTGGCTTTTCCCGGCACGCGGGACAACGAGATCCTGACGGACACGGCGACAACGTATCTCGGCGCGGGGTGGCTTCTGCTGGACGCTTACCGCGAGGACGGCGTGTCGAGCCAGAAGCTGGGCTATCTGACGCCCGAGGAGTTCGGCTACGTGCTCGCCAAGCGCTCGCTGGCCTTCGGTGAGGACCCCTCGACCTGGTTCACCAGTCCGCAGGGGTACAGCGCGTACACCGAGGGCCGGGCGCTGGCCCTGCGCGACGAGCGGCAGCCGCCACTGACGACCGCCGGACGGGTGAGCCGCCACCGCTACGCGAGAGACCGCCGCCACGCCCTGGACCATCCCGGCGCGGACGCCTCCCCCGGTACCGCCTACGCCTTCGAGGGCGGCCGCGCGGCGCCCCGGGTGTCGTTCCCCTGCCCCACCTGCCGCCAGCGCATCCGCGTTCCGGTGCGCGGGCGGATCCGGGCGCGCTGCGGCCTGTGCCACACGGTCCTGGAGTGCGACACATAGGCCTCCCGCCCAGGCCGGACCGGACGCCGCCGCGGCCGGTGGGGCGAGCGGGGCCGGCGGGGCCGGCGGGGCCGGCGGGGCGAGCGGACTCGGCCGGAAAAACGGTTTTGCGGACGGGTGCCCGGGGCGCGAGGGTCGGGGGCATGACGAGTGATCCGACCACGCGGGGCCAGGAGCTGTCCGAAGCCGTGCACAGCGGCGACGCCGACGCCGTCGTACGTCTGCTGCGGGCCGGTGTCCCGGCCGAGGCGGCCGACGCCGAGGGCCGCACCGCCCTCCACCTCGCCGCGTCGGGCGACGACCCCGCGATCGTACGGCTGCTGCTCGCCGCCGGGGCGGACCCCGGCCGCGGCAGCGGCGAGGACGGCGACGAGCTGCCGCTGTGCGGAGCGGCCTGCTGGGGTCGCACCGAGGTGGTACGGGCCCTGCTCGCGGCCGGGGCACCGGCCGACCAGAAGGAGGGCGGCGGGTTCACCGCTCTGACCTGGGCGGTGCTGAACGGGTTCGCCGACACCGTGGCGGCGCTGCTGGAGTACGGCGCCGATCCGTCGCTGCCGGGACCGTCCGGCGAGCCGCCGCTGGTCACCGCGGCCCGGCGCGGGTCCCCGTCGGTGGTGCGGGCACTGCTGGCACACGGCGCGGCCGGCCGCCGGGAGGCGCTGGCCGAGGCACGGCGCTGGATCGACGTGGACCCCGAACAGGCGTTGCGGGAGAGCATCGCCGAGACCTGGGGGCCGGGCCACGAGACCGTCACCCGGCGCGTCGAGGAGGACGGCGGCGTCACGGTCGTCGTCGAACTGCTGCGTGACGGCGTGCCCCGGGGAGGGCAGGAGCGGCAGACCGGGCACGCGGCCGTCGCCACCCTGCTGGAGGCCGTCTCGGGGGTGGCCGCGCCGCCGGAGACGCTGGCCGGGCGGGCCCTGCGGTGGGGCGCCCCGGAGCGGGACGACTGGACCGAGGCGGTGGCCGCGCTGCGCGGCCGCGGCGACGAGGAGACGTTCCGGGCGGCGGTGGCGTGGTGCGCGAGTGACGACCCGCTGCGGCAGGCGTTCGGCGCGGACGTCCTGGCACGGCTCGGCTTCTCGGGCGGCCGGCGGCCGTTCGCGGCGCGGGCCCTGCCGCTGCTGCGGGAACTGGCGCGGGAGGCGGTCGACGCCGAGCCGGTGTCCGCCGTCGTCGGGGCACTCGGCGACCAGGGCGATCCGGCCGCGCTGCCCGAACTGCTGCGCCACGCCGGACACCCGGATCCGGCGGTACGGCGCCGGGTGGCCCTCGCGCTGACCGGCCTGGTGCCGGAGGGCCATGACGAGGGCGTCCGGGCGCTGATGGCGCTGAGCGGGGACCGGGAGGCACGGGTACGCGTGCCGGCGACACGCGCGCTCGCCGAGGCGCCGGACGCTTCGAGCGCGGTGCGCGAGGCCCTGGCCGCCCGTCTGGACGACCCGGACGGGGACACGGCGGCCGAGGCGGCCCGGGGCCTGGCGCGGCGTCAGGACGTGCGCGCCGTCGACGTCCTGGAGCGGATCCTCGGCGGGCCGCAACCGGACGGTCCGGCGCGGGCCGTCGCGCTGGCCGCGCTGGAACACGTACGGGACGAATCCGCCCGGCGACGGCTGGAGCACACGCTGCCGCGCCGGCGGTGAGGATCCGTCCACGGGAGCCGGCCACCGCCGGTCCGGCCCTCCGGCGTCGACGCGGCTCGGCTCGGCTCAGCTCAGCCGGAGCGTCCCGGGGGCCTGTTCGGTGATGATGTCCACCAGCTGGTCGAAGACGGTGGGGCCCTCCCCCGCCTCCGCCCGGGCCAGTTCCGCCCGGAGCCTCTCGTGGTGGGAGGCGTGGGCGCGGCCGAGGCGCAGCCGGAGCTGCCGGGCCGTCTCGGCGTGGCCGAGGGCCCGGCGGGAGAGGTCGTGGTCGCGCCATTCGAGGGTGAAGTCACCGTCGTCCGGCGTGCCGCACCCTCCGCCCAGACAGTCCGCGAACGCGTCGAGGTTGCGGCCGAAGGAGCCGCCGGGGCCGTTCACGGCCTCGCCGATCACCCGCCAGAAGCTGTCCAGGTCGGTGATCTCGCGGCCCTCGATGACGTACGTGATGGTCATGGGCGGAGGATATCGACGGCCGGCGGCCGGTCAGCAGCCGTGGTCGACGAGGTCGAACGACTCGTAGTGGTCGGCGGTGTAGTAGTCCTGCTCGGCGCTGCCGGTGACGATGCGACGGGCGCCGCGGGTCGAGGAACCCGGGGTGATGACCGTGTACTCGTGGTAGTACCCGGTGGTCTTGCTCGGCAGGATGCCTTCGCGGTTCTGGAAGACGGTGCCGTCCTGGCGGAACGGGAACGGCCCGCCCGCCTCGATGAGGTCGAGCGTGTCGTGGGCCTGGGAGGGCAGGTCGGAGTAGCAGATGTCACCGACCGCGGCGGCCGTGACCGGCGCCGCGGCGGTGGCGGTGCCGCCGACGAGCAGGGTGGACAGGAGGGCGGCCGCGCCGCCGAGCAGAGTGAACCGTGGGGGGATTCGCATGGGCTCATGATGACGCGCGTAGAGGTTGACGTGTCAACGACAACTCCGCACAGTTTTCCGGACGTTAACGCGTTGCGCACTTATCAGGGGAGACGGTGAACCCGGCCTTCACACGCCGTTTCCACGGGCCCTCCGGAGACCGCCGCGGCCCGGCGCGCGGCCGACTCCCGGGTGAGCGTGGGGCCGACGTGGGTGACCACCAGCAGTCCGGCGCCCGCCTCCCGGGCGAGCCGCCCGGCGTCCTCGGGGGTGAGGTGGACCTGGGGCTCGCCTTCGAGGGGCCGGTCGATGTCCGCCTCGCTCAGCAGCAGGTCGGCGCCGCGCGCGAGTTCGGTCAGGGCGAGGCAGGGGCCGCTGTCACCGGTGTACGCGAGGACGGCGCCCTCGCACTCGGCCCGCAGCCCGTACGCCTCCGTGTCGTGCGCGACCGCCCGGGAGAGCAGCCGCAGTCCGCCGTGCCGGGCCTCGTGACCGTCGTACAGGTCGTGGAAGCCGAGGACGCCGGGGAGGTCCGCCGGGCCGGACCGCCCCAGGAACCCGGCGATCCGCTCGGCGCAGCCGGGCGGGGCGTACACGGGCACCGGAGCGGGCGGGGTGAGGCCGCCGTAGGCGAAGGCGTACAGCGCGCTGAGCAGGTCGGCGCTGTGGTCGGCGTGCAGGTGGGAGATCCAGATGGCGTCCAGCCGGGCGGGATCGGTGCGGCGCTGCAGCTCGGCGAAGGTGCCCGGCCCGGCGTCCACCCATATCGTGGCCCCGCCGCCGGTGAGCAGATGGCCCGAGCAGGGGCGTCCGGGCGCGGGATGCGGGGAGGCCGTGCCGAGGACGGTGAGATCGAGGGTCATGGCGGCGAGCGTAGGGCGCGGAGGACGGGGGCGGTGAAACGGGGGGCGGGCGGCCCCTCGGCCCGGTCGCCCCGGCCCCGGGCGGCCGGCCGCCGCCGGGGACGTCCGCGCGATCGGCCAGGGCATACGACGAGGTCACCGCCCCCGGGGGGCGATGACCTCGTCGTATGGATGAGCGGCCGCGGACCAGGTCGTGTCTTCACCATCCCGTCTGGCTGACGACGCCATGGTGAAGACACTCCCCAGGGGGTGTCTCGCCGATCTTGCCGGGCCTGACCGACAGGACACCCGCTCCTAGGCGGCGGTGCGGCGGCCGCCGCCTCCGCCCTGGGAACCGCGTCCGGGCCGGCCGGCGCCGCTCCGGTTCCGGCCGGGGGCCGCGCCCTGGGACGCGCCGTTCGCGCTGCGGCTCCCGCCCCGGCCGCGTACGGCGGACCCGTTCCCGCCGCCGTTGGCGCCCGTGGCCGCGGCCGAGCCGTTGCCCGTACGGCCGGAGCGGCGGCGCTGCGAGGTCCGCGGGGCCTTGGGGGCCTGCACGGGCTGCGGCACCTCGATGACGACCGGCACACCGGACGGCTCGCGGGCACCGGTGAGCCGCGACAGCTCCTCGTCGGTGGACTTCACCCGGGCCGAGCGCGGGGCGATGCCCGCGTGGGTCATCAGGCGGCTCATGTCACGCTTCTGCTCCGGCAGGACCAGGGTGACCACGCTGCCCGACTCACCGGCACGGGCGGTGCGCCCGCCTCGGTGCAGGTAGTCCTTGTGGTCGACGGGCGGGTCCACGTTGACCACCAGGTCGAGGTCGTCGACATGGATGCCACGGGCCGCCACATTGGTCGCCACGAGTGCGGTGACCTGGCCGTTCTTGAACTGCTCCAGGGTCCGGTTGCGCTGCGGCTGCGAACGGCCGCCGTGCAGGCCCGCCGCGCGGACACCGCTCGCGAGCAGCTTCTTGACGAGCCGGTCCACCGACCGCTTGGTGTCCAGGAAGAGGATCACCCGCCCGTCCCGGGCGGCGATGCGCGCGGTGACGGCCTTCTTGTCGGTCTCGTCGGCGACGTACAGCAGGTGGTGCTCCATGGTGGAGACCGCGCCCGCCGACGGGTCGACCGAGTGCACGACGGGGTCGGTCAGGAACATCCTGACCAGCCGGTCGATGTTCTGGTCGAGGGTGGCCGAGAAGAGCATCCGCTGACCGCCCGGCTCGACCTGCTTCAGCAGCGCGGTGACCTGGGGCATGAAGCCCATGTCGGCCATCTGGTCGGCCTCGTCCAGGACGGTGACGGCCACCTGGTCGAGACGGCAGTCGCCGCGCTCGATGAGGTCCTTCAGCCGGCCGGGCGTGGCCACCAGGACCTCCGCGCCGCGCCGCAGCGAACCGGCCTGCTTGCTGATCGAGAGACCGCCGACGACGGTGGCGACCCGCAGCTGTACGGAGGTGGCGTACGGGGTGAGGGCGTCGGTCACCTGCTGGGCGAGCTCCCGGGTGGGCACCAGGACCATCGCGAGGGGGGCCTTCGGCTCGGCGCGGCGGCCCGCGGTGCGGGCGAGCAGGGCGAGGCCGAAGGCGAGGGTCTTGCCGGAACCGGTCCGTCCGCGGCCGAGTATGTCGCGGCCCGCGAGGGAGTTCGGCAGCGTCGCGCCCTGGATCGGGAACGGCTCGGTGACGCCCTGGGCGGCGAGCGTCTTGAGGAGGGCGGCGGGCATGTCGAGCTCGTCGAAGGCCGCGACCGCGGGCAGTGCGGGGGTGCCGGTCTCCGGCAGCGTGAATTCCCGCGGCGGCGGGGGCGCGGTCGCGCCGCGACGGCCGGAATTGCGGCCGGGCGCCTTGGCGGTGCCGGAATTGCGGCCGGGCGCCTTCGCACCGGTGGAACCGGCGGGGCGCTTGCGGGCGGGGCGTTCGTTGCGAGTCGTCATGGAAAAGCCTTCCTGGGCCTGAGGACAGCACAAGCCGGGACCCGCACCGCTGCGCGGTGCGGGTCCCGGCTGCGAGATACGCGTCCGGTGATCAGGCCGGGACGATGTTCTCCGCCTGCGGGCCCTTCTGGCCCTGCGTGACGTCGAAGGAGACCTTCTGGCCCTCCTGGAGCTCACGGAAGCCCGAGGTGGCGATGTTGGAGTAGTGGGCGAAGACGTCGGCGCCGCCGCCGTCCTGCTCGATGAAGCCGAAGCCCTTTTCCGAGTTGAACCACTTCACGGTTCCAGTAGCCATTTTTATCTCCTAGATAGGTCGCGGTCCCATCCGGAGAAGCCGGAAAACAATAAAGCGCCTGAGGAACATTCCCGTCAGGCGCACATAAAGTTCATGGGTACCAAAACTGCAACGCCGCAACTTTAGCACGTCATGACGGCCTCGCACGCGGCCGATGGCGGCGGCCTCGCCCCGGCCCCCTCCCGTACACCCGGCCCGGACCCGAACCCGCCCTGGAGGCGGGCCTGTTCGGGCGGGAGCGGGATCATCTTCCGGCCGCCATGTGAGGCACGCCACAGCCACGTGGGGCGTGCGGCGCCGTGGCACCGGCCGGCCGCCGACGCGCCGGGCGGGCGGGCACCGGGACGCCCGCCTCCGCGGGACGGGACCGGTCACGGGGAGCGGCGGGGCGGGACCGGTCGCCTCCGCGGGGAGCGGCGGGGCGGGACCGGTCGCCTCCGCGGGGAGCGGCGGGCCGGCGGGCCGGCGGGGCGTCAGCCGAGGGGGTGGAGGGTGATGACCGCCGCGTGACCCCGCGCGTGCAGCTCGCCCGGTGAGCGGGTGCACAGCGCGGCGTCGTACGGGGCCAACTCCGTCCCGCCGAGCCGCGCGGTCCCGCCCAGGGCCACGACCAGCACCGTCGCGCCGTCCGGCACGGTCACCGGCCGGCCGCCCCGGACGACGGCGACCGTCGCCGCGACGGCTCCCCGCCGGACCATCACGTTGAGGTTGACCACCGGCCCCTCCAGGAGCCGCCCCTCGGTGGGAAGGTCCCCGGGGAAGCAGCGCGGGGCGTGGCGCTCGGCGAGCACCCGGCAGCCGTCTCCGACGGTGAGGTCCATGCCCGTTCCGGCGACGACCGTGAGGATGCGGTCCACGTCGGGGAAGACGGAGAACGGCCCGTCGGCGACGACGTCGGCGAGACTGACCCTCCAGGCGAAGGCCTCCACCGCGGCGCCCTCGGGCGCGGCCGCGATCTCCCGGGTGATGCCGCCGCCGTTCTTCCACGGCACGGCCCTCCGGCCGGCCGCGCGCAGGACCCGTACCGTCATCGCAGGATGCCTCTCGCGCGGGCGGCGGCCAGCCAGGCGGGGAACTCGCCGACGAGCCGGTCGTAGAGGTCCTGGTCCGGAACGCGCCGGGGGTCCTGGCCGGCGTGGAAGAAGCCCACGTTGTCCACGGCCCGCCGGGCCGGGACGGACAGCTCGTCGAGCCTGCGCAGGAACTCGAACTGCCGGCTCCCCGGGTCGCCGAAGCCGACGAACTGCCAGAAGAGCGGCAGCTCGGCCGCCTTGCACACGTACCGTTCGGCGGCGAGCTTGTTGCTGGGCCCTCCGTCGGTCTGGAAGATGACCAGGGCCGGGGCCGTGGTGCCGCTGTCCAGGTAGTGGTCGATCACGGCGTCCATGGCCAGGTGGTAACCGGTCCTGCCCATGTGGCCGAGGCCCGCCACGATCCGGTCGATGCGGCCCCGGTGGTCGGCGAGGGCTATCTCGGTCTCGGCGTCGATGCCGGTGGAGAAGAAGACGACCGGCACCCGCCCGTCGTCGTCGAGGTTCGCCGACAGGCCCAGCACCCGCTCGGCCAGCGCCTGCACGCTGCCGTCCTTGAAGTACGGCCTCATGGAGCCGGAGTGGTCGATCACCAGGTAGACCGCGGCCCGCTCACCGCTCAGCCCGTGTTTGCGCAGTGAGACGCCGGCGGCCTTGTAGAGGTCGACCAGCGCCGGGGCGGTCTCCTCGACCTTGCGGAGGCTGAGGGCCATACGGGTGCTCCGTTCGTACCGGCGGACAAGAGTGGCAAAGCTGACGGGGCTGACGGGGCTGACGGGGCTGACGGGGCTGACGACCTTACGTGACCGTCACAATTCCTCCCCCAGCGCCAGCCGCCGGACGCCCGGCAGGAACGCGTCCAGCTCCCCCGGGGCGAACCGGGTCATGCCGACGACGTGCCAGAACTCGCCGGCCACATCGCCCTCGTACTTGTAGCCGCCGGACGGGGTGAGCGCCGCCCAGCCCTCCGGTACGCCGATGAGGGTGGCTCGCGGCGAGGGTGCTCCGCCGTCCGCGGGCAGGTCCCACAGCCGTACGGTTCCGTCCTCGCCGCCGCCGGCCAGGGCGGTGCCGTCGGGGCTGAAGGCGATCGACAGGACGCGGCCGGTGTGGCCGGTCAGTTCGGCGAGCCGGGCACCGGTGTCGGCGTTCCACAGGGTGATGGTGCGGCTGTCGCCGGCCGCGGCCAGCACCGGCCGGGTGGGGTGGGCCGCGACCGTCCAGAGCTTGCCGCCGCCCGCGCTCAGCCGCAGCCGCGCCTCGCCGTCGCGCCAGACGATGACCGTGCCGTCCCAGGAGGCGCTGGCGAGCCACTGGTCGCCGGGGCCGAAGGCGACGCCGTACACCCGGTCCTCATGGCCGCGGAGTTCGGCCGACAGGCGGCCCTCCCGGGCCTGCCAGAGCCGTACGCGGCTGTCGTCGCAGCCGGTGGCGAGCACCTCACCGTCGCCGTGGAAGGCGATGGAGCGGACCCGGCCGCGGTGCTCGGAGAGGGTGGCGACCCGTGCCCCGGTGGAGCGGTACCAGAGGCAGACGGTGTCGTCGTCGTTGGCCGTGGCCAGCAGGTCGCCGGCCTTGTTGAACGCCTCGGCCCAGATGTGTTCGGTCTCGGCGTCCAGCTCGCGCAGGAAGTCGCCGTCCTGGTTCCAGAGACAGATCGCGCCGTCGCTGCTCGCCGTCCCGAGGACGGATCCGGCCGGGCTGAAGGCGGCGGAGACCAGACGATCGCCCCGGCCGGCCAGCTCGTGGGTGCGGCACCCGGTGCGGGTGTCCCACAGGCGCACGGCGCCGTCGCTGCCGCAGGTGGCCAGGCGGCTGCCGTCGGCGCTGAAGGTGACGCCGGTGACGCGCCGGCCGTGACCGCGCAGGATGCGCTTGCCCTGCCCGGTGCCGGCCTCCCAGATCCGGGCGCCGCCGTCGTTGCCGACGGTCAGGAGCTGGTGGTCCCGCGGATGGAAGGCGCAGGCCCACACCGAGCCCCGGTGCGGCGACGGCTGGCGCTCGTGCAGGGTGACGACGTGGCCCTGGCGGGGCGTGCCGGTGACGGTCCACAGCCGGACCGTGCCGGCGCTGTCGCAGCCCGCGAGCAGTTTCCCGTCGCGGCTGAAGACGACCTGGTAGACGCCGCCCGGGCAGCGCTCCAGGGTGCCGAGCGGGGTGCCGACGACGGGGTCCCACAGCCGGACGGTGCCGTCGGTGTCGCCGCTGACCAGCAGCCGTCCCTCCGGGTGGAAGGCGAGGGTGTAGACGCGCCCGCCGTGGCCGGGGAACTCATGGCGCAGCCGCCCGTCGCCGGCTCCCCAGATCCGTACGGTGCCGCCCCGGCCGTCGCCCCGGTCGCCGGTGGCGATGAGGCTTCCGTCCGGGCTGTGGCACACCCGGTAGACGGCGCCCCGGTGGCCGTTCAGCACACCCGTGCAGCCCCCGGTCCGCAGGGACCACAGCCGTACGTCGGCGGCGGCGTCGCCCGTCACCAGGGTGTGGCCGTCCGGGCCGAACACCGCCGTGTACACGGGCGCGAGATGGCCGGGCAGCCGGTGCACGGGCTCTCCCGTGGCCACGTCCCAGACGGTGACGAGGCCCTCGGAGTCACCGGTGGCGAGCAGGGTCCCGTCGTCGTTCAGGACGACCGGCCACACGCCGTCGGGGTGGACGTCGAGCCGGTGGAGGCTCCTGCCGGAGACCGGGTCCCACAGCCGGACGGTGCCGTCGGAGCCGCCACTGGCGATGACGCCGGGGGCCTGCTTGACGGCGTACACGCGCCCTGCGTGGCCCTGGAGGGTGCGCAGGGCGCGGCCGTCGTCCGCGGCGCACACCAGGACGCCGCCGTCGTCGCTGCCGACCAGGAGGAGTTCGCCGTCGGGGCTGTAGGCGATGGGTTCGGGCAGCCGGCCGGTGCGCATGCCGAAGCCGTACGGGACGCCGACCGTCGAGGGGCGGAATCCGGCGTCGACGGGCATGCCGGGGGCGATCGCGGCATTGCGCAGTTCGGGCGCGGCGCGGGTGGCGTCGTCCAGCACGGGGTCGATGAGGGCGGCCCGGTACCAGCTGCTGCCGGTGAGCCGGGCGCCGCGCAGGTCGGTCCGGGTCAGGCGGGCGCGGCGCAGGTCGGCGCCGGTGAGGTCGGCGCCGCGCAGGTCCGCCCTGTCGAGGCGGGCTCCGACGAGCCGCGCTCCGGTGAGGTCGGCCTCGGTGAGGGTGGCGCCGACGAGGCGGGCGTCGGTCAGGTCGGCGCCGGTGAGGTCGACGCCCGCGAAGTCGCGGTGGGAGAGGTCCTCGCCGGCCAGGCGGGCGCCGCGCAGATCGGTGTGGGCGGGTACGCGCAGCCGCTCGGCGATGCGCAGGGCGTTGGCGCGGGCGGCGTCGCCGACGGTGACGCGGGCGCCGGGGGTGACGCCGCCGGGAGTGCCTGCGCTGTTCCCCCTGTCCGCGGAGCCGGTGGCGCCGGTGGCGCCTGCGGTTTCGGTGGTGTCTGCGGTGCCGGTGGTACCGATGGCGTCTGCAGTACCGGTGGCGTCCTCCGTGGCCCGGGAGGCGTCGAGGGTGCGCCGCACCCAGCGGACACACCGCTCGTGGTCGGCGAGGTCGCAGAAGAACTCGACGGCCAGCCGGCTCAACGGGCGGGCGTGGAGCAGTCCGTACTGCCCCCGGTCCAGCCGGCGGGCGGCCTCGCGGGCGATCAGCCACTCCTCGACGGAGCTGTGGATGAAGTGGAAGAGCCCTTCCTCGGTGCGCACCAGGAGACTGCCCGCGCCCACCGCGTGGCCCAGTTCGGGGCCGGTGTGCGGGGCCTCGGTGACGCGGCTGAGGGTGGCGGCGACGGCCTCGGTGAGCTCGTCCAGGCGCAGGGCGGTGCGTCCGCTCTCCCACAGCCGCTGGGCGAGGGCGGTGACGGCGGCCCACAGTTCGGCGGCGGTGAGACCGGGCAGGGAGCCGGGCCCGCCACGCCCGCGCTCCTGCTCGTACTGGAGCCAGGAGGTGAAGATGTCCTCGTAGAGGCGGGCGGGGCTGAGGGCGCGGCCCGCGCCGGCGACGGCGCGCAGCCGGTCGGTGTCGAGCTGGGTGACGAAGGACAGCAGTCGGGGGTTGCGGCACAGGCCGAGCAGGTCGGGGATGTTCTCCAGGAGCCGGTAGCGGCGGGTGGCGGCCTCCTCGTCGCCGTACGTCTTGAGGAGGTACGCCCGGATCTGCGCCGGGGTGAACCCTTCGACGGACAGGATGCGGCGCTGGGGCAGCAGGCCCACGCGTTCGCCGAGCGCGGTGAGGATCTGCTGGTGCGACCTGAAGTGCTGGGTGCGGCTGCTGACGATGATCTTGGCGTTGTCGACGGCGGCGTCCAGGAGCACTTGCAGGTGGTCGGCGGCGCGGTCGTAGCTGACCCGGTTGACGAGCTCGTCGAAGCCGTCGAAGAGCAGGACGACGCGGCCCTGGGCGAGCATGTAGCGCAGGGCGCGCAGGTCGATGGTGTCCACGGCGTGACCGGCGAGGTGGGCGGCCACCAGCCCTTCCAGGCTGTGGGCGCGGTCGAGGGTGTTGAGCGGGATGAGCAGCGGCGTGAGGTGCGGGAGCTGCTCGGGGACGCGCCGGGCGAGCTCGCGCAGTGCGAACGTCTTGCCGTGCCCGAAGTCGCCGAGGAGCAGCACGAACCGGCCGTGGTCGGCTTCCAGCAGCTCCAGCAGGTCCTCGACGAGGTCGTCGTGCTCGGCTCCGTCGGGGCGGTCGGCGTCGTGGTAGCGCTGCGGGAGGTACCGGGCCGGGGCGTACTGCTCGCTGGCGAAGAGCCGGCCGGTCTGCCCGGTGACGTAGCCGCGCAGGTCGAGCAGGCCCTGGAACTCGAGGAAGCTGCGGACGCGGACGCCGTGCCGGACCGCGCGCTCGCGCAGGGCGGCCCCGGGGGCCGGGCCGTCGTGGACGAGCTCGGCCTCGGCGCCGGGTCCGGCGGCGTGCAGCTGTGCGACGAACCGGTCGAGGTGGTCGTCGGTGGGGGTGCCCGAGTGGACGGCGATCCGCAGCTGCCGTACGACGCCCTCCTCGCGCCAGGTGGCCATGAGCTGGGCCATGTCTCCCGGGCCGCGGCGCGGTACGTCGCGCAGCCGGACGCCCGCACGGCGGGCCAGGCACACCTCCTTGACCCGCTCGATGAGCGAGTCGGGCGCGTCGACGGCCTGGTCCCGGTCGGCGGGGACGGGGCCCGGGTCGGACTCCGCGGGCCGGTCGGCCATGGGGAAGAGCCGCCCCGCGCGGGGCCAGGTGCCGGGAAAGGAGTCGGGGCCCGATCGGCCCCGGTCGTACCAGCGGGTGATCCCGTCGGGTGCGATGCGCAGGAGCTGGAAGCGGGCGGGCGCGGCGGCGGAGAGGACGGGCAGTCCGCCCTCGGGGTCGGCTCCGATGCCGGGGATACGCGTGTGGCCGGGGATGCCGCCCGTGGTGCGTGGGCCGCCCGTCGGTCCGTGCAGCAGCAGATGCAGGCGGGGTGCGGCGAGTTCGGTGAGGGTGTCGGTGTCGTCGAGGGCTCCTGGGCCGCCGAGCGCGTCGCCGGGGCGGGCGCCGGAGGTGAGCGGGTGGCGCAGCGCGCCGATGCGCAGCCAGCCCTCCTCCTCGTAGGAGCGCAGGGCCTCGGCGAACCAGACGGCCTGGTCGCGGCCGATGTGGCCGTACTGGTCCTCCAGGCGGTGGCTGTAGGCGATGGAGGAGTTGAATCCGGCGACCACCGTGCCCAGCTCGGGCACCGGGAAGAGGGTCCAGGGCTGGTCGCTGTCGAAGACCGTGTCGAGTCCCTGGTAGAAGCTGCGGAACAGCCTCGTGTAGTGGCGCCACTTGGGCCAGTACGGCGGCTGGGGGGCCACTTCGTCGGCCTCGCAGGTGTGGAAGTAGGCCCGGCACGCGGCCTGGTTCACGTCCTGGGCGCCGGGCACGACGATGACGCGCTGGGGCGGGAGGTCGAGCTGGGCGCGCACCCGGGACAGGAAGCTGAGGGCCTGGTCGCATTCACGGGGGCTGCCGGAGGCGGTGAGGTCGCCGGTCACCACGAGGAGGTCGGGGGCGGGTGCGCCGTTGTCCCGCTGGACGATGAGTTCGCCGTGGATCTCGCGGCTGAGGCTGTCGGGTTCGCGGCCCCGCCCGAAGTCGGGTCCCGCCAGGTGGAGCACGGTGACCGCGTCCTGGGTGGCCGGGTCCTGGGGGCCCAGGGGGTAGCGGGGCGCGCGCGAGGGGCGTCTGCGACCGGCCCAGCCGGGGCCGCCGATCCAGCGCTGGGCGGGTAAGGGGGCCTGGGTGACCAGTGGCCGGCCGGTGTGCCGGGCGAGGGCGGCGTCGCCGGGGTAGCCGGGCCGGCGGCCGGGGCGGGCGTGCCCGTCGAGCGCCTGCTCGACCCGGTTGAGCAGCAGGGTCCGGGCGGCGGTGGTGTCACCCACGCCGACGAGGTCGACGTAGGTGATGGTGGCGAGCAGCCCCTCGACGGGCGTGTCGTCGACCCGGACGGTCAGCAGTCGCCGCTCGGGTGCCTCGGGGTCGGCCCGCAGCGCCGCCGTCCACTCCATCCGGCCGTACATGGAGCGTTCGTAGTGGCGGGAGAGTACGGCGATGACGGCGGCCGACTCGCTGACCCCCCGGTGCATGAAGTCGATGAAGTTGCTGCCGGGCACGAAGTCCCAGGCCTGGATGGCCGTGCGGTATCCGGCCTCTTCGAGGGTCCAGGCGATCCATGCCGCCCAGGCCTCGTCGGCCGGTGAATAGCTGATGAAGAAGTCCAACTCTCCCGGCCGCGGCCCCGCTTCGTCGTCACTCGGCATGCGTCCAGATTAGGACGCGCGGGGGGCGGTGTCCGGGTGAAAATCTATGCTGCTGTCCGTGACCCTCCTCAGACGCCTGCATCCGCTGGACTGGCTCGCGGCAACGCTCCTGGCCCTGGGGCTGCTGGCGGTGGCCACCGGCCTGCTGCCGACGGGCCCGGCCTCGGACGTGCTGTCCAGGATCGGTCCGCTGCTGGTCTTCCTCGCCACGGTGATCGTGCTGGCCGAACTGACCGGGAAGGCCGAGGTCTTCGACGTGGTGGCCACCTGGGTGGCGCGGGCGGGCCGGGGCAGCTACGCGCTGCTGTTCGGGCTGTGCGTGGTGTTCGCCTCGGTCACCACCATCACGCTCAACCTGGACACGACGGCCGTGCTGCTGACCCCGGTGATGCTGGCGCTGGCCACCCGGGTGGGCATCGCGGCCGTGCCGCTGGCGATGACGACGGTCTGGCTGGCCAACACGGCGAGCCTGCTGCTGCCGGTGTCGAACCTGACCAACCTGCTGGCGGCGGAGCGGGTGGCGCTGTCGCCCTCACAGATGGCGTCCGTGATGTGGGGACCCCAGCTGGCGGCGATCGCCGCCACGATGGCGTGCCTGTGGATCTTCTACTGGCGGCGTGGCCGGCGTGGTGCGGAGAGTTATGTGCCCCCGCGGCGGCCGCGTCCCGTGGATCCGGTCCTGCTGCGGATCTGCGCGGTGGCGTGTGCCGGGTTCCTGCTGGCGCTGCTGGCCGACCTGGTGCCGCTGTGGGCGGCGTCCTCGACGGCGGCGCTGGTCGTGGTGGTGGCGTTCGCGGTGCGCCGCCGGGACGAACTGCGGTGGTCGCTGGTTCCGTGGCGGCTGCTGGTGCTGGTGCCCGGGATGTTCCTGGTGGTGGAGACGGTCAGCGCGCTCGGCATGGACCGGATACTCGCCTCGGCGATCGGCTCCGACCAGGGCCCGCTGGGGGTGCTGCGTACGGCGGCGGTGGGTGCGGGTTTCTCCAACGCCCTCAACAACCTGCCGGCGTACGTGGCGGGTGAGGCGGTGGTGCCCGCCGGCCACCACGATCAGCTGCTGGGTCTGCTGATCGGTGTCAATGTGGGTCCGCTGGTCACCCCCTGGGCCTCGCTGGCGACGCTGCTGTGGTTCGAGCGCTGCCGGTGGCACGGGACGCGGATCGCGCTGGGCCGTTTCATGACGACGAGTCTGGTGCTGGCCGTGACGGGCACGCTGGCGGCGACGGTGGCCCTGGCGGCCACCGCGTAGAGCCCCTCCCCTTCCGGCCCTGCCGGACCCTGCCTGCCTTCCGGCCCTCGCCTGCCGTTACGGCCCTTCCGGTCCTGCGCGCCCTTCCGGTTCCTTCCGGTCCCGCCGGATCCTGCCTGCCGCGCCCGCTCAGCGGCGTTCGAGGGCCGCGGCGACCTCCTCCAGTACGTAGGTGAGGGTCTCCGCGCGGGCGGCGACATAACTGCGCCCCGCGTCCGGCCCCGTGAAACCCGGGCGGAACCTGGCCCCGTCCAGGGTGCGCAGCTCCGCGCCGGCCTCGGCCGCCAGCAGCGCCCCGGCGGGCAGGTCGACGGCCTCGGCGCGGTAGCCGACGAACCCGTCGATGGTCCCGCGGGCCAGCAGGCTCCAGCCGAGCAGCGGCGCCCACAATTGCAGGACGCGCCGGCAGCGGCGCTCCAGCGCGCCGCGCAGCGCCGCCGCCGTGCCGTCGTCCCGGTCCACCGCGTGCCCCTGCGTCCAGGCCAGCACCGGTCCGCTCTGCGGCAGTTCGCCGCGCGGCCCGGGCAGCCGGGCGCCGTCGTCCCCGTGGGCGCCCTGCCCCGCGACGGCGTGCCAGGTGCGGCCGGTGACGGGTTCGTGGACGACGCCGAGGACCGGGGTGTCGCCGACGCACAGCCCGATGCCCACGACATAGGCGGGCAGCCCGATGGCCACGTTGTTGCTGCCGTCCAGCGGGTCGACGAGCCAGGTGCGGCGGGTGCCCGTGTCCAGGAGTCCCGCCTCCTCGGAAAGGATCCGGTCCTGCGGGAAGTGGCGGCGCAGCCGGGCGAGGATGAGCTCCTCGGCGGCGAGGTCGAGGTCGGTGACGACGTCTCCGTGCGCGCCCTTGGTGCGGATGGCCCTGGCGTCGGTGAAGTGGCCGCGCAGCAGCTGTCCGGTGGCTTCGGCGGCCGCGACGGCGACCCGCCGCTCGGCCGTGTAGGGGGATCGGTGGGGCGGGGCGGGACCGTCGACGCGGCCGACGGCGGGGCGGGTGGTGTCGGCCGGGCCGGCCCGGTCAGGCACACCGTTCGGCATGGATCCTCCCGAGGGCCGTCCGCACGGCCCGCATCGTTTCCTCGGTGCCGCACAGGCGGCGGGTCGTGCGGCGCGGCGGCCCGTCGAGCGGGCCCAGGGACAGGTCCCGGCCGCCGGTCAGGGAGCGCCCCCGTACGAGGGTGGCCGCCGCGCGCCCGGGCGGGACCACCGTGGTGTGGAACTCCCCCGCGCGCAAGGTGTACGTCTCGCCCGCGGGACTCACCCGCATGCGCCCCGGCTCGCCCCGCACGAGCCGTCCGGTGGGCCGTATCTCGTCGACGCCGTCCGGGGCGCTGTGCACCGCGAAGACGCGGTGGGTGGGGGCGACGGGGTCGTCCAGCACCCGCACGCCCACATTGCCCACCTCGCCGTACAGGACCGTGCTGTGCAGGTCCCAGCTGTGCGCGTGCCACGGCGGGACCGCGGACCGCTCGTCGGCGCCGGGGTCCTCGGGGTCCTCCGGGCCCTCGGGGTCCTCGCCGAAGAGGTGGACGCAGATGCCGTGCGGACCTCGTCTGACCAGCGGCAGGCACAGGAAGCCGAGCGGGTGGCGCACGGCCGGAAGACGCCGCTTCCCCGAGGCGATGTCCGCCAGGGCGAGTCCTGCGCTGTGCCGGTCCGTGGGGACCTCGGTGGACGGGCCGGCGCCGAAGGGCTCGGCGAAGAGCGGGTCGGGGACGGACAGGTCGGCGGCTGACGGGTCGGCGAAGAGCGGGTCGGGGACGGACAGGTCGGCGGCTGACGGGTCGGTGAAGAACGGGTCGGGGACGGACGGGTCCATGGCGGACGACTCACCTCCCGTAGGGATCCTCGGCGTGCAGGGCCTTCTCGATGATCTCGCCCACGTCTCCCTCGGTGAAGGTGCGGGGCAGCGGCAGCCCCAGCGCGTCGAAGAGCGTGCGCGTCTCGTCGACGGTGGGGGAGAGACTGAGCAGGGTGGCGTTGCGCAGATCGAGCGTGGTGGCCTGCTCCCGGCTCTGGTGCAGCTCGGTCAGGTAGTAGTCGTAGAGCGGCTGCCCGCGCCTGACCTGGAGGTTGACCCGCGCGGGGTCGTCCTGGGTGATGATCAGGCTGGAGTCGGAGAGATCGAAGCGCAGGGTGGGCACGATCGACGACAGATGGACGCCGATGTCCAGGGTGCTCAGCTGCATGCGGTACCAGCAGGCCGCGAGGACGGTCGCGTACGACTCCTTGCGGGCACGCCCGGCGGTCCAGGCCGCCGTGCCGGGCGGACGCGAGCCGGAGAACATCTGGCGGAACTGGGCGTAGGCGTTGCAGGCGCGCTCGTCGGCCGGGTTGAGGATCTCGATCTTCACATTGAGCTGGGAGCGGTTCTCCTTGGCCGCGCGGACGCACTGGGGCAGGGTGACGGCGCGCAGATAGGTGCCCGTGCCGCCCTTGAAGTACCAGAGGTTGGTGCCCTGCCGGGCCTCGCGCAGCGCGTCGCGGACCTCGTTGCCGGACAGCGAGCGGACCATGGTGAGGTCCTCGATGGCCCGGCGGGTGCCGGCCATGGCCTCCTGGATGGCGAGCGGGCGCCGGGTGCGTTCGGACAGGGAGCCGACGGCGAGCGCGCCGAGGACCACCAGGGTGGCGCCGGAGGCGAAGTCGGATTCGATGAGCCTGTCGCCGAAGATGTCCAGCACACCGACGGTCAGGCCGATGCCTGCCGCGAAGACCACTTCGAAGTTGCGCAGCGCGAAGGCCACAGCGCGTTCGATCCGGCCCGCCCGCGCCGCTGTCATGGGCGCACCCCCTCCCGGTCGGCCAACCGATCGTAGGAGACGCGGAGCCGTACCGACAGGGCGCACGGACGCGCACGGTCGCCGGGAAAGGGCGCAGCGCCTGCCATGGGTCCGGTCGGGGACTTGGCAGGCGCTGCTGTGTTCCGCACGCCGTTGTACGGGACGTATGGGGGCCCCGGGGGCCGCTGGGTCAGACCGTCAGGGCGCGGTCCGTCGGGCGGATCGGCGCGGGGAGCTCGCTGGCGCCCGTGAGGAACCGGTCCACTCCGCGGGCGGCCGAGCGGCCCTCCGCGATCGCCCAGACGATGAGCGACTGGCCGCGGCCGGCGTCACCGGCGACGAAGACGCCCTCGACATTGGTCGCGAAGTCCGCGTCGCGGGCCACATTACCCCGCTCGTCGAGCTCCAGGCCGAACTGCTGGACCAGACCGTTGGCCTGGTCGGTGCCGGTGAAGCCCATGGCGAGGGTGACCAGCTGGGCGGGGATCTTCCGCTCGGTGCCGGCCTTCTGCTCCAGCCTGCCGTCCTTGAACTCCACTTCCACGAGGTGGAGGAACTGGACGTTGCCGTCCTCGTCGCCTTCGAAGTGGGTGGTGGAGACGGAGTAGACCCGCTCGCCGCCCTCCTCGTGGGCCGAGGTGACCTTGTAGAGCATGGGGAAGGTCGGCCACGGCTGGTTGGCGTTCCGCTCCTCGCCCGGCCGGGGCATGATCTCCAGCTGGGTGACGGAGGCCGCGCCCTGGCGGTGGGCGGTGCCCACGCAGTCCGCGCCGGTGTCACCGCCGCCGATCACGACGACGTGCTTGCCCTCGGCGGTGATGGGGGGCGCCACGAAGTCGCCCTCCTGCACCTTGTTGGCGAGCGGCAGGTACTCCATCGCGAAGTGGATGCCGTTCAGCTCCCGGCCCGGGACGGGAAGGTCGCGCGAGACGGTCGCACCGGCGGCGACGACCACCGCGTCGTAGCGGCGGCGCAGCTTGGCGGCGTCGATGTCACGGCCGATCTCGACCTCGGTGCGGAACTTGGTGCCCTCCGCGCGCATCTGCTCGATGCGCCGGTTGATGTGCACCTTCTCCATCTTGAACTCGGGGATGCCGTAGCGCAGCAGGCCGCCGATGCGGTCGGCGCGCTCGTACACGGCGACCGTGTGACCGGCCCGGGTCAGCTGCTGGGCGGCGGCGAGTCCGGCCGGGCCCGAGCCGATGACGGCGACGGTCTTGCCGGACAGCCGCTCGGGCGGCTGCGGGGTGACGTCACCGGAGTCCCACGCCTTGTCGATGATGGAGACTTCGACGTTCTTGATGGTGACGGCCGGCTGGTTGATGCCGAGGACGCACGCCGACTCGCAAGGAGCCGGGCACAGACGGCCGGTGAACTCCGGGAAGTTGTTGGTGGCGTGCAGCCGCTCGGAGGCGGCCTGCCAGTCCTCGCGGTAGGCGTAGTCGTTCCACTCGGGGATGAGGTTTCCCAGCGGACAGCCGTTGTGGCAGAAGGGGATGCCGCAGTCCATGCAGCGCCCGGCCTGCTTGCTGATGATCGGCAGCAGGGAGCCGGGAACGTAGACCTCGTTCCAGTCCTTCAGCCGCTCGCCCACCGGACGGGTCCTGGCGACCTCGCGGCCGGTGGTGAGAAAGCCCTTGGGGTCAGCCATTGGTCGCCGCCTCCATCATCTTCTCGGTGGTCTCCTGCTCGGAGAGACCGGCGAGCTCAGCGGCGTCCTTGGCGGCGAGCACTGCCTTGTACGTGGTCGGGATGATCTTGCTGAAACGGTCCACCGATCCGGCCCAGTCGGCCAGGAGCTTCTCCGCGACGGTCGAGCCCGTCTCCTCCAGGTGGCGGCGCACGACGTCGTGCAGCCACACCTTGTCGTTCTCGTCCAGCGCCTCCACGGCGCCCAGGTTGCCGGAGTTGACGTTGTCCCGGTCGAGGTCGACGACGTACGCGACACCGCCCGACATGCCGGCCGCGAAGTTGCGGCCCGTCTCGCCGAGCACCACCGCGTGGCCACCGGTCATGTACTCGCAGCCGTGGTCGCCCACGCCCTCGGAGACCACCAGCGCACCGGAGTTGCGGACGCAGAACCGCTCGCCCGTGCGGCCCCGCAGGAACAGCTCGCCGCCGGTCGCGCCGTACGCGATGGTGTTGCCCGCGATGGTCGAGTACTCGGCCAGGTGGTCGGCGCCCCGGTCGGGACGGACGATCACGCGGCCGCCGGACAGGCCCTTGCCGACGTAGTCGTTGGCGTCGCCCTCCAGGCGCAGCGTCACACCGCGCGGCACGAACGCGCCGAAGGACTGGCCGGCCGAGCCGGTGAAGGTGATGTCGATGGTGTCGTCGGGCAGGCCCGCGCCACCGAACTTCTTCGTCACCTCGTGACCGAGCATGGTGCCGACGGTCCGGTTGATGTTACGGATCGCGACCTGGCCGCGGACCGGCTGGGCGTCCTCCGCGGTGGAGGCGCCGAGCGCCTCGGCCGCGAGCTGGATCAGCTGCTTGTCCAGCGCCTTCTCCAGGCCGTGGTCCTGCTCGGCGACCTGGTGGCGGACCGCGCCCTCGGGCAGCTCCGGCACGTGGAACAGCGGCTCCAGGTCGAGGCCCTGGGCCTTCCAGTGGGTGACGGCCTGGGTGGTGTCGAGCAGCTCGGCGTGGCCGACGGCCTCCTGCAGCGTACGGAAGCCGAGCTCGGCGAGCAGTTCGCGCACCTCCTCCGCGATGAACCGGAAGAAGTTGACGATGTACTCGGCCTTGCCGGAGAACCGGTCGCGCAGGACCGGGTTCTGCGTGGCGATACCGACCGGGCAGGTGTCCAGGTGGCAGACGCGCATCATGACGCAGCCGGAGACGACGAGCGGCGCGGTCGCGAAACCGAACTCCTCGGCGCCGAGCAGCGCGGCGATGACGACGTCACGGCCGGTCTTCAGCTGGCCGTCGGTCTGCACGACGATGCGGTCGCGCAGGCCGTTGAGCAGCAGGGTCTGCTGCGTCTCGGCGAGGCCGAGCTCCCAGGGGCCGCCCGCGTGCTTGAGCGAGGTGAGCGGCGAGGCGCCGGTGCCGCCGTCGTGGCCGGAGATGAGGACGACGTCCGCGTGGGCCTTGGAGACACCCGCGGCGACCGTGCCGACGCCGACCTCGGAGACCAGCTTCACGTGGATGCGGGCCGCCGGGTTGGCGTTCTTGAGGTCGTGGATCAGCTGAGCCAGGTCCTCGATGGAGTAGATGTCGTGGTGCGGCGGCGGGGAGATCAGGCCGACACCCGGGGTGGAGTGCCGGGTCCTGGCGACCCACGGGTAGACCTTGTGGCCGGGCAGCTGGCCGCCCTCGCCGGGCTTGGCGCCCTGGGCCATCTTGATCTGGATGTCGTCGGCGTTGACCAGGTACTCGCTCGTCACACCGAAGCGGCCGGAGGCGACCTGCTTGATGGAGGAACGGCGGGCCGGGTCGTACAGGCGGTCCGGGTCCTCGCCGCCCTCACCGGTGTTGGACTTGCCGCCCAGCTGGTTCATGGCGATGGCGAGGGTCTCGTGCGCCTCCTGGGAGATGGAGCCGTACGACATGGCGCCGGTGGAGAAGCGCTTGACGATCTCGGACGCCGGCTCGACCTCGTCGATGGGGATCGAGGGGCGGTCGGACGTGAAGCCGAACAGGCCGCGGAGCGTCATCAGGCGCTCGGACTGCTCGTTCACCCGGTCCGTGTACTTCTTGAAGATGTCGTAGCGGCCCGAGCGCGTGGCGTGCTGGAGGCGGAAGACCGTCTCCGGGTCGAACAGGTGCGGCTCGCCCTCGCGGCGCCACTGGTACTCGCCGCCGATCTCCAGCGCGCGGTGCGCGGAGGGGACGCCGGAGGCGGGGTACGCCTTGGCGTGGCGGGCGGCGACCTCCGTGGCGACGACGTCCAGGCCGGCGCCGCCGATCTTGGTGGCGGTGCCGTTGAAGTACTTCTCGACGAAGGCCTCGTCGAGGCCGACGGCCTCGAAGACCTGGGCGCCCCGGTAGGACGCGACGGTCGAGATGCCCATCTTGGACATGACCTTCAGGACGCCCTTGCCGAGGGCGTGGATCAGGTTGCGGATGGCCTGCTCGGGCTCCAGGCCCTCGATGAAGGTGCCGGCGCGGACCAGGTCCTCGACGGACTCCATGGCCAGGTACGGGTTGACGGCGGCCGCCCCGTAGCCGATGAGGAGCGCGACGTGGTGCACCTCGCGCACGTCGCCGGCCTCGACCAGCAGGCCGACCTGGGTGCGCTGCTTGGTGCGGATGAGGTGGTGGTGCACGGCGGCGGTGAGCAGCAGCGACGGAATCGGCGCGTGCTCGGCGTCGGAGTGCCGGTCGGAGAGCACGATCAGGCGGGCGCCGCCCTCGATGGCGGCGTCGGCCTCGGCGCAGATCTCCTCGATCCGGGCGGCCAGCGCGTCGCCGCCGCCGGAGACCCGGTAGAGCCCGGAGAGCGTGGCGGCCGTCATGCCGGGCATGTCGCCGTCGGCGTTGATGTGGATGAGCTTGGCCAGCTCGTCGTTGTCGATCACCGGGAACGGCAGCGTGACGCTGCGACAGGACGCGGCGGTCGGGTCCAGGAGGTTGCCCTGGGGGCCGAGCGAGGAGTACAGCGAGGTGACGAGCTCCTCGCGGATGGCGTCCAGCGGCGGGTTGGTGACCTGCGCGAAGAGCTGGGTGAAGTAGTCGAAGAGTAGCCGGGGGCGCTCGGAGAGGGCCGCGATCGGGGAGTCCGTGCCCATGGAGCCCAGCGGCTCGCCGCCGGTGCGGGCCATCGGCGCCAGGATGACGCGCAGCTCCTCCTCGGTGTAGCCGAAGGTCTGCTGGCGGCGGGTGACCGAGGCGTGGGTGTGGACGATGTGCTCGCGCTCGGGAAGGTCCTCCAGCTCGATCTCACCGGCCTCCAGCCACTCGGCGTACGGCTTCTCGGCGGCGAGACCGGCCTTGATCTCGTCGTCCTCGATGATCCGGTGCTCGGCGGTGTCGACGAGGAACATCCGGCCCGGCTGCAGGCGGCCCTTGCGGACGACCTTGGCGGGGTCGATGTCGAGGACGCCGACCTCGGAGGAGAGGACGACGAGGCCCTCGTCGGTGACCCAGTAGCGGCCGGGACGCAGACCGTTGCGGTCGAGAACCGCTCCGACCTGGACGCCGTCGGTGAAGGTGACACAGGCCGGGCCGTCCCAGGGCTCCATCATCGTGGAGTGGTACTGGTAGAAGGCGCGCCGGGCCGGGTCCATGGAGTCGTGGTTCTCCCACGCCTCGGGGACCATCATCAGGACGCTGTGCGGCAGCGAACGACCGCCGAGGTGGAGGAGCTCCAGGACCTCGTCGAAGGAGGCCGAGTCGGAGGCGTCCGGGGTGCAGACCGGGAAGATCCGCTCCAGCCTGTCGCCGCCGAAGAGGTCGCTGGCGAGCTGCGACTCCCGGGCGCGCATCCAGTTGCGGTTGCCCTTGACCGTGTTGATCTCGCCGTTGTGCGCGACGAAGCGGTACGGGTGGGCGAGCGGCCAGCTCGGGAAGGTGTTGGTGGAGAACCGGGAGTGGACGAGCGCGACGGCGGTGGCGAAGCGGCGGTCCGACAGGTCCGGGAAGAAGGGCTCCAGCTGCCCGGTGGTGAGCATGCCCTTGTAGACGATGGTGCGGGCGGAGAGCGACGGGAAGTACACGCCGGCCTCGCGCTCGGCACGCTTGCGCAGCAGGAACGCCTTGCGGTCCAGGGCGATGCCCGTGCTCTCGCCGTCGGCGACGAAGAGCTGGTGGAACGCCGGCATGGTGGCGCGGGCGGTGGCGCCGAGCAGCTCGGGGGCGACGGGGACCTCGCGCCAGCCGAGGACGTTCAGGCCCTCCTCGGACGCGATCGTCTCGATGCGCGAGACGATCTCCCCGCTGTCGCCGGTCGGCAGGAAGCCGGTGCCGACGGCGTACGCGCCGGCCTCGGGCAGCTCGAAGTCGGTGACCTCGCGCAGGAAGGCGTCCGGCACCTGGAGCAGGATGCCCGCGCCGTCGCCGGAGTCGGGCTCGGAGCCGGTGGCGCCGCGGTGCTCAAGGTTGCGCAGAACGGTCAGCGCCTGCTCGACCAGCGCGTGGCTGGCTACACCGGTAAGGGTGGCCACGAACCCGACACCACAGGCGTCGTGCTCGTTGCGGGGGTCGTACATACCCTGCGGGGCGGGGCGACCGTCCATGGGCGACCAGGCGTCGGAACGCATCGGCTCTCCCGTCGTCGTCGTGGCTGGGGGCACCTCCCAGACGGAGTCCGGGGGAGCACTGCCGAAGGGACGACGTTGGCCCTCCGCGAAATTTCGTGCAGGTTACATGATGGGGTGCTTCTCGAAAAGCGGATAGCACATTCCAGCATGCGGACACCGCTCGTAGCGGTGGAGTGTGGTCACAAGCGGACGGATCGGCGTCCGACGGCTCATGGGAAGCGGGCTTCGTTGCCCACAGCGTTAACGGCTCATGCCCTGTGGTCAGGGAATTGAAACCGCCGAGTAACGGCTATATATGTGCCGCGTTGCATAGTGTCTCACCGGCAGCGGGATCGTGCCATTGGACGTTCGTCACAACACCGCGCACAACAACGATGCGCCTTCCGGGCTTCCCCGGCATCCCCGGCCGTCCCGGCATCCCCTGCCCTCCGGCTTCCCCGGCCGGCCCGGGGCGCCTGGGGAAGCCGGGGAGGCCGGGACTCCTGGGGTGCAGGCGACCGAAGGCGCGGAGCCTTCACGACCCGGGCTCCCCGGGCAGGGGGCTCCCGGAGCCCGTCGGGGCGTGGACGCGCCGGGCCGCCGGACTACGCACCCGGGCAGGCTTCCGGGCGTACAGGGGCCCAGGCGTGCAGGGGCCCGGGCGTGCAGGGGCCCGGCCCGCACGGGCCCGGCTCCCCGGTCCGCGGCCTCCCGGCGCGGGCACCCCGGCTCCCCCGGGCCGTTCCCTCCCGCGCCGAAGCCCCCTGCGGCGAAGGGCCGAGGGGGCCGAGGAGCGCGGGACCGGGCGACCGGAGCCCGTACGGGCGGGGTCACCGCACCATCAGAGCGCGGCGCCGAACAGCACGCCCAGGGCGTAGGTGACGGCGGCCGCCGCGCCGCCCAGGGCCAGCTGCCGCAGACCGCTGTACCACCAGCTGCGCGCGGTCACGCGGGCCACGAGCGCACCGCATGCGAACAGCCCCACCAGGGCCAGCAGCACCGCCGGCCACAGCGCGGTCGCGCCGAGCAGATACGGCAGTACGGGCAGGAGCGCGCCGAGCGCGAACGATCCGAAGGACGAGACGGCGGCGACCGTCGGGGAGGGCAGGTCGTCGGGGTCGATGCCGAGCTCCTCGCGGGCGTGGATCTCCAGCGCCCGCTCCGGGTCCCTGGACAGCTGCATGGCCACCTCGCGGGCGAGCGCGGGCTCCACTCCACGCGCCACGTACAGCGCGGCCAGCTCCTCCATCTCGTCGACGGGGTGCTTGCGCAACTCACGCCGTTCGACGTCCAGTTCCGCCTGGACGAGCTCCCGCTGCGAGGCGACCGAGGTGTACTCGCCCGCCGCCATGGAGAAGGCACCGGCCGCCAGGCCGGCGAGGCCCGTGATGACGATGGTCTGCTGCGAGACGGCCCCGCCCGCCACACCCGTCATCAGGGCCAGGTTGGACACGAGCCCGTCCATCGCACCGAACACCGCCGGGCGCAGCCAGCCGCCGTTCACGTCACGGTGGGTGTGGTTGTCGCGGTGCGCCTCGTGAAGCGCGGCTTCGGTCTCGATGATGGACACGGCTCTCCCCTTGCTCCTCGGCGGCGGCCCCGAGGGGAGCCGCCCCCTTCAACACCCTCGAAAATACGCTCGATGTAAGGGTCTCGCCAGCAAGGCAGGCTTTACTTACCTGGTGTCAGCCGGGTGACAGGCGCGCCGATCGGGACATCCCCCGCGCCCCGCGTGGCACAGATCCAGGAACCGGACCGGTGCTCAGGAAGCAGGAACCGGACCGGTGCTCAGGAAGGGCGACACGATGGAGTCGACCGCATGCGGTCCCGCCCCTGGTGACACGGCGGTCCTGCGCGACCGTGCGCGGGGCGCGCTGCTCGGCCTGGCGGTCGGGGACGCCCTCGGCGCGCCGGCCGAGAACATGCGCCCCTCGGAGATCCGCCGGAGATGGGGCCGGATCGAAGGGTTCGTCACGGACAGCCCGGCGGGCACGGACGACACCGAGTACGCGATCTTCTCCGGACTGCTGCTCGCCCGGCACGGCTCGGCCCTGACCGTCCCCCATGTCGAGAAGGCGTGGCACCACTGGATCGCCGATCTCGACGAGGGGCCGTTCCGGGGGGCCGGCTTCAGCGAACGCGGCACCTTGGAGAATCTGCGGCGGGGCCTCGCGGCTCCCATCTCGGCGCAGCACCGGCACGCCTGGAGCGACGGCCTGGCCATGCGCGCGGCCCCCTTCGGCGTCTTCGCCGCGGGCCGTCCCGCCGAGGCGGCGCGGCTGGTCGCCATCGACGGCACGGTGAGCCACGACGGCGAGGGCATCTACGGCGGTCAGGCCGTCGCGGCGGGCGTGGCGGCGGCCATGTCCGGCGCGGGACCGGCCTCGATCATCGGCGCCGCCCTGTCGGTCGTCCCCATGGACTCCTGGACGGCCCGCTCGATGCGGCGCGCGGTCGTCGCGGCCCAGCGGATCCAGCCCGATCCGCTCACCCGGGAACGCACCGTCCGCTCGGCGGTGGTCATCGGCGGCTACCCGTGGACCGACCTGGCCCCCGAGGCGGTCGGGCTCGCCTTCGGCGCGTTCGCGGCGGCACGCGGCGATTTCCGCACCTCGGTACTGACCGCCGTCAACATGGGACGCGACGCCGACACGACGGCCGCGGTGGCCGGCGCCCTGGCCGGTGCGATGTCGGGCGCGGCGGCGATCCCCCCGGAGTGGGCCGCCTCCATCGGGCCGGTGCGCGGCAGCTGCCTGCCCTCGATGCGCGGCTATCACGTACTGGACATCGCCGACCTGCTCACCCCGTACGACGAGGACGCGGACGGCCCCGGCGGCACGGGCGGGACGGACGACCCCGGTGGCACGGGCGGCACAGGCGGCACAGGCGATAAAAGGGGTACCTCATGAGCCACGACACGCCCCCCGCGCGCCGTACCACCGGCCCTCCCCCGCCCACGCCGGGCCGCCCCCGCGGGCCCGGCACCGCGGAGCCCGGAGCGCCCGACCCCGTACCAGAGCACCCCGCCTCGCCGTCACCCCCTCGCGCATCCGGCCCGGAGCCCCACGCCTTCCAGCCAGCTCGGCCCCCTCACTCGGCATGCCGCCCGCGGCCCGGGGACCCGGAACCGGGACGCCCGGGGCCCGCATCGCCGTCCGGCACCACCGCACCCGGACCCGCTCCCGGGCCCCTGTCCGGGCCCGCAGGGACCGACCCCCGCCCGGGCACCACGGGAGCGCCGCCCGAGCGGGGCTCCGGTGGCGCCCGGACCACGCGCCCCGGCGGCGAGGCGCGTGGTCCGGGGAGTACGGCGCAAGCCGTGCCACCACCGCCGCAAGCGGACCCGCCCGGCGAGAGAACCACCGTACGGACCTACGGCCCCACCTCCCCCACCAGCAGCACCCCGCAGGGGGGCGGCCCCCTCGGAGGGCCCCCGCCGGCCGCGCGCCGGCGGGACGCCGACCGGATCGAGGGACTGCTGCTCGGACTCGCCGCGGGCGACGCCTCCGGCTGGCCCGCCGCCCGCCACCGCGCCGCGCGGATGCCCGAGTGGACCCGGCGGCTCACCCGCGAGCTCGACACGTTCGCCGAGCAGAACGCCACGACCACCCTCCCCGTCCCCATCGCTCTCAACCAGCCGCCCGAGCCCCTGCGCCTGGGCCCGTCGGACGACGCCGAATGGGCCGCCTTCACCGCGGAGACGGTGCTCCGCGCGGCGGGCGGCCTGTTCCGGGGGCTCCCCGCCGGGCGCCGCATGTGCGCCGCCGTCGACCTCGCCTGGAACTCCCTCGCGGCCGGGATCGCCGCTGCCGCCGAGCGCGCCCCCGAGGTCGAGTCGGCCGTCCTGCCGCTGCGCGCCCGCATCTCCGTACGCGCCGGCCTCGGCAACCTCGCCACCGGACTGCGCCCGCCCGCCACCGGCCACGACAACCCGCACTACTTCGACGACGCCGCCTGCGTCAGAGCGGCGGTTCTCGCGGTCGCCCACTCCGGCGATCCCCGTGCCGCCGCGGAACTCGCCGAGTTCGACGCCCGCTACACCCAGGACGGTGACGGCGTCCACGGCGCCCGCGCCATGGCCTCCGCCGTCGCCGCGGCCCTCGGCGGCGCACCGGTCGACGACGCCGTGGACGCCGCGCTCGACCAGCTCCCGCCCGCCACCGAGATCGGCCGCAACGCCCAGCACGCCGTCAGGCTCGCCCGCAGTTTCGGCGCCGGGACCTCCAGCGCCTTCGAGATCGTCCCGCTGCTGGAACACCAGATCGTCGACCACGTCTACAGCTACGGCATCGCCGCGGCCGAGACCGTCCCGGTCGCCCTCGCGCTCGCCACCGCCGCCCGCGGCAAGGTGGGTGACGCGGTGCCCGCCGCCGCCTGTCTCTCCCGGGTCGCGGACTCCGCGCCCGCGCTGGCCGGCGCGCTGACCGGTGCGCTGAGCGGTGGCGGCGGAGTGCCCGCCACCTGGCGCGACGCCTGCCGGACCCTCGCCGGCTGTGCGCTCCCCCGCCTCGCGGGCACCGATCTGGTGGAACTCGCCGAGCGGCTGGCACACACGGAACTCGCCACCCCGGGTGGACAATTCCGACATGACCACCCCTACCACCCTCACACTCGAGGACCGGATCACCGGCAGCCTCATCGGAGCCGCCGTCGGTGACGCCCTCGGCGGTCCGGTCGAGGGCTACACGCCGGAACAGATCACGGAACGCCACGGCGGCCGCGTCACCGGCATCGTCGGACCCTGGAACGGTGACGCCTGGCGCACCGCCCGCCCCATCGCCCCCTACCACAAGGGCGACGGGCACGTCACCGACGACACCCTGATGACCCATGCGCTGATCCGGGTCTACGACCGGGTCCGTGATCACCTCGACGCCTACGCCGTCGCCGACCACCTCGTCCCGGACCTGATCTCCACCCCTCGCTGGATCCCGGAACTCGAAGCCGAGGCCCTCCCCCTCCAGCGCGTCTTCCTCGCCGAGAAGTGGCTGGTCGCCCGCCTCCACTACGGCCATGTGGACCCCCGCGAGGCGGGCTGCGGGAACATCGTCAACTGCGGCGCCGCGATGTACATGGCACCGGTCGGACTGGTCAACGCGGCCAACCCGCCCGCCGCGTACGCCGAGGCCCTCGACATCGCCGGCGCCCACCAGTCCTCGTACGGCCGCGAGGCCGCGGGGGTGTTCGCGGCGGCGGTCGCCGCCGCCTGCCTGCCGGGCGCCACCCCGGACACCGTCGTCGACGCGGCCCTCGCGCTCGCCAAGGACGGCACGCGCGCCGCGATCGAGGCGGTCTGCGAAGTCGCCTCCCGGCACACCGACTTCGAGTCGGCCCTCGGACCGCTGCGGGACGCGGTGGCCCCCTTCGACACGGTGGGACCCGACTACCGCGCGCCGTCCCTCGCCGCCCGCCGTCCCTCCCGGCTGCACTCCATCGAGGAACTCCCCATCGCCCTCGGCGCCCTGCTCGTCGGCCGGGGCGACTACCGCCGTACCGTGCTGACCGCCGTCAACTACGGACGGGACTGCGACTCGATCGCCACGATGGCCGGTGCCATGGCGGGCGCGCTGCACGGCGAGGGCCCGATCCCCGCCGACTGGCCCAAGCGGGTCGCCGAGGCGAGCCGCCTCGATCTGCACGGCCCCGCGGCCGTACTGGCCGGGGTGACGCGTGAGGTCTTCACCCGGGACGCCACCCGCCGCCGCGCCCATGAGGCGGCGTTCGCCACCCTGGCGCCGCGGGCCGGGGGGACACGGTGAACGTGCGCCTCACCTGGGTCCAGCCGGAGGACCTGATCGGGCACGAACTGCGCCAGGCCGCCGAGGACGGCCGCAACGCCGCCGCCGTCGAGGCGCGCTGGCTCGCCGCCGGCGGCGCCCCGGCCCCCGTCTCGACCGGGGCGTCGGCCACCCCCGCGCCCCCGCACCTGCGCGGCCTCGCCGAGCGCCTGCTGGACGAACTGGCCGCTCTACCCAGCCCGTTGGCCCCGGCCGAGCCCACCCTCCTGGCGCAGATCAAGCGCGCCTGCCCCCACTGGCCGGGCTCCTCCCCCGCAGGGCGCTCCACCTCGTACGGCGGGCAGTCCGAGGACACCGGGCAGCCGCCCCGCAGCCCCGGACCGGATCCCGGCTCCGCCTCGGCGGGACCGTCCACGCGGACCGGTCCCCCCGGCCCACAGGGACACACGCATCCCCCCGGCCCCACCCGACGGACCCGACGGAGCGGGCGGACCGCGGAAGCCGAGGAGACCCCGGCCTTCCGGGCCGGCCCCGCCCTCCCGCCCGCCCCGGCACTCCCCTGCTCTTCCACGCCATCGGGCACGGTGTCCGCGCCCGGACTCGCCGAGCGCCTGCACGCCTCCTGGCTCGGCCGCGCCGCCGGGTGCCTCCTCGGCAAACCCGTCGAAAAACTCCCCCTCCCCGCCATCCGCGCCCTCGCCCGGGCCACCGGGAACTGGCCCCTGAACGACTGGTTCACCGCCAGGGGCGTACCGCCCGCGCTCGCCGCGGCGCATCCCTGGAACCGCCGGTCCGCCGCCACCTCGCTCGCCGAGAACATCGACGGCATGCCCGAGGACGACGACCTCAACTACCCCCTTCTCAATCTGCTGCTCCTCCAGCGCTACGGCCCGGGGTTCGGCACCGACGACGTCGCCCGCCTATGGCTGGACGAGCTCCCCGCCGGCCGTACCTTCACCGCCGAGCGGATCGCCTACCGCAACCTCCTCTCCGGCCTCGAACCACCACTGACCGCCACCCGCCGCAACCCCTTCCGTGAGTGGATCGGGGCCCGGATCCGCGCCGACGTCCACGGCTGGACCCACCCGGGCGACCCGGCCGCCGCCGCGGAACAGGCGTACCGCGACGCGGCCCTCACCCACACGGCGAACGGCGTCTACGGGGCGATGTTCACCGCGGCCGTCATCGCCACCGCGAGCTCCGGCACCGCCGATGTGCACGAGTCGCTCGCGGCCGGCCTCACGGTCGTCCCCCCGGATTCCAGGCTCGCCCGGGCCGTCCGCTTCGGCATCGCCACGGCCCGCGCCCACGCCGACTTCGACGCCGTGGCCGACCGTCTCCATGCCGCCTACCGCGCCTACCACTGGGTGCACGCCGTCCCGAACACCGCCCTCCTCTCCGCCGCGCTCACCCACGCCGACGGCGACTTCACCCACTCCATCTGCCGCGCCGTGTCGGGAGGCTGGGACACCGACTCCAACGGCGCCACCGCCGGTTCCGTGGCCGGCCTGCTGGCCGGCCACCCCGAAGCGATGCCCGAGCGCTGGACCTCACCCCTCAAGAACCGGCTCACCACCTCCGTCCACACCTTCGACGGCATCGGCTTCGACACCCTCGCCGCGCTCACCCTTCAGGAGGCACTCCGCTCATGACCCATATCGCGGTGCTCGGCAGCACCAACATGGATCTCGTCGCCTATGTGAGCCGGGCTCCCAAGCTCGGCGAGACCGTCACCGGACGCAAGTTCCGGACCGTGCCCGGCGGCAAGGGGGCCAACCAGGCCGTCGCGGCCGCACGCGCCGGCGCCGACGTCACGATGATCGGCGCCGTCGGCTCCGACGAGTTCGGCTCGCGGCTGCGCGCCGGTCTCGACAGCGCCGGCGTGGACACCGACTTCCTGCGCACCACCGAAGGGCCGTCCGGTACGGCCCACATCGTGGTCGACGACGAGGGCGGCAACGCGATCGTCGTCATCCCCGGAGCGAACGGCACCGTCACCTCCCTCTCCCCCGGCGACGAAGCCCTCATCGCCACCGCCGACGCCCTGCTGCTCCAGCTCGAACTCCCCCTCTCGGCCGTCACGGCGGGTGCGGAAGCCGCCCGCCGCCACGGCGTCCGTACGATCCTGACCCCCGCGCCCGCGCGGCCCCTGCCCCGCGAGCTCCTCGCCGCGACGGATCTGCTGGTGCCCAACGAGCACGAGGCCGCCGTCCTCACCGGTCTCGCCGACCCGCTGTCGGCGGCCGAGGCGCTGCTGCGTGACGTCCCCGAGGTCGTCATCACCCTCGGCTCCTCCGGCAGCCTCCACGCGGCCCGGGGCACCCGCCCGCTCACGGTCCCCGCCCCGCGGGTCCGGGCGGTCGACACCACAGCGGCGGGTGACACCTTCGTCGGTGCCCTGGCGGTCGCGCTCGGCGAGGGCAGGCCCGTACCGGACGCGCTGGCGTGGGCGTCGGCGGCCGCGGCGCTCTCGGTACAGCGCCCCGGGGCCTCGTCGTCCATGCCGTACCGCACGGAGATCGACGCGTGATGACTCCTGCCGCCGCTCCCCTCCCCCCTCTCCACGGACTGCGCGTCCTCGACCTCGCGACCCTCTTCGCCGGCCCCCTCGCGGCCACCATGCTCGGCGACTTCGGCGCGGACGTCATCAAGATCGAGCATCCGCGCAAGCCGGACCCCTCCCGCGGCCACGGCCCCTCCAAGGACGGCATCGGCCTCTGGTGGAAACTGCTCGGCCGCAACAAGCGCACCGTCACCCTCGACCTGTCGACGCCGGGCGGCCGTGACGCGCTGCTGCGACTGGCCGCCACCGCCGATGTCGTCATCGAGAACTTCCGGCCCGGCACCCTGGAGAGATGGGGCCTCGGCTGGCCCGAACTGTCCACCGTCAACGAGGCACTGGTCCTCACCCGGGTCACGGCCTTCGGCCAGTTCGGCCCCTACTCCCGTCGGCCCGGCTTCGGCACGCTCGCGGAGGCGATGAGCGGTTTCGCGGCGATCACCGGCGAACCGGACGGCCCGCCCACCCTCCCGCCCTTCGGTCTCGCCGACTCCATCGCCGCCCTGGCCACGGCCTACGCGGTGATGACGGCCCTCGCCTCCCGCACGGCCACCGGCCGCGGCCAGGTCGTCGACATGGCCATCATCGAACCGATCCTCACCGTGCTGGGCCCCCAGCCGCTCTGGTACGACCAGCTCGGCTACGTACAGCCCCGCACCGGCAACCGCTCCCGCAACAACGCCCCCCGCAACACCTACCGCACCTCCGACGGCAGCTGGCTGGCCGTCTCCACATCCGCCCAGTCGATCGCCGAACGCGTCATGGTGCTGGTCGGCCGCCCGGACCTGATCGACGAGCCCTGGTTCGCCGAGGGCACCTCCCGGGCCGACCACTCCGACGTGCTGGACGAGGCGGTCGGCTCCTGGATCGCCCGGCACACCCGCGACGAGGCCATGGCCGCCTTCGAGAAGGCCGAGGCGGCGATCGCCCCGATCCACGACATCCGTGACGTGATGAGCGACCCCCAGTACCGCGCGCTGGACAGCGTCACCGAGGTCCTCGATCCGGAGCTCGGCCCCCTCCGCATGCAGAACATCCTCTTCCGCCTCTCCGAGACCCCCGGCGCCATCCGCTGGTCCGGCCGCCCGCACGGGGCGGACACGGAGGCCGTCCTCACCGAACTGGGCCTGTCGGCCCGGGAGATCGACACACTGCGCACCGAGGGTGCCGTATGACATCCACGCCCCTGACCTGGCTGTACGCCCCTGGAGACCGCCCCGAGGTCGTGGCGAAGGCCATGCGGTCCGGAGCCGACGTGGTAGTCGTCGATCTGGAGGACGCGGTGGCTCCGGACCGCACGGCATACGCCCTGGCCGCCACCACCGAGCTCCTCTCCTCGCCCCATCCCGTCCCGGTCCACGTCCGGCTCCCCACCACGCACCGCAGCCCGCGCGGCACCGCCGTGATCGCGTCATTGGCCTCCCTCCCCGGCCTCTGCGCACTCCGTGTCCCCAAGGTGACACACAGCACTGACATCCACCGGATCGCGGCGCTCGCGGCCGGCGTCCCGCTCCACCCGCTGCTGGAATCCGCGCTCGCCATCGAGCACGCCCACGCCATCGCCACCGCCCATCCGGCGGTCCGCGGCATCTCCATCGGCGAGGCCGACCTCCGCGCCGACCTGGGGCTGCCGGACGACCGGGGTCTCGACTGGTCCCGCGGCCGCGTCGTGGTGGCCGCCCGCGCGGCGGGCCTGCCCCCGCCGGCCCAGTCGGTCCACCCCGACATCCGGGACCTGGAGGGACTGGCCGCGTCCTGCGCGCACGGCCGCGCCCTCGGCTTCCTCGGCCGGGCGGCCATCCACCCCCGCCAGCTGCCGGTGATCGAGCGGGCCTATCTGCCCACGCCCGCGGAGATCGCGGCGGCCGAGGAGATCGTCGAGGCGGCGGCCGTCGATCCGGGCGCACTGGCCCTGCCGGACGGGCGCTTCGTCGACGCCGCGGTCGTGGCGGCCGCCCGCCGCACCCTGTCCCTCACCCGTCGCGGCTGACCCTGCCCACACCTGCCCCCGCCCCGCCGTACACGGCCCGTCACACCCCCGGCCCGTCACACCCCCGGCCCGCCGCCCACCAGGCGCCCGCCGGCCCCGACCGCGCAACCAGCGCCCCGGAACCGGCACCCCCGGCCCGCACGCACGGCCCCGCACGCGAACCGCCCCGCCCGGCCGTACACGGCCCGCCACGCACGAAGCGGCCGCCGGAACCATGAGGTTCCGGCGGCCGCCGCGCACCACTCCCGGGTCAGCGCTTCTCGGCCGACTCCGCCGTCTCCGCCGACTTGACGGGCTTGACCGCCTTGGGGGACCTGACCGCCTTGGCGGACTTGACCTTGTCGGCCCCGCCCCCGGAGGCGGCGGTGCCGGGCACCGCGTCCGCCTCCGTGTTCCCTCCGTCGCCCGCGGCGGCCGTGTCCGCCGACGCGTCGGCCGCCTCGGGCTCCACGACCTCCTCGCGTCCGGGCCGCATCCGCGACGAGATCACGATGTACGCGACCGCCAGCAGGAAGACCACGATCGCCGTCCACACATTGAGCCGCAGGCCCAGCACGTGGTGGGCCTCGTCGACCCGCATGTACTCGATCCAGCCGCGTCCCGCGCAGTACGCCGCGACGTACAGCGCGAACGCCCGGCCGTGACCCAGCGTGAATCGGCGGTCCGCCCAGATCACCAGGAAGGCGACGCCCACGCACCACAGCGACTCGTACAGGAAGGTCGGGTGGTACAGCCCGGCCTCGCGGTTCGCGCCTTCGCTGATCCTCAGCGCCCAGGGCAGATCGGTCGGCCTGCCGTACAGCTCCTGGTTGAACCAGTTGCCCCAGCGCCCGATCGCCTGGGCGAAGGCGATACCGGGCGCGATGGCGTCCGCGTACGCCGGGAGCGGGATGCCGCGGCGCCGGCAGCCGATCCAGGCGCCCACCGCGCCGAGCGCGATGGCGCCCCAGATACCGAGGCCGCCCTCCCAGATCTTGAAGGCGTCGACCCAGTCCTCACCCTCGCTGAAGTACAGCTGGTAGTCGGTGATGACGTGGTAGAGCCGGCCACCGATCAGGCCGAAGGGCACCGCCCAGACGGCGATGTCGGCCACGGTGCCGGCTTTGCCGCCCCGGGCGATCCAGCGCTTGTTGCCGTACCAGACGGCGACGAAGACACCGATGATGATGCAGAAGGCATAGCCGCGCAGCGGGAGCGGTCCGAGATGGATCACGCCGGTCGACGGGCTGGGAATGTAGGCAAGGTCCATGGCAGGACCGACGCTACCCTGCCGGGCGGGAGACGGGACACCCACCCGGCAAAGACTGCATAACGAGCGTGCTCCGGCGGTCTCAGCCCACCTCGGGCGACTCCGGCGCGTCGGACTGCGAGGACGAGCCCGACCACGAGTCCGTCTCGGCCGAGGTCGATCCGGAACCAGAGCCGGACCCGGTGTCGGACCCGGTGTCGGACCCGGCGTCGGACCCGGATTCGGAGCCGGGAGCGGAAGAGCCGGAATCGGTGTCGGGATCGGCGTCGGACCCGGATCCGGAACCCGACTCACGGGCCGGCGAGGGAGCCGTCGCGGAGGCTGGCGCGGAGGCCGGCGCGGAGGCGGGTGCCGACGGGAAGGCCGTGCCGGGCTTCTTGCCCTTGTTCGCCGCCGCGACCCACTTCTTCAGGTTGTCCGGGGAGATCTGTTCACTGCCCTTGGCCGGGAAGACCGATTCGCCGTTGAGCAGCACCGTCGGGGTCCCCCGGAAATCACCGCCGCGGAACGCCTCGTCGGACTTGTTCACCCAGCTGTCGTGCTTGCCCTCGGTGACGCAGCCTCGGAAGGCCGGGGTGTCCAGCCCGTCCACCTTGGCCGCCAGGGCGAACAGCGTCTCGTCCTTGGCGAAGGCGTCGTCCGTCTCGGAGGGCTGGTTCTTGTAGAGCACGTCGTGGTACGGCGAGAACTTCCCGGCGTCCTGGGCACAGGCCGCCGCGTTGGCCGCGTTGAGCGATCCGGTGCCGCCCATGTTGCCGTCGATGATGGTGGCGAGTCGGTACTCGGTCCTGAGCTGCCCGGACTCCTCCAGTTCGTGGATGGTGTCCCGGAAGCCGTTCTCGAACTGGGCGCAGGCCGGGCAGCGGAAGTCCTCCCACACCGTGAGCGTGGAGGGCGCGTCGGCCGCGCCGACGGACAGTGCCAGCCGTCCGTCACCCGTGGCGCCCGACGGCGCGGCGACGGCTCCGGAGCCCGAGCTGTCGCTCTTGTCGCCGGTGTTGGCGGCGATGACCCCGACCACCGCGGCGAGGCCGAGCACGCCCACGACGGCCGCCGAGACGATCAGCGTGCGCCTGCGCCTCTCCCGCGCCTTCTCCTGCTCGCGTTCGATCTGGAGCCGTTCACGCGCGCTCCGCTTCCCTGCACTGTTCTTCTCGCTCACGCCCACAGCAACGAACCGGGGAGGCGCCCGCGCGCCTCCCCGGTCCAGATCCACCCTTATGAGCTACGAGGCACGCTTTGAGCTCCGCACTCCCCGGGCCAGTTCGCCCGCCAGTTCCCGTACGGCGGCGAGTCCCGCCTCGTGGTCCTCGGCGTCCAGCATCCGCTTGACGAACGCGGAACCGACGATGACGCCGTCGGCGAAGCCGGCCACCTCCGCTGCCTGCTCGGCGTTGGAGACGCCGAGACCGACACAGACGGGCAGCCCGGAGGTCGCGCGCGTGCGCCGGACCAGGTCGGCGGCCTGCGCGCCGACCGACTCGCGGGTACCGGTGACCCCCATCAGCGACGCGGCGTAGACGAAGCCCGTTCCGGCGCGGGTGATGGTCGCCAGCCGCTCGTCCCTGCTGCTCGGCGCGACGACGAAGACGGTGGCGAGGCCGTGCTTCTCGGCGTGCTCGCGCCAGGCACCGGACTCCTGGACCGGCAGGTCGGGCAGGATGCAGCCGGCCCCGCCGGCCTCGGCCAGCTCGGTGGTGAAGCGCTCGACGCCGTACCGGTCGATGGGGTTCCAGTACGTCATCACCAGCACCGGCTTGCCGGTGGCCCGGTGCGCCTCGCGGACCGTGCGCAGCACGTCCGCGATCCTGACGCCGCCGCGCAGCGCGATGTCGTCGGCGGTCTGGATGACGGGGCCGTCCAGGACCGGGTCGCTGTGGGGAAGCCCGACCTCGACGATGTCGGCGCCGCCGTCGAAGACGGCCTTGATCGCCTCGATCCCGCCGTCGACGGTCGGGAAGCCGGCCGGGAGGTAGGCGATGAGCGCGGCCCGCTCCTCGGACCTGGCGCGGTCGAGGGTGTCGCTCAGCAGCTGAATGTTCCCGCTCACTTGGTGTCCCTCTGGATCTCGGCGGCGCCGTTCTCGGCGGAGGCGTCGGCCTCCACGGGGGCGTCGGTGTCGTACAGGCCGAAGTAACGGGCGGCGGTGTCCATGTCCTTGTCGCCGCGGCCGGACAGGTTGACCAGGATCAGCCCGTCCTTGCCGAGCTCCCGTCCGAGGTCCAGGGCGCCGGCCAGGGCGTGTGCGGACTCGATGGCCGGGATGATGCCCTCCGTGCGGGACAGCAGCAGCAGGGCCTGCATCGCCGCGTCGTCGGTCACCGCCCGGTACTCGGCGCGTCCGAGGTCCTTGAGGTAGGAGTGTTCGGGGCCGATGCCCGGGTAGTCCAGTCCGGCCGAGATCGAGTACGGCTCGGTGATCTGGCCCTCGTCGTCCTGGAGGACGTACGACCGGGATCCGTGCAGGACGCCGGGCTCGCCCGCGGTGAGCGTGGCGGCGTGCTCGCCGGTCTCGACTCCGTGTCCGGCGGGCTCGCAGCCCACGAGGCGCACGCCCTCGTCAGGGATGAACGCGTGGAAGAGGCCGATGGCGTTGGAGCCGCCGCCGACACAGGCGACGGCGGCGTCGGGCAGCCGGCCGGCCTGCTGGAGGATCTGCCGGCGGGCCTCCACGCCGATGACGCGGTGGAAGTCACGGACCATCGCGGGGAAGGGGTGCGGTCCGGCGACGGTGCCGAAGAGGTAGTGCGTGCGGTCCACGTTGGCGACCCAGTCGCGGAACGCCTCGTTGATGGCGTCCTTCAGGGTGCGGCTGCCGGACTTGACGGGGATGACCTCGGCGCCGAGCATCCGCATCCGGGCGACGTTGAGCGCCTGGCGCCGGGTGTCGAGCTCGCCCATGTAGACGGTGCATTCGAGGCCGAGGAGCGCGCAGGCGGTGGCGGTGGCGACGCCGTGCTGGCCTGCCCCGGTCTCGGCGATGACGCGGGTCTTGCCCATGCGCTTGGTGAGCAGGGCCTGCCCCAGCACGTTGTTGATCTTGTGGGAACCGGTGTGGTTCAGGTCCTCGCGCTTGAGGAAGATCCGGGCGCCGCCGGCGTGCTCGGCGAACCGGGGCACTTCGGTGAGCGCGCTGGGGCGGCCCGTGTAGTGGACCATCAGGTCGTCGAACTGGGCGGCGAAGGCGGGATCGGCCTTCGCCTTCTCGTACTCGTCGGCCACTTCGTCGACCGCGGCGACGAGCGCCTCGGGGATGAACTTGCCGCCGTAGGCACCGAAGTACCCCTCGGCGCTGGGGACGTGCCCCTGGGGATCGGGAACGAAGAACTCGCTGGGCATGCGACAGCTCCTCACGGGGGCGGCGCCCCCGGATGTCTCGGCTGGAGGTTGACGGCGGTGTGCGCCGACGCCACCGCGACCGCCCGCCGCGCATCCGCCGGTCCCGGAGGGGACCGGTGCGGGCGGGGCTAGCCGGAGTGGTGGTGGCGCGCGGTGCGCGCGCGCCATCGCATGCCGTTGACCTGGCCCGGCTCGTCGCCGATGACATAGCGGACGCGGCGCCCGTGCACCCGGCGCGCGGGGGCCCGGCAGCCGCGCGGACGGCAGCCGCGGGCGAGCCGCGCGTAGGCGTCGCAGGGCACCTGGGAGTCCAGGGGGCCGGCCGCCGCGTACACGCGCGCGACCGCGCCCGCCCGCGCCGGACGCGTGGGCGTCCGGTGCGGCCGGGTGGCGGGGCGCGTGGCGGCGGTCATGGCGGGGTCAGTCCCGTCCGTGGCGCAGGGCCGGGTGGGCGCCCGCGGCGACCAGGTCGGCCACGGCGGACTTGGGGTCGCGGCCGGTGACGAGGGACTCTCCGACGAGTACGGCGTCGGCGCCCGCGTTGGCGTAGGCGATCAGGTCGTGCGGACCCCGGATGCCGGACTCGGCGACCTTCACGATCCCGGCGGGGATCTCGGGAACGACCCGCTCGAAGGTGGAGCGGTCCACCTTGAGGGTCTTCAGGTTGCGCGCGTTGACACCGATGACCCGGGCGCCCGCGTCGACGGCCCGCTCGGCCTCGTCCTCGTCGTGGACCTCGACCAGGGGGGTGAGACCGATCGACTCGGCCCGCTCGATCAGCGAGACGAGGGCGGGCTGCTCCAGGGCGGCGACGATCAGCAGGGCGAGGTCGGCGCCGTAGGCCCGGGCCTCCCACAACTGGTAGGCGGTGACGATGAAGTCCTTGCGCAGCACCGGGATGTCGACCTTGGCGCGGACGGCCTCCAGGTCGGCGAGGGAGCCGCCGAAGCGCCGCTGTTCGGTCAGTACGGAGATGACGGACGCGCCGCCCGCCTCGTAGTCCGCTGCGAGCCCGGCGGGGTCGGCGATCGCGGCCAGCGCGCCCTTGGAGGGGCTGGAGCGCTTCACCTCGCAGATGACCTTGACGCCGTCGCCGCGCAGTGCGGCCGCGCCGTCCTTGGCCTGCGGCGCCTTGGCGGCCCGCTCCTTGAGCTCGTCAAGGGAGACCCGCGCCTGCCGCTCTGCGAGGTCGGCGCGAACGCCTTCGATGATCTCGTCGAGCACACTCACGCGAGAGGCCCCCTTCCAGAAGGCTGGTGTCGGATCAGGATCAGTCATCTCGATGGTATCCGGAGGTTGGCCGAGTGTCCGCATCCGGTTGACGACACCGCCGGGACCTGCGGCTTTACGGCGCGAGAGCCGCTCCGAACGGCAGGTTTCGGACGACCGCGAAGACGGCGAGCAGCGCACCCGACGCCCACCACCAGACAGGACCGAGGGTGATCCGCAGGGGGCGGGCGCGGGCGGCGTGCGCCAGCCAGAGGACCATCACCACGGCGAAGACGCCGTAGCCGACGACGGCGGCCGCGTTGGCGCCGAGGGCTGTGGCGAGGTCGCCGTGGACGACGGCGTACGCGCTGCGCAGGCCGCCGCAGCCGGGGCAGAGGATGCCCGTGAAGCGGAGCAGGGGGCAGACGGGGTAGTGCCCGGGCTCGTTGGGATCGACGGTGCCGACGTACGCGAAGGCCGCCACGACGCCCGCGAGGGTGCCCAGGGGAGCGGCGAGCCGCCGGGCGAGCGGAGGCGGCGGGGGCGCGTCGAAGGCGCGGGCGGGAGGGGGAGGCATGGCGTCCACCCGGGGATTGTCGCCGGTGAAGGGCGAAGGCGCAGCCCGGCTCGTGCCGGACCGCGCCTCGTGTCGGCGTGTGCGCCGAGTGGTCAGGAGGAGGCCTGTGCCCCGGAGGCCTTGGCGAGGGCCTGGATGTACTCCTCCGACTCCTTCGGCATGCCGAGTCCGGCGGCCTTCATCGCGAGGCCGACGACACCGCCGAGCAGGATGACGGCGACTCCGGCCCAGAAGCCGAGCGGGTTGGCCGCCACCATGAAGACACCGGCGACGCAGAAGCCGATGAAGGAGATGGTGACACCGGTCCAGGCGGCCGGGGTGTGTCCGTGGGCGCTGCCCGCCATGAGTTGCTCCTCGTTGCTGTTGCTCTGTGGTGAGGCCCCGCCGAGTGCGGACGCTCATCGACATTGTCCCGCACGCGCGCGTGCGGGGTGATCCGGGGGTGTGCCTCGCGCGTCGGTGCCGCCGGGTGGTCCCCCGGGGCCCCGCCACGGCCGGAGCCGGGGCCGGCCGGGGACGCCGGGCCGGGGCCCGGACGCGGGGCGGAGGGCGGCGCGGGGGACGCCGGGGGCGGCCGGGAGGGACGCGGGCCGGCCGGGCCCGGGCGTCAGGCGTCGCGCGTGGGGTCCTCGCCGCGGTCCAGGGCCTTCCACAGCTCCTCGGGCCGGTCCGGGTCGGTGGCCGGGCCGCGCTTCCGGGCGGTGCGCGGGGAGCCCTCGCGCTCGTAGCGGCCCGACATCGACGGCCAGGCGCCGCCGTAGCGCAGGGCCAGCAGCCCGGCGAGCAGGATCAGCAGGGCGCCCGCGACGGTGACGTAGGGCCAGGGGGTGTGGCCGAGGGCCTCAATGCGGGCCGCCGCGTCGCCGGTGGTGCCCGCGGCCTTCTCGTCGAGCGCCGCGCTGTCCGAGGCGCCCAGGTACGCGGCGGCCGCCGCGCCGGCTCCGCTCAGGGCGAGGAGCAGCGAGACGAGCAGCCGGCCCGCCCTGCGGACCGCGAAGACGGCGACGAGCGCCGCCAGACCGACCACGGCGAGGGCGGTCGGTACGCCGGTGACGTCGCCCCCGGTCACTTCGAGCGAGACGGTCCCGCCGCCGACGGCGACCGTGCCGTCGGCCCAGATCTGGCCCGAGGAGAGCAGTACGACGGCGGCTCCGACGGCGCCGAGGAACAGGGCCGCGGCGAGGCTGCGGCGGCCACCGGAGGCGCCGGCCGCGCCGGCCGCCCGGGCGGCACGGGGCTGGGGTACGGATGCGGCAGTCACGTACCCCACTATCCCTTATGCCGTCATACTCCGTTCATCCGGTTGGCGGTGTGCACGGCGCGGAGCACGGCGGCCGCCTTGTTGCGGCACTCGGTGTCCTCGGCGACCGGGTCGGAGTCGGCCACGACACCCGCTCCGGCCTGCACGTATGCCGTGCCGTCGCGGAGCAGCGCGGTGCGGATGGCGATGGCGGTGTCCGAGTCGCCGGCGAAGTCGAGGTAGCCGACACAACCGCCGTACAGCCCGCGCCGGCTGGGTTCCAGTTCCTCGATGATCTGCATGGCGCGCGGCTTGGGGGCGCCGGACAGGGTGCCGGCCGGGAAACAGGCGGTAAGGACGTCGAAGGCGGTACGGCCTTCGGCGACACGGCCGGTGACGGTCGACACGATGTGCATCACGTGCGAGTACCGCTCGATCGACATGAAGTCGACGACCTCGACCGAGCCCGGTTCGCAGACCCGGCCCAGGTCGTTGCGGCCGAGGTCCACGAGCATCAGGTGCTCGGCACGCTCCTTGGGGTCGGCGATGAGCTCGTCGGCGAGCGCCTGGTCCTCCTGCGGCGTGGCCCCGCGCGGACGGGTGCCCGCGATGGGGTGCACCATCGCGCGGCCGTCCTCGACCTTGACCAGCGCCTCGGGGCTGGAGCCCACGACGTCGAAGCCGTCGAAGCGGAAGAGGTACATGTACGGGGACGGGTTGGTGGCCCGAAGCACCCGGTAGACGTCCAGGGCGCTGGCGTCGCACGGGGTCTCGAACCGCTGGGAGGGCACGACCTGGAACGCCTCGCCCGCCCTGATGCGCTCCTTGATGTCCTCGACGGCGTCCTGGTAGGCGGGGCCGCCCCACAGCGCCGTGTAGGGGGGCAGTTCGGACGGCGGGAGCGCGGCGGGCGCCGACTCCAGGGGCTTGGCGAGGTCCGCGGCCATGGCGTCGAGCCGGCCGACGGCGTCCGCGTACGCCTCGTCGACACCGCTGTCGAGGTCGTTGTGGTTGATCGCGTTGGCGATCAGCAGGACGGTCCCGTCCCAGTGGTCGAGGACGGCGAGGTCCGAGGTGAGCAGCATGGTCAGCTCGGGCAGCCGCAGATCGTCGCCGCCGTGCTCGCCGATCTTCTCCAGGCGGCGCACGATGTCGTAGCCGAGGTAGCCGACCATGCCCCCGGTGAAGGGCGGCAGTCCCTCGTGGGCGGTCAGGTCGCGGGGGGTGTGCAGGGTCTCGACGGTGGCGCGCAGCGCGTCCAGCGGGTCGCCGTCGACGGGCACGCCGACGGGCGGGGTGCCGAACCAGTGGGCCTGCCCGTCGCGCGTGGTGAGGGTGGCGGCGCTGCGGACCCCGATGAACGAGTAGCGGGACCACAACTGGGCCGTGCGGCCGTTCTCGGCGGACTCCAGCAGGAAGGTGCCGGGGCGCTCGGCGGCGAGTTTGCGGTAGAGGCCGACCGGGGTGTCGCCGTCCGCGAGCAGTCGGCGGCTGACGGGGATGACGCGGCGGTCGGCCGCCAGCTTGCGGAAGGTCTCGAGATCCATGGCGCCAGACCTTACTTTCCGAGCGGGGCGTCGAGCGGCAGCACATCGGCGTCGAAGCAGGTCCGCGCACCGGTGTGGCAGGCCGCGCCCACCTGGTCGACCTTGACGAGCACGGTGTCGGCGTCGCAGTCCAGGGCGACGGACCGCACGTGCTGGACATGGCCGGAGGTGTCGCCCTTGACCCAGTACTCCCGGCGGCTGCGGGACCAGTAGGTGCAGCGGCCGGTGGTGAGGGTGCGGTGCAGGGCCTCGTCGTCCATCCACCCGAGCATGAGCACCTCACCGGTGTCGTACTGCTGGGCGATGGCCGGGACCAGCCCGTCGGGGCTGCGCTTGAGACGGGCGGCGATGGCCGGGTCAAGGTTGCTGGTCATGACGCCATTGTGCCGTGGACGCCGGCCCTGCTCCGTGGTGCGTCCACTGGGCGGACCCCTGCCCCCGGCCGTACCCTTGCGGACATGTCGACCCATGCGAAGCGTGAACGCCTTCTGCTCGCGGACCTGTTGGAGGCGGCGGGGCCGGAGGCCCTGACCCTGTGCGACGGCTGGAAGACCCGCGATCTCGCGGCCCATGTGGTGGTGCGCGAGCGCCGCGCGGACGCGGCCGGCGGGTTGCTGCTGGGAGCCCTGCGCAGCCGCCTGGAGCGGGTGCAGGCCGAGTTCGCCGCGAAGCCGTACGAGGAGCTGATCCAGCTGATCCGTACCGGGCCGCCGAGGCTGTCCCCGTACGCGATCAAGCAGGTCGAGGAGGGCGCCAACACGGTCGAGTTCTATGTGCACGGTGAGGACGTGCGCCGGGCGCAGCCGGACTGGTCGCCGCGGATCCTGGATCCGGTCTTCTCCGACGCCCTGTGGGCACGGCTGGAGAAGGCGGCGCGGATGCTCGGCCGCAAGGCGCCGGTGGGCCTGGTGCTGCGCCGCCCCAACGGTCAGACGGCGGTCGCGCGGCGGGGCACCCCGGTGGTGACGGTGACCGGGGAGCCGGGTGAGCTGACGATGTTCGCCTTCGGGCGGCAGTCCTCGGCGGACGTGGAGATCGAGGGCGAGAAGGACGCGGTGGACCGGCTGCGCGAGACGAAGCAGCTGGGGTTCTGACCGGCGGACGCCTGATCGCGCCGGCCCGGCCGCCGACGGCGCGAGCCCCTCGCGGCCTGCCCCCGGTGGGCAGGGCGGCCGGCCGGCCGGCTCACGGGTCCGTCGGATCCGTGAGCCGGCCGGGCCGGCCGTCGGGTCAGCGGACCGGGTGCCCGGCCTCGCGCAGGGCGCCCTTCACCTCGGAGATCCGCAGGTCGCCGAAGTGGAAGACCGACGCGGCGAGCACCGCGTCCGCGCCCGCGTCGATCGCGGGCGGGAAGTGCGCGAGCGCGCCCGCGCCGCCCGAGGCGATCACCGGCACCGTGACGTGCTCGCGCACCGCCGCGATCATCTCGGTGTCGTAGCCGTCCTTGGTGCCGTCCGCGTCCATGGAGTTGAGCAGGATCTCGCCCGCGCCCAGCTCCGCCGCGCGGTGCGCCCACTCGACGGCGTCGATGCCGGTACCCCGGCGGCCGCCGTGCGTGGTCACCTCGAAGGTTCCCCCAAGGGTGCGCCGGGCGTCGACCGAGAGCACCAGGACCTGGCGGCCGAAGCGCTCGGCGATCTCCCGGATGAGCTCCGGGCGGGCGATCGCCGCGGTGTTGACGCCGACCTTGTCGGCGCCGGCGCGCAGCAGCTTGTCCACGTCGTCGGCGCTGCGGACCCCGCCGCCGACCGTGAGCGGGATGAAGACCTGCTCGGCGGTGCGGCGGACCACGTCGTAGGTGGTCTCCCGGTCGCCGGACGAGGCGGTGATGTCGAGGAACGTCAGCTCGTCCGCACTCTCGGCGTCGTACAGCCTGGCCATCTCGACGGGGTCGCCGGCGTCCCGCAGGTTCTGGAAGTTGACGCCCTTGACGACGCGGCCGTTGTCCACGTCCAGGCAGGGGATGACTCGTACCGCGAGGGTCATGACGCGGTGCCTCCGTTCTCGCCGGTCGCCCGGTAGGCCTCGACCTCGACCTCGACGACCAGACGGGGGTCGACGAAGCCCGAGACGATGATCATCGACGCGGCGGGACGGACGGCGTCGAACAGCTCCTTGTGGGCGCGGCCGACCTCCTCCACGTCGCGGGCGTGGGTGATGTACATCCGGGTACGGACCACGTCCCCGGCGCCCAGTCCCAGCTGCTCCAGCGCGGCGAACGCCACGTGGAAGGAGTTGATCGCCTGGTCGTAGGGGCCGCCGTCGGCGATCTGGCCGTCGACGACCGAGGTGCAGCCGGACACCAGGACGAGTCCGCCGGGGAGCTCCACGGCGCGGGAGTAGCCGAACTGCTCCTCCCAGGGGGCGCCTGTCGCCACCCGGCGCACGACGCCGGTCATCCGGCGACCGCCGCGAGCGCTTCCTCCAGCGTGAACGCCTTGGCGTACAGCGCCTTGCCGACGATGGCGCCCTCGACGCCCTCGGGGACCAGCGAGGCAAGCGCCCGCAGGTCGTCCAGCGACGAGACGCCGCCGGAGGCGACGACCGGCTTGTCGGTCGCCGCGCAGACGTTGCGCAGCAGCTCCAGGTTGGGGCCCTGGAGCGTGCCGTCCTTGGCGATGTCCGTGACGACGTAGCGGGTGCAGCCCTCGGAGTCGAGACGGGCGAGCGTCTCGTACAGGTCGCCGCCGTCGCGGGTCCAGCCCCGGCCGCGCAGGGTGGTTCCGCGCACGTCCAGGCCGACCGCGATGCGGTCGCCGTGCTCGGCGATGACCTTGGCGACCCAGTCGGGGGTCTCCAGGGCCGCCGTGCCCAGGTTGACGCGCGTGCAGCCGGTGGCGAGCGCCGCCGCGAGCGACGCGTCGTCGCGGATGCCTCCGGAGAGCTCCACCTTGAGGTTCAGGTCCGCCATGGTCCCGGCGACCTCGGCGATCAGCTCCCGGTTGTCCCCGGTGCCGAACGCCGCGTCGAGGTCGACGAGATGGAGCCACTCGGCGCCCGCGCGCTGCCAGGCCGATGCCGCCTCCAGCGGGGAGCCGTACGACGTCTCCGTACCGGACTCGCCATGGACGAGACGGACGGCTTGGCCGTCCCTGACGTCGACGGCGGGGAGAAGTTCGAGCTTGCTCATCTCAGCGGGTCCCAGGTCCTCTAGAAGTCTGAAGGTGCAGGTGCGGGTACGGGTCAGAACGTGTTGAGCCAGTTGGTCAGCAGCTGGGCGCCGGCGTCGCCGGACTTCTCCGGGTGGAACTGGGTCGCCCACAGCGCGCCGTTCTCGACGGCGGCGACGAACCGCTCGCCGTGGGTGGACCAGGTGACCTTGGGGGCTCGCATGGCGGGGTTGGTGACTTCGAGACTCCAGTCGTGCACCGCGTAGGAGTGGACGAAATAGAACCGGGCGTCGGCGTCGAGACCGGCGAACAGCTCGCTGCCCTCGGGCGCCTCGACGGTGTTCCACCCCATGTGGGGCACGACGGGGGCCTTCAGCGGACCGACCGTGCCGGGCCACTCGTCCAGGCCCTCGGTCTCCACGCCGTGCTCGATGCCGCGCTCGAAGAGGACCTGCATACCGACGCAGATGCCCATGACAGGGCGTCCGCCGGACAGCCGGCGGCCCACGAGCCAGTCGCCGCGGGCCTGCTTCAGGCCCGTCATGCAGGCGGCGAAGGCGCCGACGCCGGGGACCAGCAGCCCGTCGGCGTTCATGGCCTTGTCGAAGTCGCGGGTGATCTCGACGTCCGCGCCGACGTGGGCCAGCGCCCGCTCGGCCGAGCGGACGTTGCCGAACCCGTAGTCGAGGACGACGACTTTCTTCGCTGCGCTCATTCCCAGATTCCCTGGATCCGCAGTACCCCGGCGACCAGGCACATCAGCGATGCGACGGCCATCAGGACGATCACGCCCTTGGGCAACTGCTGCTTGGAGAAGGAGTACACGCCGCCGGCCAGGAACAGGCCGACGACGATCAGGATGGTCGAAAGGCCGGTCACCGTGCGGCACCTTCGTTCGCTTCGCCGTCCGCGCGGAGCAGCGGCGCCGTCATGACGGCCGGTCGCGGCCCGGCGGCGGCACGGGTGTCCCTCACAGCGCGCCCTTCGTGGAGGGAAGGATTCCCGCGGCGCGCGGGTCGCGCTCGGAGGCGTAGCGCAGGGCGCGGGCGAGGGCCTTGAACTGGCACTCCACGATGTGGTGGGCGTTACGGCCGTACGGGACGTGGACGTGCAGCGCGATCTGGGCCTGCGCGACGAACGACTCCAGGATGTGCCGGGTCATCGTCGTGTCGTAGGAGCCGATCATCGGCGCCATGTTCTCCGGCTCGGTGTGCACCAGGTAGGGGCGGCCGGAGAGGTCGACGGTGACCTGGGCGAGGGACTCGTCCAGCGGCACCGTGCAGTTGCCGAACCGGTAGATCCCCACCTTGTCGCCGAGGGCCTGCTTGAAGGCGGCGCCGAGCGCGAGGGCGGTGTCCTCGATGGTGTGGTGCGAGTCGATGTGCAGGTCGCCGTCGGTCTTGACCGTGAGGTCGAAGAGGCCGTGGCGGCCGAGCTGGTCCAGCATGTGGTCGTAGAAGCCGACCCCGGTCGCGACATCGACCTTGCCGGTGCCGTCGAGGTCTATCTCGACGACGACGGACGTCTCCTTGGTGGTGCGCTCGACCCGTCCTACGCGGCTCATGAGCTCTGCTCCTTCTTCAGTGCGCGAACCGCATCGAGGAACGCGTCGTTCTCTTCGGGCGTGCCGGCGGTCACCCGCAGCCAGCCCGGTACGCCGTTGTCACGGACCAGGACGCCCCTGTCGAGGATCTTCCGCCACACGGCGTGGGCACCGCCCTCGCCGGTGAACCGTCCGAACTGGACGAAGTTGGCGTCGGACTCGGTGACCTCGTAACCGATGGCGCGCAGCTCGGCGACCAGTCGGTCACGTTCGGTCTTCAGCTGTTCGACGTACCCCAGCAGCGTATCCGTGTGCTCCAGCGCCGCGAGCGCGGTGGCCTGGGTGACGGCGGACAGGTGGTACGGCAGGCGTACCAGCTGGACCGCGTCGACGACCGCCGGGTGGGCGGCCAGGTAGCCCAGGCGCAGACCGGCCGCGCCGAACGCCTTGGACATGGTCCGCGAGATGACCATGTGGGGCCGGCCCTCGATCAGCGGGAGCAGCGAGGGGCGGTGGCTGAACTCGACGTACGCCTCGTCCACCACCACCAGGGACGGCTTGGCCGCCTGGGCCGCCTCGTAGAGCGCCAGCACGGTCTCCGCGTCGACGGCGGTGCCCGTGGGGTTGTTGGGGGTGGTGATGAAGACGACGTCGGGCCGGTGCCCGGCGATGGCGCGGGTGGCGGCCTCCACGTCGATGCGGAAGCCGTCGTCGCGGGGGCCGGAGATCCACCCGGTGCCGGTGCCGCGCGAGATCAGTCCGTGCATCGAGTACGAGGGCTCGAAGCCGATGGCGGTCCTGCCGGGTCCGGCGAAGGTCTGCAGCAGCTGCTGGATGACCTCGTTGGAGCCGTTGGCGGCCCACACCTGGGCGGGCCCGACCTCGTGTCCGGTGGTACGGGTGAGGTAGGCGGCCAGTTCCGTACGGAGCTCGACGGCGTCCCGGTCGGGGTAGCGGTTGAGCGTGCGGGCGGCCTCCCGGACGCGCTCGGTGATCCGCTCGACCAGCGGTTCGGGCAGCGGGTAGGGGTTCTCGTTGGTGTTGAGGCGTACGGGCACGTCGAGCTGGGGCGCGCCGTAGGGGGACTTGCCGCGCAGTTCGTCGCGGATGGGGAGGTCGTCGATGCCGAGGGGCTGGGGCGTGGTCACCGCTGCGGCACCTTCCATCCGAACCTGGCCTTGAGCGCGGCTCCGTGGGCGGGCAGGTCCTCCGCCTCGGCGAGGGTCACCACGTGGTGGGTCACCTCGGCCAGCGCGTCGCGGGTGTAGTCCACGATGTGGATGCCGCGCAGGAAGGACTGCACGGACAGGCCCGAGGAGTGACAGGCGCAGCCGCCGGTGGGCAGCACGTGGTTGGAGCCGGCGCAGTAGTCGCCGAGGGAGACCGGCGACCAGGGGCCGACGAAGATCGCGCCCGCGTTGCGGACCCGCCGGGCGACGGCGGAGGCGTCGGCGGTCTGGATCTCCAGGTGCTCGGCGCCGTAGGCGTCGACCACCCGCAGGCCCTCCTCCAGGCCGTCGACGAGCACGATCGCGGACTGCCGGCCGCGCAGCGCGGGCTCGATCCGGTCCTCGATGTGCTTCGTGGCGGCGATCTGCGGTGCCAGCTCCTTCTCGACGGCCTCGGCGAGGTCGGACGAGTCGGTGACCAGGACGGCGGCGGCGAGCGGGTCGTGCTCGGCCTGGCTGATCAGGTCGGCGGCGACGTGCACCGGGTCGGCGGTCGCGTCGGCGAGCACCGCGATCTCGGTCGGCCCGGCCTCGGTGTCGATCCCGATGCGGCCGGTGAAGTAGCGCTTGGCCGCGGCGACCCAGATGTTGCCGGGGCCGGTGACCATGTTGGCCGGGGCGCAGGACTCGGTGCCGTACGCGAACATGGCGACGGCCTGGGCACCGCCGGCGGCGTACACCTCGTCCACGCCCAGCAGGGCGCACGCGGCCAGGATCGTCGGGTGCGGAAGGCCGCCGAAGTCGGCCTGCGGCGGGGACGCGAGCGCGATCGACCCGACGCCCGCCTCCTGCGCCGGCACGGCGTTCATGATCACGGAGGAGGGGTAGACGGAGCGGCCGCCCGGCGCATACAGGCCGACGCGCTCGACCGGAACCCACTTCTCGGTCACCGTTCCGCCGGGCACGACCTGCGTCGTGTGCTCCGAACGGCGCTGCTCGCGGTGGACGATCCTGGCCCGCCGGACGGACTCCTCCAGAGCCGCCCGGACTGCCGGGTCCAGCTCGTCGAGGGCCCTGGTCAGGGCGGCGGCGGGGACGCGCACCTGGTCCAGGGTCACGCCGTCGAACCTCGCCGCGTACTCGATCAGCGCCGCGTCACCCCGATGGTGCACGTCCTCGCAGATGGGCCGCACCTTCTCCAGGGCGGCTTCCACGTCGAACTCGGCACGGGGCAGCAGGTCGCGCAGAGCGCCACCCTCCGGGAGGGCGTCGCCGCGCAGATCGATTCGTGAGATCACAGGTCAATTCTCGCAGACGGTTTCCCACGCCCGGTCGTCCGTATCACTGGCTGATACACATCACCTTGGCGTCTGCCTGTCACACCTGACCGTTAGCGTTCAGCCCGTCACTCAGCGGGAAGAACAGCCGTACGAAACAGGGAGCGAGGGGGCGGCATTGACCGAGCCGCACGACGACGATGTCCCGGGCGACCTCAGCCCCGCCGAGCTGGGGATGTGGCAGGCGTTCCGGATCGGCGCGACGTACGACCTGCGGGCGGGCAACGCGGTGCTGGACGATCCGTTCTCGCCGCGCACCTGGCCGCCGGAGCGCACTGTCCGGGCCCGTGTGGTCGCGCTGCTGCTGCTCGACGGGCCGCCGGCGCTGGCCGGGCGCGTCTCGGCGCTGAAGCTGCGCGGGGTGCAGATCACCGGGACGCTCGATCTGGCGGGCGGCACCGTCGCCCCGTACGTCGAGCTGGACGGCTGCCGCTTCGAGAACGAGGTGGTGCTGCCGGAGTCCCGTTTCACGACCCTGCGCATGGTCGGCTGCGCGATACCCCGTCTGGAGGCGGCCCGGCTGCACACGGAGGGCGATCTGCATCTGCCGCGCTGCCGGGTGGAGCGCGGGGTGCGGCTCACGGACGCCCAGATCGGCACCGACCTGCTGATCAACCAGATCGACGTGCGGCCGGACCGGCGCGGCCGGGCGATCGTCGCGGACGGCATGTCGGTGGCGCAGGACCTCCAGGCGGAGCTGATAGAGACGCACGGCGAGTTCAGTCTGCGCGGCGCCAAGGTCGGGGTCTCGCTGAGCCTGCGCGGCAGCCGGCTCAGGGGCGCCGAGGGCCGCCGGGCGCTCAACGCGCCGCAGCTGACCGTCGAGCGGACGCTCTACATGACGTACGCCTGGGTGAGCGACGCCACCGGCAACGCGGCGGCCACCACGCCGCCCTTCGGTCTCGCCAACGTCAACACGCCGATGCGCGGCACCCGGCTCCAGCCCTTCGAGTGCCACGGCGGGGTGCGTCTGGACGACGGCCGTTTCGGCGACGCGGTCGACTTCCACCACGCCCGGTTCATGCTGTCGGCGGCCAGCAGGGAGGAGCTGTCGCTGCGCCGGATCGTCACCCCCGAGCTGCGGTTCAACGGGGAGCGGCCGGAGGAGGGCCGGGTGGTGCTGAACGGCGCGAAGGTCGTCACGCTGATCGACCTGTCGACCAGCTGGCCGGGCCCCGGCGGGCTGGCCATGGGCGGTTTCGTGTACGAGAACCTGGTGCCGTACGGCCACTTCCCGCTCGCCCGCCGGCTGGAGTGGGTGGCGGCGGCGACCCCCGAGTTCGCCCCGGAGCCGTACGAACGCCTGGCGACGGTGCTGCGCAACAGCGGCGAGGACGCTGACGCCCGCGAGGTGCTGCTGGCCAAGCAGCGCAGGCGGCGCGAGACGCTGCCGCTGGCCGCGAAGCTGTGGGGGTACCTCCAGGACTGGACGGTGGCGTACGGCTACCGGCCGGGCCGGGCCGCCCTGTGGATGGCGGTGCTGTGGGCGGCGGGCACGCTCGCCTTCTCGCGGTGCGACCCGACGGCGATCAAGACGGACGAGCATCCGGAGTGGAGCGCCGCGCTCTACGCGCTGGATCTGCTGGTGCCGGTGATCAACCTCGGGCAGGACGGGTACTGGCGGCTGGAGGGGTGGTGGCAGTGGGCGTCGACGGCCCTCATCCTGCTGGGCTGGATCCTCGCCACGACGGTGGCGGCCGGCGCGTCACGCCTCCTCAGGCGTAGCTGATCCGGCGCTTTCTTTACGTTCTCTTGACATTCGGCGGTGCAACCATTCCGCCGCTACGAAAGCTTCACAGCAGGCCACTGGCGCGGCTCCGACCTGCGGTTTTCAATGGTCCGCACCATGTCATTGATCCGCGCCCTGATCAGCACCGCCCGCATGGTCCGGCACACTCCGCAGCTCGCCGACGGGCTGCCACCGGACCACGCGGTACTGCTCGACGCGCCGGACGAACGGCTCGGTCCGGCGCTGGTGGCCGCCGCCCTCGGGGACCACGAACCGGCCGCGGCGCTGCTGGCCGCGGGGCGGGCGGCCGCCGAGTGGGAGTACCGGGACCGCTGTGTGGGGCGGCTGGCCGCGTTCGCGCGCCACCGCGACGAATGGCTCACCCGATGGCTGGCGCGCACGCCCCGGGACCCGGACGCGCTGCTGCTCAAGGCCGAGCTGGCGGTCCGCAGGGCGTGGGAGTCGCCGGCCCGCTCTGAGCGGCTGTGCGAGGTGGGCCCGCTGATCGGCGCGGCGGCCGAGGCGGTCCCCGGTGATCCGGTGCCCTGGCGCCTGGCGCTGGACCACGCCCGGGGCACCCACGCCACGCACACCGCCTTCGAAGCGCTGTGGGAGCAGGCCGTGCGCCGCTCCCCGCACCACTACGGGTGCCATGTGGCCGCGCTCAAGTACCTGTCCGCGCAGTGGTACGGCTCGCACCGCGAGTGCTTCGACTTCGCCGAGCAGGCGGCCGAGGACGCGCTGCCCGACTCGCTGATACGGGCGCTGCCCCTGCGTGCCGCCTTCGCACGGTTGCTGGACGGCGGCACCACCTCCGTGCAGGACGACCGGATCGACGCGGCGGCGGCCCTGGCCATCGAGCTGTCCGGGCGTTTCGGACCCGGCGACCCGTGGACCGCCGAGACGCGCAACGTACTGGCGTACGTGCTGGCCGGGCGGGGCCGGTACGAGGCGGCGCTCGACCAGTTCCGGCTGATCGGCCCGTACGCGACCTCCTTCCCGTGGTCGATGGTGAGCGACGATCCGCTCGGCCGGTTCCTCGACGCGCGCGACGGCGTACGACTGGAGGTGGCGGCGGGCATCCCGCTGCGCGGACGGCCCGGACGGAGCCGGGCCGGTGGCCATTACGCTTGACCGCTGTGACCACCGCTCGCCTGCCACTCTTTCCGCTGAACGCGGTGCTGTTCCCGGGCCTCGTGCTGCCCCTGAACGTTTTCGAGGAGCGCTATCGCGCCATGATGCGCGAGTTGTTGAAGACCGATGAGTCCCAGCCCCGCCGCTTCGCCGTCGTCGCCATCCGCGACGGACGCGAGGTGGCACCGACCCTGCCCGGGCTGCCCGACCAGACCGCGCTGCCCGAGAAGGGGCCCGCCGCGGGCTTCGGGCCCGACCCGATCCAGGCGTTCCACCGGGTGGGCTGCGTCGCGGAGGCCGCCACCGTCCGGGAGCGGGCCGACGGCAGCTTCGAGGTGCTGTCGACGGGCACGAAGCGCGTGAAGCTGCTCTCGGTCGACGCGAGCGGCCCGTTCCTGACGGCGGAGCTGGAGGAGCTGGAGGAGGAACAGGGCGACGGGGCGGGGGCGCTCGCCGAAGGCGTCCTGCGCGCCTTCCGCGCCTATCAGAAGCGGCTGGCCGGCGCCCGGGAGGGCTCGCTGGCGACGGCGGCCGAGCTGCCGGACGACCCGTCGGTGGTGTCGTACCTGGTGGCCGCCGCCGCGGTCCTGGACACCCCGGCCAAGCAGCGGCTCCTGCAGGCACCGGACACGGCGACCCGGCTGCGCGAGGAGCTGCGGCTGCTGCGCTCGGAGACGGCGGTCCTGCGCCATCTGCCGTCGCTGCCGGCCGTGGAACTGACGCGGGCTCCGACGAGCCCCAACTGACGCGAGGGGACCGACGTGAGCAGGAAGCCGAAGAAGCAGGCAGCGGGCGCGACGGCGCGGGCCGGGGGCGGCGCACGGCGGGCGGGAGGCACTCCCGCGACGGTGGCGCTCACCGCGGCGGGCACGCCGTTCACCCTGCACGCCTACGACCACGACCCGGCCTCCCCCTCGTACGGCGAGGAGGCGGCCGAGGCCCTCGGGGTCTCCCCCGACCGGGTCTTCAAGACCCTGGTCGCGGAGGTGGACGGCGACCTGACGGTCGCGGTGGTCCCGGTGGCGGGCCAGCTGGACCTCAAGGCCCTGGCGACGGCGGTGGGCGGCAAGCGCGCCGCGATGGCCGATCCGGCGGCCGCCGAGCGCACCACGGGGTACGTCCGGGGCGGCATCTCGCCGCTGGGGCAGCGCAAGCGGCTGCGTACGGTCCTGGACGCGTCGGCCTCGCGGCACGCCACGATCTGCGTGTCGGCGGGGAGGCGCGGCCTGGAGGTCGAGCTGTCCCCCGCCGACCTGACGGCCCTGACGAGCGCGGTACTGGCACCGATCGGCCGCGGCTGAGGAGCCGGGGTCTTCCGTCCGGAGCAGGCCGGATCGGTGAGCGGGCCGGCCGCGGCGCCCCGGGGGGCCTGGCACCCGGACCCGGGGAGGCGACGCGGGCCCCCCGCGGGCGGGCGGCACCCGGCGGTGACGGCGGCGCGCGATCACGCCCGGCCGGCGGCCCGGGGCGGCCGGCGCCCGTCAGGGACGGGTGTCCCCGGGCGGCCGGGGAGCGTCGGGAGCCGCGCCGTCCACGGCGGGCCCGGTGTCCCCGGTGGCCGGGGGCGCGTACGGGATCAGGTCCCAGTCCGGTTCGGGATCACGCGGGCCGAAGAAGGCGGTGAGGCCCAGATGGACGATCATCGCCGCGACCGGCCAGGCCAGCAGCGCACCATAGGCGTGCAGCTCCAGCGGCGCGTCGAACGTGACGCCCTCGCCGACCGCCCGGGCGTGCGCCGCCACATCGTGGGTCGGGCCCAGCAGCGTGCCGACGCCCCAGCCGAGGGCCGACCCCAGCAGACCGCCGACGGCCAGGCCGACCACCAGGACGATGCCGCCGCGCCGGTGGAACCAGAACACCGCGGCCGCGCTCAGCGCGCCGAAGCCCAGCGCGAGCAGGGCGAACGTCGCGTCCGCACCGGCCGCGCCCTCGCCTTCGGTGTCCTTGAGGAAGACGGCCCTGCTGTCCGAGATCAGCGGGATGCGGGGCGCCAGCCACAGCCAGAGCAGACCCAGCGCGACACCCGCGAGGGACACCAGGAGCAGTACCACGGCACCCTGCCGCACCTCGGTCGCCAGGTCGGGCCCGTCGCCCTCGTCGGGGGCGGGGGCGTAGGACGAGGGCCGGCGCGCGGCGGCGCCGTCGTGCGGTGGAGGCTGGTGAGGTGGCGTCAGCGGTGCGGTCACCCTGCCATCGTGCCAGGCGGGGCCGAGGGGTGCCTCACCGGACCGCCGCCCGCCGGTACGCCCAGGTCGCGACGGCCAGGGACACCACACCGACGACGGCGCAGACGGTGAGGTCCACACCGACGGCGGCCCAGTCGGGGCGGGCGTCGAAGGTCCGGGCCAGCGCCTCCACGCCGTACGTGGACGGCAGCAGATCACGCGCCCACCCGATCGGCTCCGGCAGCCGGCCGGCCGGCAGTACGCCCAGCAGCAGAGCCGCCGACATGCCCAACTGCCCCAGCAGGGTCGCCAGTTCCTGGCGTGGCGCGAGCAGCCCGAGGGCGGCGCCGAGCCCGGCGAGGGCGGCCCCGGCGAGCGGGACGACCGCGGCCAGGATCCACAGATGGGTCAGGGGCAGCTGGAAGAGCACCGAACCGACGACGGCCGTCACGACCGTGCCCGGCACCGTGAAGGAGGCGTACGCTCCGGCCGCGCCCAGCACCACCGCCGCGGGCGGCACGGGCAGCGTGGCGTAGTGGTCGAGCCCGCCGCTGGCCCTGAGCTGTCCGAAGTACTGGGCGAGCAGGTTCAGCGCGACGAACGCGACGACCAGGACCGCCGACCCGGCGACGACGGCCCGCGCCTCGGCCCCGCCGTCCACGACCCCCCTCATCAGGACCATGATCCCGACGGACTGGAAGGTCGCCACGAAGAGCAACGGGATACGGGCGACCCTGGCCCGGGAGAGCTGGGCGCGGTAGACCGCGGCGAGCGCGGGCAGCAGCCGCGCCCGGGGCGCGAGGGGGGCGGCGCCCGGTTCCTCGTCGTGGACGGCTGTCCGGACCACACCGGACGAGAGGGCCTCCGCGGGCACGATGGTCACCTGACGCCGCTCCTGTCCATACCCATGGCACCCGGGGCGCCCGGGGCACCCATGGCACCCGTGCCGTCCCTGCCATCCGTGCTGACCCGGTCACCCATGTCGCCCCTGTCACCCGCGTTCACCCGCGCGCCGAAGCCGCTGTTCACCGCGGGGCGCCCGCCCCGTCCGGCGCCCCGCTCGCGGCGCGCTCCGCGGCCGTGGCCCCCGTCCGTGCCCGGGCGGCCGTGCGTCCTGCCCGTCCTCACGCCTTGACCAGCCCCTTCGCCTCGCCGCCGAGCGCCAGGTACACATCCTCCAGGCTCGGGGTGGCCAGGGTGAAATCGTCGAGCGCGGCGAAGGCCGCACCGCCGGTCACGGCCGCCACCGCCGCACGGGCCTCGTCCGGGGCGAGCCGGAGCACCCACCGGCGGCCGGACTCCTGCGCGGACGGGCGCAGCGCCGCGACCTCCGGCACGTCCAGCGGGGCCCGCTCGCGCCACACCAACTCCACGCGTACCTCGCCGGCGACCCGCTCCTTGAGCCCCGCCGGGGTGTCGCAGGCGATGACCCGCCCGCGCTCCAGGACGGCGACCCGGTCCAGCACCGTCTCCGCCTCGATGACGTTGTGGGTGACGAGCAGCACCGTCGTGCCGTGTTCGGCGCGCCGCCGGTCGACCGCGCCCCAGACGGCCCGCCGGGCCACGGGGTCCATGCCGGTGGTCGGCTCGTCGAGGATCAGCAGGGGCCGCTCGCCCACCAGCGTGGTGGCGAAGCACGCCAGGCGCCGCTGACCGCCGGAGAGCTTCTTCAGGGGCCGTTCGGCCAGCTCGGTCAGGCCCAGTTCGCCCAGCACCGCGTCGCGCTCGGTCCGGGCCTCCCGCGCCGTCAGCCCGCGCAGCCGCCCGGTGGTCTCCGCGGCGAGCGCGACGGTCAGTTCGTCGAGCGCCGTCGACTCCTGGCCGAGGTAGCCGATGAGCCGGGAGGCCCGGTCCGGATGGCGTACGAGATCATGGCCCAGCACCTCGACGGTGCCGGAGTCGGGCCGCATCAATCCGGTGAGCTGGCGGACCAGGGTGGACTTGCCGGCCCCGTTGGGACCGAGCAGCCCGAAGATCTCACCGCCGCGCACGTCGAGACAGACCCCGTCGGTGGCGCGCACCTCGGGCGTCGCGGGCGCTCCGCGCCTGCCGCGCGTGGCGGGGTACGTCTTGACCAGATCCCGCACCGCGCACACCGTACTCACGAGGGATGAGCCTAAAGGGTCGGGCTGCCCGGAATGCGCCCGGGGCGGCGGTCCGCGCCCCGGCGGGGTCTCCGGGCCGCGTGGCTACTCCCCCGCGGGCACGCGTTCCGCCGCCGCGCGCACATCGATCTCGCGCCAGAATCCGGCGCGGATCGCGTACCTGTCGTGCTCGTCGATCTGGTCGTCCTTGTGGGCCAGCAGCCCGAACCGTGCCGCGTACCGCAGGAGTTCACCGTCGATCCGGTGCGGGATGCGGGGGTACATGGCGGACAGCTTCTCCACGTGGCTCTGCTCCGGGAGCCGCTCCATCCAGCGCCGCGCGAAGACCTGCCCCACCTCGAAGGGGTCGCCGCCGACCGTCGTGATGTCCTCCTCCCGGTCGGCCCAGCGCTGCTCGGCGCTGGTCAGCTGGGCGAGGGTGGGCAGCGAGGCGGTCTCGGGCGGTTCGCCGACCTGGCTGCCGGGACGTTCGACCCAGCCCCGGTCGGACGACCAGCGCAGGGTCGCGTTGGCCGGGTGCGGGGTGGCCTGCGGGCCGGGGCCGCGCAACCCGGCCAGGTCCTTGGGGGTGGGGACGCCCTTGGCTCCGCCGACGGGGGCCGGGTCCTCGGAGCCGGCCTCGTCGGCGGTGGCCGAGCCGTTGCGGACGACACCGACGCCGGCGGCCGTGTCGGCGGCGCGCTCGGCGGAGGCGGCGAGCGCCGACTCGGGGAGCGGGGCGGAGAGGATCGCGGCGATCTCCGGGCGCGGGGCGGGCGCCGGGGCGCAGATGCCGGTGAGCTCCTTGGCCCGGACGGCCCTGGTGATCCATTCGCGGTCCAGTACCCGGCGCTCGTCGGCCTCGGCGACCAGGTCCTCGGACTGGTTGTAGTCGCCGTCGGCGGCCTGGACGGCCCAGAGGTGGACGGCGACGCCGTGCTCCTTGGCGGACATCAGGCCGGGCAGCAGGTCGCCGTCGCCGGTGACCAGGACGACGTCCGAACACGCGCGGTTCCTGGCCAGCTCCGTGAGCTCGGCGTGCATCGCGGCGTCCACACCCTTCTGCGCCCAGCGTCCGTCACTGCGGGTCAGGGCACCGAGCCGGACGGTCACACGGGGCATGACACGCAGCCGGCGGTGTTCGGGCTGGGGGACGCGGTCGGGGGCGCCGTCGAACCAGTAGATCCGCAGCAGCGGCTGCTGGGTGTCGGCCTCGGCCCGTTCGCGCAGGCCGTGGATGAGGGCGGTGTGGTCGACGGTGATCCGGGAGCGGGCAGGCTCCCCGGCGAGAAGACTCGCGGCGGCGCCCAGCAGATAGCCGGCGTCCACGAGAACGACGCAGCGGTCCACGTGTTCCACCCTCTTTCGGGAACCTCGGGATCGGAAGTTGCTTCGGGTTTGCTTCGAGTCTGCCCGACTGCCGGGGGGTTAACGGCCGGAACTGGATCATCGGCGTGGCGGATCGGCGCGACACCCCAGGAAAGCCCCGGTTACGGACGGCAATGATCCAAAATGCGCGGCCTTTTCCTCTATGTGAGTCTGATCGCGGCCCTGTCCCCTACACCCCCACAGGAGGCACCCCATGGCCAAGAACAAGAACCGAGAACGCAGCCAGCCGAAGCAGTCCCCCGCCGAGCGCGGCCGGCAGCAGGCCCAGAAGTCCTCGATGGAGGCACAGGCCGAGCAGCGAATGTCGCAGGTGACGCCGTCCGACATCGCCCACAAGGGACGGCAGAAGCGCTTCGGTCACAACTGACCTCCGCAGGTACCGGAAGGGGCGCACCCGCGACGACGGGTGCGCCCCTTCCGCGTGCGCGGGACGGCCCGGCGCACGGGGAGCACGGGCGGTGCGCGGCGGGCACGGTGCGCGCGGGGGGTGCCGCGCTGCGCCGGGTGTGCCGCGGTACGCGGCCGTCGCGGGGCACGAAGCGGTACGCCGCCGTCACGGAGCGGGGCGGGGCGTCACCGCCCGAAGGCGTCGGCCGCCGGTTCGCCCCGTCTCCTGGGACCGGCCCCGTACCCCCGGCGGCCGGCCGCCGGGGCGGGCGCTGTGCGGGCCGGGCGACCGGCCGGGGCGGCGGCCCGCCCGGCCGGACCCGGGGGCTGCGGCCCGGTGTCCCGGCCCCGGGCGAGCGCGCCGGGGCGGCGGCCGGGGGCCGGCGGGGCGGGCTCAGCCCGCCAGGCAGGACGGCCCGAGGAGCACCTTCAGGTCGCCGAAGAGCGCCGGGTCCGGCTGGACGCGGTGGCGGTCGAGGCGGAGCACCGTCGTCTTGCGGGGGCCCTGGAGCTTGATCCGCACCTCGGTGTTGCCCCGGTGGTGGGTGAGGATCTCGCCGAGGCGGCTGACCATCGGCGGGGTCACCTTGACCGTCGGGATGGTCACGACGACCGGCGCGTTGGTCCCGGCCGACGACAGGTCGGGGACCATCAGCTCCATGGCGACCAGCCGGGGCACGTCCTCGCGCTTGTCGAGACGGCCCTTGACGAAGACGACCGTGTCCTCGACGAGCTGGGTGGACACCAGCTGGTAGGTCGCCGGGAAGAACATGCACTCGATCGAGCCGGCCAGGTCCTCGACGGTCGCGATGGCCCAGGCGTTGCCCTGCTTGGTCATCTTGCGCTGGAGCCCGGAGATGATGCCGCCGATGGTGACGACCGCGCCGTCGGCGTGCTCACCACCGGTGAGCTGCGAGATCGCCGCGTCGGTCTTGTCCGAGAGCACATGCTCGATGCCGAAGAGCGGGTGGTCGGAGACGTAGAGCCCGAGCATCTCGCGCTCCTGCGCCAGGAGGTAGGACTTCTCCCACTCGACATCGGAGAACTCGACGTCCAGACCGAAGCCCGGCTCGTCGGAGGCCTCGTCGCCCATCCCGCCGAAGAGGTCGAACTGTCCCTCGGCCTCCTTGCGCTTGACCGCCACCACGTTGTCGATCATCGGCTCGTGGTGGGCCACCAGGCCCTTGCGGGTGTGGCCCATCTCGTCGAACGCGCCGGCCTTGATCAGCGACTCGATGGTGCGCTTGTTGCAGACGACCGCCTCGACCTTGTCGAGGAAGTCGGGGAAGGAGCTGTACTTCCCCTTCGCCTTGCGGCTCTTGATGATCGACTCGACGACGTTCTGGCCGACGTTGCGCACGGCGGTCAGGCCGAAGAGGATCACGTCGTCGCCCTGGGCGGCGAAGTTCGCCTGGGACTCGTTGACGTTCGGCGGCAGCACCTTGATGCCCATGCGCCGGCACTCGTTCAGATAGACGGCGGACTTGTCCTTGTCGTCCTTGACCGAGGTCAGCAGGCCGGCCATGTACTCGGCGGGGTGGTTGGCCTTGAGATAGGCCGTCCAGTAGGAGACGAGTCCGTACGCCGCGGAGTGGGCCTTGTTGAACGCGTAGCCGGCGAAGGGGACCAGCACGTCCCACAGCGCCTGGATGGCCTGGTCGCTGTAGCCCTTGTCCCGGGCGCCCTTCTGGAAGAGGACGAAGTTCTTCGCCAGCTCGTCGGGCTTCTTCTTGCCCATCACGCGGCGGAGGATGTCGGCCTCGCCGAGCGAGTACCCGGCGATGATCTGGGCGGCCTTCTGCACCTGCTCCTGGTAGACGATCAGGCCGTAGGTGACGTCCAGGACCTCACGGAGCGGCTCTTCGAGCTCCGGGTGGATGGGCGTGATCTCCTGCTGCTTGTTCTTGCGCAGCGCGTAGTTCGTGTGGGAGTTCATGCCCATCGGGCCCGGCCGGTACAGGGCGGACACGGCGGAGATGTCTTCGAAGTTGTCGGGCTTCATCAGACGCAGCAGCGAACGCATGGGGCCGCCGTCGAACTGGAAGACGCCGAGGGTGTCACCGCGCTGGAGCAGTTCGAAGGTCGCCGGATCGTCCAGCGGCAGCGCCAGCAGGTCGATGTCGATGCCCTTGTTGGACTTCACCATCTTGACGGCGTCGTCCATGATCGTCAGGTTGCGCAGGCCGAGGAAGTCCATCTTCAGCAGGCCGAGCGACTCGCACTGGGGGTAGTCCCACTGCGTGATGGTGACGTTGTCGGTGTGGCGCACCCAGATCGGGGCGTGGTCGACGATCGGCTCGCTGGACATGATCACGCCGGCGGCGTGCACGCCCATCTGCCGGACCAGGCCCTCGACGCCTCGCGCGGTGTCGATGACCTTCTTGACGTCCGGCTCGTTCTCGTACATCGCCCGGATCTCGCCGGCCTCGCTGTAGCGGGGGTGCGAGGGGTCGGTGATGCCGTTGAGGTCGATGCCCTTGCCGAGGACATCGGCGGGCATGGCCTTGGTGAGCCGGTCGCCCATGGCGTACGGGTAGCCGAGCACCCGGGCCGAGTCCTTGATGGCGTTCTTCGCCTTGATCTTGCCGTACGTGCCGATCATGGCGACCTTGTCGGCGCCGTACTTCTCGGTCACGTATCTGATCACCTCGACGCGCCTGCGCTCGTCGAAGTCGATGTCGACATCGGGCATGGAGACGCGCTCGGGGTTGAGGAAGCGCTCGAAGATCAGGCCGTGCGGGATGGGGTCGAGGTCGGTGATGCCCATGGCGTACGCGACGATCGAGCCGGCCGCGGAGCCTCGGCCCGGGCCGACCGCGATGCCCTGCTTCTTGGCCCACATGATGAAGTCGGCGACGACGAGGAAGTACCCCGGGAACCCCATCTGGATGATGACGTCCATCTCGTACTCGGCCTGCTTCTGGCGGTCCTCGGGGACGCCGCCGGGGAAGCGGCGCTCCATGCCCCGGCGGACCTCCTCCTGGAACCAGGTGACCTCGGTGTAGCCGTCCGGGATGTCGAACTTCGGCATGAGGTTCTTGGCCTCGAACATGCCGGCGGTGTCGATCTGCTCCGCGACCAGCAGGGTGTTGGCGCAGCCCTCCTGCCAGGCGTCCGAGGAGTCGATGGCGTACATCTCGTCGGTGGACTTGAGGTAGTAGCCGGTGCCGTCGAAGCGGAAGCGGTCCGGGTCGGAGAGGTTCTTGCCGGTCTGGATGCACAGCAGCGCGTCATGGGCGGTGGCCTCGTGCGCGTAGGTGTAGTGCGAGTCGTTGGTGACCAGCGGCGGGATGCCGAGCTTCTTGCCGATCTCCAGGAGGCCGTCACGGACCCGGCGCTCGATCTCGATGCCGTGGTCCATCAGCTCCAGGAAGTACCGGTCCTTGCCGAAGATGTCCTGGTACTCGGAGGCGGACTTCAGGGCCTCGTCGAACTGGCCGAGGCGCAGCCGGGTCTGGAGCTCGCCCGAGGGACAGCCGGTGGAGGCGATCAGGCCCTCGGACCACTGGGAGATGGTCTCCTTGTCCATCCGGGGCCACTTCTGGAGCCATCCCTCGGCGTACGCGTCGGAGGAGAGCCGGAAGAGGTTGTGCAGCCCCGTCGCGTTCGCCGCCCAGATCGTCTTGTGGGTGTAACCGCCGGAACCGGAGACGTCGTCGCGCTTCTGGTGCGGCTGGCCCCACTGGATCTTGCGCTTGTTACGGCGGGACTCGGGGGCGACATACGCCTCGATGCCGATGATCGGCGTCACACCCGCCTTCTTCGCGGAGTGGAAGAAGTCGTAGGCGCCGTGCAGGTTGCCGTGGTCGGACATGGCGATATGCGTCATGCCCATCTCGTTGCAGGCCTCGAACATGTCCTTGAGCCGCGCGGCACCGTCCAGCAGGGAGTACTGGGTGTGCACGTGAAGGTGCGTGAACGGCGGCTTGGACACGGCTGCGGCCTCCGGCGGTCGGGAGAGGGGGACAGCCTGGAAGTCTACGTCTCCGCGCCGACACCCGACGGGCACTGGCGGGTACGGTCGTCCGTTGAAGGGGCGGGACACCTGTCCCTTTTGTCATGCACGCACTCCCGCGGGCAGTCGTGCGCGCCCGTGCGCGCCGCCCCGCGGATCCCGCACCAGGAGGCACCCCGCGATGTCGGTCCCGCAGCCCACCGCGCAGGAGCGCGGTGAGCAGATACTCGCCGTCTTCGGCACCGCCTTCGGCGAGCTCCTGGCCGCCGATCCGGCCGCCTTCCGGGTGAAGTTCCGGAAAATGGCCGGCTCCGCCTTCGCCTTCTACCGGGGGACGGCCTGCCTGTTCTACGCCGACCTGGACGGGGAGCAGCGAGGCGGCCCCTACCTGGACGAGCGGACCGGCCGGGTGTGGATCCACGGTGATCTGCACGCCGAGAACTTCGGCACCTACATGGACGCCAACGGCCGGCTGGTGTTCAACGTCAACGACTTCGACGAGGCGTACGTCGGCCCCTTCACCTGGGACCTGAAGCGGCTCTCCGCCTCCCTGGCGCTGATCGGCTACACCAAGGCGCTCAGCGACGAGCAGATCACCGAGCTCGTACGGATCTACGCCGCCGCCTACCGGGAGCGGATCCACGCCCTGGCGACCGGCGCCAAGAGCAGCGAGGCGGCGGAGCTGCACCCCTTCACGCTGGACACGGCCGAGGGGCCGCTCCTCGACGCGCTGCGCGACGCCCGCGCGCTGACCCGGTTCGGCCTGCTGGACTCGATGACCGAGATCCGGGACTTCGAGCGCCGGTTCGCGGGCGGCGGCGGCTCCATCGAGCTGGACGCCGCCACCCGGTACAAGGTCCTGGCGGCGTTCGACGGGTACCTGGAGACGCTGCCGGAGTCCAGCCTGGCCCGGCCCGACTCGTACCGTGTGAAGGACGTGGTGGGGCGGCGCGGCATCGGCATCGGGTCGGCCGGGCTGCCCTCGTACAACATCCTTCTGGAGGGCAACAGCGACGCCCTGGAGAACGATGTCGTGATCTACATGAAGCAGGCCCAGACCCCGGCCGTCTCCCGCCACGTCACGGACGCCGCCGTGCGCGACTACTTCCGGCACGAGGGGCACCGCACGGTCATCTCGCAGCGCGCGCTCCAGGCGCACGCCGACCCGTGGCTGGGCTGGACCGAGATCGAGGAGGAGGGGCGCCGGACCGGGCAGCTGGTGGCGGAGATCTCGCCGTACGCCGTCGACCTGGACTGGTCGGACATCGACGACGTGGAGGAGATCGCGGCCACCGTCGCGGACCTGGGCCGGGCGACGGCCACCATGCACGCGGCGGCGGACGACGAGAGCGGGCACTCACTGGTGCCGTTCTCCACCGAGCGTGCCATCGACGCGGCGATCGCGGCGGACGAGGAGGGCTTCGCGGAGCTCCTCGTGGACTTCGCCCACAGCTACGGCGCACGGGCCAGGGCGGACCACCAGATCTTCGTCGACCTGTTCCGCAACGGCCTGATCCCGGGGCTGTAGCGGGCTTCTTTAAGGACGGCTTACCGGCGGGCGTGGCACACTCTGCGGCGATGGACGACATATCCGGAACCCGGTTCAGGGGGGTGCGGGCAGCGGTCTTCACGGCTCTCGTCGTGACGCTGTCCGTCGCCTCCCATGTGCTGCTGTCCGGGGTCCCGCTGCCCCTGCTGACCGTCGGCGGGGTCGCGGCCGGGGTCTTCGCCGTGGCGTACGCCCTGGCAGGCCGGGAGCGGGGCTTCTGGCACATCGCCGGCCTGCTCGTCCCGCTGGAGCTGGCCGCCGACACCGTCTTCACGACCGGACAGCACGTCTGCTACGGACCGGCCGGGGGGCCCATAGCGGGCTCCCTGCGGGCGGTCGGCGTCGACGTGCTGTGCGGCGGGGGCGTGGGCGCCCCGCTGCCGGGGGTGGCCGTCCCCGCGGCCCAGGACGGCGGCGCGGCCGCCCTGCTGCGCTCCCCCGACCCGGCGCTGCCCCTGTTGCTCCTCGCCGCCCATGTGACGGTCGGGCTGGTCGCGGCGGCCTGGCTGCGGCGGGGGGAGAGCGCGCTGGCCGCCCTGGCCCGCGCGGTGGGCGCCCTCGCCTTCCGGCCGCTGCTGATCGCGGTCGCCGCGGTGGGCGCCGCGCGTCCCGCCGCGCCGCAGCGGACCCGGCCCCTGAGCCGGCCGCGGCCGTCCCGCAGCCGCCTCCTCGTGCACTCCGTCGGACGGCGCGGACCGCCCTGCCCGGGCCTCGTCGCCTGAGCAGAGCAGTCCCCCACATCCCGACACGGAGAACACGATCATGAGTGCACGCAACAGCCAGGCCAACAAGGCGGCGGCCCGCGAGCGGCTGCGCGAGGAGCGCGAGCGCCAGGCCAAGAAGGACAAGGTCCGCCGGCAGGTCACCGTCGGTGTCTCGGCCGTCGCCGTGCTGGCACTGGCCGGCGGCATCGCCTACGGCGTGAAGCAGCTCAACAAGCCCTCCCACTGGGAGGCGATGAGCGAGCAGAAGAGCGTCACGGCGCCGAAGAACACCTCGGGCGAGAACGGCACCACCGTGGTCGTCGGCAAGCCGACGGCGAAGAAGACGCTGGAGGTCTACGAGGACTCCCGCTGCCCGATCTGCGCGACCTTCGAGCAGCAGGTGGGCGAGACGGTCGACAAGGACGTCGAAGCCGGGAAGTACAAGATCCAGTACGTCGGCGCGACCTTCATCGACAACTCCGACCAGGGCGAGGGGTCGAAGAACGCCCTCTCCGCGCTCGGTGCCGCGCTCGATGTGGGCCCCGAGGCGTTCCTGGACTACAAGGCCGCGCTGTACTCGGCGAAGTTCCATCCGCAGGAGTCGCAGGACAAGTTCGCCAAGGACTCCTACCTGCTGGAGATCGCGGACACCGTACCCGCGCTGAAGGCGAACGCCGCGTTCAGGAAGAACGTGGAGGACGGCACCTTCGACGCGTGGGCGATGAAGATGTCCGCGGCGTTCCAGAAGAGCGGTGTCACCGGCACGCCGACGCTGAAGATGGACGGCAAGAACGTCACCGTCGAGGGCGGCAAGAACGCGCCCATGACGGCGGCCGAGTTCACCGCCGCGGTCGACAAGGCGCTCAAGGGGTAAGCGGAGCACGGCTTTCGGCCAACGGGCGGGCGAACACTTCGGTATTCGCCCGCCCGTTCGGCTTACCGATCAGTAATCTGATCGGCCGTGACCAGTCGATACCTCACCACTCCCAGCCGCCGCACGGTCGTCAAGGCCGCCGCCGCCACCGCCGTCGCCGCCCCCGTCCTGGCCTCCTTCCCGGCCGCCGCCGCGGACACCCGGGCCCCCGTCTTCCTCCACGGCGTCGCCTCGGGCGATCCGCTTCCGGACGGCGTCCTGCTGTGGACGCGCGTCACCCCCTCCCCCGACGCGCTCCCCGGCTCGGGCCAGGGCCCGGACACCGAGGTGGGATGGGAGGTGGCGGAGGACAGATCCTTCGCCACCGTCGTCGCACGGGGCACGGTCACCGCGACGGCCGCCTCGGACCACACGGTCAAGGTCGACGTCAGGGGCCTGCGTCCGGCCACCGACCACTGGTTCCGCTTCACCGCCGGCACCGTCCCCTCCCCCGTCGGCCGCACGCGTACCGCCCCGGCCGCGGACGCCTCCACCCCGGGGATCCGGTTCGGCGTGGTCTCCTGCGCCAACTGGGAGTCGGGCCACTTCTCCGCGTACCGGCATCTGGCCGCGCGGGCGGACCTGGACGCGGTGCTCCACCTCGGGGACTACCTCTACGAGTACGCCACCGGCGCCTACCCGGCGCCGCGGTACGGCGTGCGGCAGCACGAACCGAAGCACGAGATCGTCTCGCTCGCGGACTACCGCGTCCGGCACGCCACCTACAAGACGGACCCCGACCTCCAGGCGCTGCACGCCGCCCACCCCGTGGTCGCCATCTGGGACGACCACGAGTTCGCCAACGACGCCTGGACGGGCGGCGCGGAGAACCACACCGCGGGCGCCGAGGGCGAGTGGGCGGCACGGGTGGCCGCCGCGAAGCGGGCGTACTTCGAGTGGATGCCCGTACGCACCTCGGCCGAGGGCACCGTCTACCGCCGGCTGCGCTTCGGCAGGCTCGCCGATCTGCACCTGCTCGACCTGCGGTCCTTCCGCTCGCAGCAGGCCTCGGTGGGCAGCGGCTCGGTCGACGACCCGGACCGCACCCTCACCGGCCGCGCCCAGCTGGACTGGCTGAAGGCGGGGCTGGCCTCCTCCGACGCCACCTGGAAGCTGGTCGGCACCTCCGTGATGATCTCGCCCGTCGCCTTCGGTTCGCTGCCGGCCCATCTGCTCGCTCCGGTCGCCGAGTTGCTCGGGCTCCCCGAAGGCGGTCTCGCCATCAACGTGGACCAGTGGGACGGGTACACGGACGACCGCAAGGAGCTGCTCGCCCATCTGACCGACCGGAACATAGGCAACACGGTCTTCCTCACCGGCGACATCCACATGGCATGGGCCAACGACGTGCCGGTGAAGGCCGCGACCTACCCCGTCTCGCGCTCCGCGGCGACGGAGTTCGTGGTGACGTCCGTGTCCTCGGACAACCTGGACGACATACTCCACGTCGCTCCCGGCACGGTCTCGCTGGTGGCCGCCGCGGCCATCAAGGGCGCCAACCGGCACGTGAAGTGGCTCGACATGGACAGCCACGGCTACGGCGTCCTCGACGTGACGGCCGAGCGCTCCCAGATGGACTACTACACGCTGTCCGACAAGGCGAAGCCGGACGCCTCCTCGGCGTGGGCGCGTTCGTACCGGACGCTGAGCGGAACGCAGCGGGTCGAGCGGGTGGACGCACCGGTCCGCTGAGAGGCCGAGAAGGGCGGTTTCCGGCCGTTTCGCCTCGTGCCGTCACGGAGCGGGCGGCCGCCCCGGGCGGCGGTGTCCCGGCCCCGGCCGGCCGCGCGGCCGGCCGGCGGGACGGGCCGCCGCCCGTCTCCCCGCCCACCACCGGCCTTCCTGCCGGAGCGCGCTACAGACTGTCCAGGAAGGCGAGCGAGACGGCCCAGGTCCGCTCGGCCGCGTCCTCGTCGTAGTCCGGCAGGTCCGGGTCCGTGTACAGGTGCCCGGCGCCCGGATAACGGTAGATCTCGGTGTCCGCACCCGCCCGGCCCATCTGCAGGTACCAGGAGTTCAGCCAGTCGTGCGACTCGAACGGGTCGGGGTCGGCGACGTGCAGCTGCACGGGAAGCTCGTCCACCGAGGCGTTCTCCGCGATGTCCGACGTGCCGTGCAGCAGCAGGAGCCCGCGCGCCCTGGCGTCACCGAGCGCCAGGGTCTGCGCGATCGACGCGCCCAGCGAGAACCCGGCGTAGACCTGCCCCTGCTCGGAGTACGGCGCGGCGGCCAGGATCGCCCGCTTGAGCAGTTCCTCCTTGCCGATCCGGTCCTTCAGCGCCATGCCCTCCTCGACGGTCCCGGCGGTTTGGCCGTCGTAGAGGTCGGGCACGTGCACGTGGTGCCCGGCGGCGCGCAGCCGGTCGGCTGCGGCGTGCACGGCCGGGCGCAGCCCGTGGACCGAGTGGAAAAGCATGATGTTCATTCGGCCATCCTGCCAGCTAGTGCCGGAGTACTGGATTCATGGAGAACGCCCTGCGCCCGTTGACCGTCGTCGGTGGCTCGGTCGTGCTCACGCTCGCCGTCGGCTACCTCGTCGACCTGCTGCTGCGTCGGGCCGACGCCAGGCACCACGAGACCCCGCTGTGGGGCCTGCTGCGGCGCTGCCGACTGCCACTCCAGGTCGTGCTGCTCACCGCTCTCCTGCGCGGCTCGTACCGGCAGACCCAGTGGGCGGTCATCGAGGAGCATGAGACAGGCATCGGCCAGGGGCTGTCCCTGGTGCTGATCGGGGCCAGCGCGTGGCTGGTGGTACGGATCGCGGCGGCGATAGTCGAGTCGTCCTACGCCCGCTACGCCTCCTTGACCCGCGACGCGGCCCGGGTACGCCGGGTACGCACCCAGGTCACCCTGATCATGCGGATCGTCACGGCGGTGGTCGCCGTGGTGGCGGCCGCGGCGATGCTGCTGACCTTCCCGGACTTCCGGGCCATCGGCACCTCGATGCTGGCCTCCGCGGGCATCATCGGCATCGTCGCCGGTGTGGCCGCGCAGTCCACTCTGGGCAATCTCTTCGCCGGCTTCCAGATCGCCTTCGGCGACATGGTGCGGATCGGCGACACCGTCGTGGTGGACGGCGAGTGGGGCGTGGTGGAGGAGGTCACGCTGACCTTCCTCGCCGTACGGACCTGGGACGAGCGCCGCATCACGATGCCCGTCTCGTACTTCACCAGCAAGCCGTTCGAGAACTGGTCGCGCGGCGGCGCCCAGATGACCGGCACCGTCTTCTTCCACCTGGACCACTCGGCTCCGGTGAGCCTGATGCGCGAGAAGCTGCGGGCCGTCCTGGCCGACTGCGCCGCCTGGGACGGCCGGGACTGGTCGCTGGCCGTGACCGACACCACACCCAGCACCATCCAGGTGCGGGCGGTCGTCACGGCGAAGGACGCGGACGACATATGGACCGTGCGATGCGTCGTACGGGAGCAGATGATCGCCTGGCTGTGCGAGAAGCATCCGTACGCCCTGCCGCGGATCGCCACGGCGCCGGCCACCCTCCCGCCGGACGGCCAGTGGCCGGAGCGGGGCAAGGCGGACGGCCGGGCCCCGAGGGCGGCCGAGGTCCACAGCAACAACGCGGACGAGTACCCCTTGCAGGACGGGACGCCGGACGAGGCCCGGGACGGCACACGGGGCGGTGCGGGCCACGGCACCGCGCGGAACAACGGGGACGGCTCGCGCAACGGCGTGAGCGACGGCACACGGAAGAGCGCGCGGGACGGCCGGGTCGCCGTCCGCCCTCCCCGGGACGGCTCCCCTCGCACGGGCCGCGGCTGACCGGGAGCGGGACTGACCGGGGACGGGGCTGACCTGGAGCGGGGCTGACCTGGAGCGGGGCTCGGGGCTCCTCGGGCGGGGGTTCCCCGGCCCGAGGAGCCCCGGTCACTTCAGGCTGCGGACGTCCAGCTGCCGCAGGACCCGGTCCACGACCTCCGGGTCGGCGCCGTGCTCGCTGCGCGCCGAGAGGACCTCGTGCCGGGCGGCCGACATCATCTCGCGGTGGATGCGCTGCATCGCCCTGAACCGCTCCGCCCGCTGCGCGGACGCCGACCGCCGCTCCTCGTCCACCAGGTCGGGGCTGATCCTGGCGCCGACGTCGAAGGCGATGCGCTGCAGCCGCTCCTGGAGGTCCTCGGGCAGCTCCTCGACCTCCTCGATCTCCTTCAGGCGCCGTTTGGCGGCCTTGGCGGCCCGGACGGCGAGGCCGCGCTCCAGCTCCCTCTCGGCGTCCGTGTCCGCCCGCACCCCCAGCTTGCGCACCAGCCACGGCAGGGTGAGCCCCTGGAAGACGAGAGTGGCCATGATGACGCAGAAGGCGATGAAGACGATCTCGTCACGGGCGGGGAAGGGCGTCCCGTCGTCGGTGCGCAGCGGAATGGCGAGAGCCAGCGCGACCGACGCCACGCCCCGCATCCCGGCCCACCACATGACGACGGTCTCCCGCCAGCTCATGGGGATCTCCTCGTCGACGTCCCGCCGGGTGTGCAGGCGCTTGGCCAGCCAGGTGGCGGGCAGCAGCCACAGCAGGCGCACGCCGATCACACAGGCGACGATCGCGGCGCCCCAGCCGAGCATCCGCAGCTCGCGGCCGTCGGCCGTCCCGAAGACGTTGTGCAGTTCGAGACCGATGAGGCCGAAGGCGATCCCCGTGACGAGCGTGTCGATGATCTCCCAGAAGGTCCGCCCGGCCAGCCGGCCCATCACATCGTCCGCGTCCACGGCGTGCTCGGCCAGGTAGAGAGCCGTGACGAGGACCGCGAGCACGCCGGAGCCGTGCAGTTCCTCGGCGAGGACGTAGCTCACGAAGGGCACCAACAGCGTGAGGCCGGTCTGCAGGGTGGCCTCGCCGAGCAGGGCCATGAGCTTGTTGGTCAGCCAGCCGAGCGCGAACCCGACCCCGATGGCCACCACCGCGGAGAGGACCAGTTCGCCGGCGGCGCCGGGCCAGGAGAACGTCCCGCCGACCGCCGCGCCGATCGCCACGTGGTAGAGCACGATCGCGGTGACGTCGTTGAACAGACCCTCGCCCTCCAGGATGGAGACGAGCCGACGAGGCAGCCCCAGCGATCCCGCGACGGCGGTCGCCGCCACCGGGTCGGGGGGCGCGACGAGCGCGCCGAGCGCGACCGCCGCGGCGATCGGCAGCCCGGGCACGACGGCGCTCGCGACCGCCGCGACGGCGGCGGTCGTCACGAAGACCAGGGCCACGGCGAGCAGGAAGATCGGCCGCCGGTTGGCCGCGAACTGCCGCCAGGAGGTGCGCTGGACCGCCGCGTACAACAGCGGCGGCAGCACCAGCGGCAGGATGTAGTCCGGCGGGACCTCGATGTTGGGCACGAAGGGCAGCAGCGCCAGCACGATCCCGGCGAGTGTCATCAGGACCGGGGCCGGCAGCCCCAGCCGCTCCCCGAGCGGCACCGTCACCACCGCCCCGAGCAACAGCACGAGCAGCAGAGCCAACTGGTCCACGGTGCGTCCTCCGGCCCTTCTCGACGTCGCCGATCAGCGCCTCAACCCTGCCACGGGTCCACCGGTAACCTGTGCAGCGCCCTGGTCAGAGCACCCGTCGCATCGCGAGGTGCGGGATGCCCGCGTCCTCGAACTCCGAGCCGTACGCCCGGTATCCGAGCCGCTCGTAGAAGCCGAGCGCCTGCGTCTGGGCGTGCAGGTCGACCGCGGTCAGCCCGCGCTCGCGGGCGGCGTCCTCAAGGGCCCGCACCAGCGCCACGCCGACTCCCAGGCCCCGCGCCTCCTTGGAGACCGCCAGCCGGCCGAGCGAGCCCACCGACACGTCGCCGCCGGTCTTCCCGGCCGCGTCGGCGCCGTACAGCAGCCGCCCGGTGCCGAGGGCGGCCCCGTCGTCGCCGCGGACCGCCAGGACGTGCACGGCGGTCGCGTCGTACGCGTCGTACTCGATCTCCTCCGGTACGCCCTGCTCCCCTACGAAGACCTCGTGGCGGACCGCGAAGCCCGCCTGCCGGTCCGCCTCGGTACGGGCCTCGCGGACGACGAAGACGGTCATGCGCTCTCCGCGGCGATCTTGTCGAGGGCGGTGCGGAGGTCGTCCGGGTAGGTCGACTCGAACTGGACCCACCGGCCGTCGGAGGGGTGCTCGAACCCGAGCCGCACGGCGTGCAGCCACTGCCGGGTGAGGCCGAGCCGCTTGGCCATCGTGGGGTCGGCGCCGTAGGTCAGGTCACCGACGCACGGGTGCCGGTGGGCGGACATGTGCACCCGGATCTGGTGGGTGCGGCCCGTCTCCAGCTTGATGTCCAGCAGCGAGGCGGCCCGGTACGCCTCGATGAGGTCGTAGTGCGTGACCGACGCCTTGCCGTCGGCGGTCACGGCCCACTTGTAGTCGTGGTTCGGGTGGCGGCCGATCGGCGCGTCGATGGTCCCGCTCATCGGGTCCGGGTGGCCCTGCACCAGCGCGTGGTAGCGCTTGTCCACGACCCGGTCCCGGAACTGCGCCTTCAGCAGCGTGTAGGCCCGCTCCGACTTCGCGACGACCATGAGGCCGGAGGTGCCGACGTCCAGCCGGTGCACGATGCCCTGCCGCTCGGCCGCGCCGGACGTCGAGATCCGGTAGCCGGCCGCCGCCAGCCCGCCGATCACGGTCGTCCCGGTCCAGCCGGGGCTCGGGTGCGCGGCGACGCCCACCGGCTTCATGATCACGACGATGTCGTCGTCGTCGTGCACGATCTCCATGCCCTCGACCGGCTCGGCCACGATCTGCACGGGCGCGGGCGCCCCGGGCATCTCGACCTCCAGCCAGGCACCACCGGAGACCCGTTCGGACTTGCCGACGACGGAACCGTCGACCTGCACCTTCCCGGCGGCGGCCAGCTCAGCCGCCTTCGTACGGGAAAACCCGAACATACGGGCGATGGCGGCGTCGACGCGCTCGCCTTCCAGGCCATCGGGAACGGGCAGGGTGCGGATCTCGGGAACTGTGCTCACCCGTCGAGTATGCCTTGTCAGTCCTTGTGGACCGTCCCGTCGGGGTCCAGCCCCCGGAAGGACAGGATCACGATCAGGAAGCCACCGCACACGATCGCGGAGTCGGCGAGGTTGAAGACCGCGAAGTTGGCGGGGGCGATGAAGTCGACCACGGCGCCCCGGAAGATCCCCGGCGAACGGAAGATCCGGTCCGTCAGGTTGCCGAGGGCGCCGCCGAGCAGCAGCCCGAGCGCGATCGCCCAGGGCAGGCTGTACAGCTTGCGCGCGAGCCTCGCGATCACCACGATCACCGCCGCCGCGATGCAGGTGAAGATCACGGTGAAGGCCTCGCCGATGCCGAAGGCGGCGCCGGGGTTCCGTACCGCCCGGAACTTCAGCAGGTCACCGATGATCTGGACCGGCTCGTGGTGCTCCAGCTTGGCCACCACGAGCATCTTGGTGCCGAGGTCCAGCAGATAGGCGACCAGCGCCACCGCGAAGAGCACCGCGATCCGGCGCCTGCCCCTGGGCTGGCCGGCAGGGACCGCGGCCTCCTCGGCCCCTGCTGGATCCGGCGTACCGATGATGCGCTCCGCCTCTGCCACGTGAGTCCCTCAACCTAGGTGCCTGACTGAGCACGAGGGTACGGCACACACGTACGGAGTCAGCCTCGGCGTTCCTGCTTCTGTTTGTCCTCCACACACAGGGTGGCCCGGGGGAACGCCTGCATCCGCGCCTTGCCGATCGGCTTGCCGCAGACCTCGCACAGGCCGTACGTGCCCGTGTCGAGCCGCTGGAGCGCGTGCTCGGTCTGTTCCAGGGTCGCGCGGGCGTTGGCGGCCAGTGCCATCTCGTGCTCCCGCGTGATGTTCTTGGTGCCGGTGTCCGCCTCGTCGTGCCCGGCGCCGTCACCGGAGTCGCGCATGAGTCCGGAGAGCGCCTCCTCCGAGGCGGTGATCTCCGCCTGGAGCCGGAGCACCTCGCCCTCCAGCCCGGAGCGGGCCTCCGCGACCTCTTCCGGGGTCCAGGGGTCCTCTCCCGGCCGTACGGCGAGTTCCTCCGGTGCCGCCTCGGCGACACCGCGGGCCGGGGGCACCGCCGAGCCTGCCGACGCGCCCTGCGCGCCCGCCGCCGTGCTCGCGTCCGCGGTCTTCTTCGCTGCCACCGTCCTGGCTCCTGTCTGCTCCGCGGCCGTGGCCGCCCCCTTGGCCGCGGGTGCGGCCTCCTGCGCGGCCGGACCGGCCGCGGACTTCCTCGCTGCCGCCCCGGTGGCCGTGCTCACCGCGGCCGCCGACGCCTCCGTGGCCGCCGCCCTCCCGCCGGAGGGCTTCCCGGCGTGCGCCTCGGAGGCCCGGACCCCGGCGGACTCCGTTCTCCCAGCCGTCTTCCCCGCGGATTCCACCGCGGACGCCTGCTCGGCGGGCTCCCCGGCCGCGTTCCCGGGAGGGGCGGCGCCGCTCTTCCCGGCCGGCACCTTCCCGGTGCCGGCCTTCTCGGTACCGGCCTTCTCGGTACTCGCCTTCTTTGTGCCGGCCTTCTCGGTACTCGCCTTCTTTGTGCTTGCCTTCTTGGTGCCGGTCTTCTTCTCCGGGGCCTTCCCGCCGGGCGCTTCACCGGCGGCATTCTTCGCGGTCGCCTTCTTCGCCGAGGCCCTCTTCGTGGCGACCCCGTGGCTCACCTCGGCGGCCGGCGGGGCCCCGGACGCCTTCCCGGCGGGCGGCTTCCCCGCCGCGGTCCTCTTCGCCGCGGTCCTCTTCGCCGCGGTCCTGTCGGCGGTCGCGCTCCCCGCCGCCGCGGCGGGTGCCTTCGGGGTCCCGCTCGCGGGGCCTCCCGCGGGCCCGGGCGCCGCGGTCGCCGCCGCGGCGGTCTCGGCCCGCTTCGCGGCCCGGGAGGCGCGCTTCACCACCGCGGCGTCCCCGCGCGCGTCCGTGCTCTTCTCCCCGGCCGTCGCCTTCGCCGCCGTGTCCGTGGCGGCGGGTCGGTCGGACGCCGTCTTCCGTACGGCGGTCTTCTTCGCCACCATCCCGCGGCCCCTTCACATATTGTGATCTTGCTCGCGAATCGTGCTGGGACGATAAATCGACTCCAGCCCCGCGGCAACGGGCCACGCCGCCGGTGCCGCCCGCCCCGCACCCGCGAGGTGCGGACCTGCATCGGTTGTGCCCAGCTCCCCGCCCTGTAATCCGCCGTGCGAGGGGCCCGGAGGCCGTCGGCCCGCATATGCCCATTCGGGTCACGTACGGGGCCTTGTACCGCCCGCCGGAAATCCGGTCGGCCGCTTCCCCCGGCGGCCCTTACACTGGGCGCAGCGAAAGGTGTGGATGGGGACGAGTAGCGTCGTACGCAGCCATGAGCGACCCGGGGACGGTGAGAGCCCGGGGGTGTGCGCGTCGTGAAGCATCACCCCGGAGCCGCCGGAAGAACGTCTCGACCCGTGGGCGCCGCCCGCGGGCAAAGGCCAGTAGACCCGGCATCGCGACCCCAATGAGGGGGCTCAGGGCCCAGCAGCGGCCCGGGGCCAAGGAGGGTGGTACCGCGGGAGCACCAGGGGCTCTCGTCCCTCCGACGGAACGAGGAACAGTCCGCCGGAGGAGACCGCCGATGACACCGCCGCAGTACCGCCAGGTACCCGCCCAGGTCGACCTGCCCGCCCTCGAGCACGCCGTGCTCGATTTCTGGCGCGAGAGCAAGGTATTCGCCAAGAGCCTCGAACAGTCCGAGGGCCGCCCCGAGTGGGTCTTCTACGAAGGCCCGCCGACGGCCAACGGCATGCCCGGCGCCCACCACATCGAGGCCCGCGTCTTCAAGGACGTGTTCCCGCGCTTCAGGACGATGCGCGGCTACCACGTGGCCCGCAAGGCGGGCTGGGACTGTCACGGCCTGCCCGTCGAGCTCGCCGTCGAGAAGGAGCTCGGCTTCTCCGGCAAGAAGGACATCGAGGCGTACGGCATCGCGGAGTTCAACGCGAAGTGCCGCGAGTCGGTGACCCGCCACACCGACGCGTTCGCCGAGCTCACGACCCGCATGGGCTACTGGGTCGACCTGGACGACGCGTACCGGACCATGGACCCCGAGTACGTCCAGTCCGTCTGGTGGTCGCTCAAAGAGATCTTCAACAAGGACCTGCTGGTCCAGGACCACCGGGTCGCCCCCTGGTGCCCCCGCTGCGGCACCGGCCTGTCGGACCACGAGCTGGCGCAGGGCTACGAGACGGTCGTCGACCCGTCCGTCTTCGTCCGCTTCCCGCTGACCTCGGGACCGCTCGCGGGCGAGGCGGCGCTCCTGGTGTGGACGACCACCCCCTGGACCCTGGTCTCCAACACCGCGGTGGCCGCCCACCCCGAGGTGACGTACGTCGTCGCCACCGACGGGACCGAGAAGCTGGTCGTCGCCGAGCCGCTGCTGGAGAAGGCGCTGGGCGAGGGCTGGGAGGCCACCGGCCGGACGTTCACCGGCGCCGAGATGGAGCGGTGGACCTACCAGCGGCCGTTCGCCCTGGTCGACTTCCCGGCGCCGGCGCACTACGTCGTCAACGCCGAGTACGTCACCACCGAGGACGGTACGGGTCTGGTCCACCAGTCCCCCGCGTTCGGTGAGGACGACCTCAAGGTCTGCCGCGCGTACGGCCTGCCGGTCGTGAACCCGGTCCGCCCCGACGGCACCTTCGAGGAGGACGTGCCGCTGGTCGGCGGTGTCTTCTTCAAGAAGGCCGACGAGGCTCTCACGGCCGACCTCCAGGCCCGCGGGCTGCTCTTCCGGCACATCCCCTACGAGCACAGCTACCCGCACTGCTGGCGCTGCCACACGGCGCTGCTGTACTACGCACAGCCGTCCTGGTACATCCGTACGACCGCGGTCAAGGACCGTCTCCTCCAGGAGAACGAGAACACCAACTGGTTCCCGGACTCGGTCAAGCACGGACGCTTCGGCGACTGGCTGAACAACAACGTCGACTGGGCGCTCTCCCGCAACCGTTACTGGGGCACCCCGCTGCCGATCTGGCGCTGTGAGGACGACCACCTCACCTGCGTCGGCTCACTCGCCGAGCTCAGCGAGCTGACGGGCACCGACCAGTCGTCGCTGGACCCGCACCGCCCGTACATCGACGCGGTCACCTTCCCCTGCCCGACCTGCCGGCGCACGGCGACGCGCGTCCCCGAGGTCATCGACGCCTGGTACGACTCGGGATCGATGCCGTTCGCGCAGTGGGGCTACCCGTACAAGAACAAGGAGCTCTTCGAGAGCCGCTACCCGGCGCAGTTCATCTCGGAGGCCATCGACCAGACCCGTGGCTGGTTCTACACGCTGATGGCGGTCGGCACCCTGGTGTTCGACAAGTCGTCGTACGAGAACGTGGTCTGCCTGGGCCACATCCTGGCCGAGGACGGCCGGAAGATGTCCAAGCACCTGGGCAACATCCTCCAGCCGATCCCGCTCATGGACCAGCACGGCGCCGACGCGGTCCGCTGGTTCATGGCGGCCGGCGGATCGCCCTGGGCGGCGCGTCGCGTCGGGCACGGCACGATCCAGGAGGTCGTGCGCAAGACGCTCCTCACGTACTGGAACACGGTCGCCTTCCAGGCGCTGTACGCCCGTACGGCGGGCTGGGCACCCTCCGCCGCCGACCCGGCGCCCGCCGAGCGGCCCCTGCTGGACCGCTGGCTGCTCTCCGAGCTGCACGCGCTGACCGACCAGGTCACCCAGGCTCTGGAGGCGTACGACACCCAGCGCGCCGGCAAGCTGCTGTCGGCGTTCGTGGACGACCTGTCCAACTGGTACGTCCGCCGCTCCCGGCGCCGCTTCTGGCAGGGCGACGCCGCGGCGCTGCGGACCCTGCACGACGTGGTCGAGACGGTCACGCGCCTGATGGCGCCGCTGACCCCGTTCATCACGGAGCGGGTCTGGCAGGACCTGGTCGTCCCGGTGGCCCCGGACGCCCCGGAGTCCGTCCACCTGTCCAGCTGGCCCGAGGCCGACCTGTCCGCGATCGACCCGGCCCTCTCGTCCCAGATGGCGCTGGTCCGCCGCCTGGTCGAACTGGGACGCGCGACCCGAGCGGAGTCGGGCGTCAAGACCCGCCAGCCCCTCTCGCGCGCCCTGGTGGCGGCCACGGGCTTCGAGGCGCTCTCCCCGGAGCTTCGCGCGCAGATCACCGAGGAGCTGAACGTCTCGTCCCTGGCCTCGCTCTCCGAGGTCGGCGGCTCGCTGGTCGACACGACGGCCAAGGCGAACTTCCGCGCGCTGGGCAAGCGCTTCGGCAAGGGCGTCCAGGACGTGGCCAAGGCGGTCGCCGCGGCCGACGCCGCCGCGCTGTCCCTGGCCCTGCGCGAGGGAAGCGCCCCGCTGTCCGTGAACGGCGAGACGATCACCCTCACCCCGGACGAGGTCATCATCACCGAGACCCCGCGCGAGGGCTGGTCGGTCGCCTCGGACTCGGGAGCGACGGTCGCCCTGGATCTGGAGATCACCCCGGAGCTGCGCCGTGCGGGCCTGGCCCGTGACGCGATCCGGCTGATCCAGGAGGCCCGCAAGAACAGCGGCCTGGACGTCGCGGACCGCATCGCGCTGCGCTGGCGTTCGACGGACGAGGAGGTCGCCGAGGCCCTGACGGACCACGCCGGGCTGATCGGCGACGAGGTCCTGGCGACGGACTTCTCCGCGGCCGAGGCCGACGCCACGTTCGGCGACCCGTTCACGGACGAGTCGCTGTCGCTGACGTTCCGCCTCCGCAAGGTGTGAACGGGCGGGTGCCTCACACGCACGGCACCTGACCGCGCGGACACGACCGCGCGCGGGGCGTGACCCCGCGCCTCGAAGGGCCCGGCCACCTTCTGGTGGCCGGGCCCTTCCGTGTACCGGGGGCGCCGGCCACCAGGAGGTGGCCGGCCCTTCCCTGTCCCTCGCACGGGGCCGGCCGGCGCCGAGGCCGCTCGGGCACATCCCCGCGACGGAGGAGCGTGAAGCGGCGCTCGCCCCCGTGTCGCATCACCCCCATGAGCGCCCCACCGGCTTCCGAGCGCCCCCGCCCGCCACGGGGCGCCCCGGCCAACCCGGTGATGGCCCGGCCCGCGCCCCGGCCAACCCGGTGATGGCCCGGCCCGCGCCCCGGCCGACCCGGTGACGGCCCGGGCCGGCGGCCCCGCCGTCCGCGTAGCTGGTCGGCGGCACACCGCCGGTCCGCGCACCTCTCGGGCACGGCAAAAGGGCCGGGGCCCGGAACGTGTGTTCCGGGCCCCGGCCCTGCAGCCTGCCGACGGCTACGCGCTCGTCGCGCGACCGGCCGCCGTCAGTTGTCGTCCTCGTCGATCAGGAAGCCGCGCATCGGCGAAGGAGCCTGCTGCATCGGCTGCGGCGCCTGCGGCCGCACCGGTGCCATCGGCTGGGTCATCGCCGGGGACATCTGCTGCTGGCCGCCGTAGGACGGGGCACCGCCCATGGCCGGGTTGCCGCCCATGGACTGGTTGCCGCCGTACGACGGGGCGCCCGCACCGGCCGACGCCATCGACGGGGACGGCGGCAGCGAAGCGGCCGCCGGCGTCCGCGGCGGGGCCAGCGAGTCGTCCGCCTGGGTCTCCAGCTGACGGAGCTGGCTCTCCAGGTAGGACTTCAGACGCGTGCGGTACTCGCGCTCGAAGCCGCGCAGGTCCTCGACCTTGCGCTCCAGCGTGGCGCGGGCGGACTCCAGGGAGCCCATCGCGACGCGGTGCTTCTCCTGCGCGTCCCGCTCCAGCGCGTCGGCCTTGGCGCGCGCGTCGCGCTCCAGGCCCTCGGCGCGCGAACGAGCCTCACCGACGATCTTGTTGGCCTCGGAACGGGCCTCCGCGATCGCCTGGTCCGCGGTCTGCTGGGCGAGGGAGAGCACGCGCGCGGCGCTGTCGCCGCCGGGGCCCTGACCGGGCTGCGGCATCTGCGGGCCGTGCCCGCCCATGGGGCCACCCATGTTGCCGCCCATGTTCCCGCCCATGGTGTTGCCCATCGGGCCACCCATGGGACCGCCCTGCATCGGACCGGGGCCCATGGGGCCGCCGGGGCCCTGGGGGCCACCGTGGCTGGGACCGGCCGGCAGCTGGGGAGCACCACCGGGCAGCTGGGGCGGACCCATCTGCGGGGGCTGCTGCTGGACCGGCGGACCGGATATGGCGGCGGGAACGGGAGCCCCGGGACCGACCGGACGGTCCTGCGGCTCCGGCTTGCGCATGCCCTGCTGCTGCTGGTTCTGCGCGGCGGCGCGCGTAGCGGCCGCCAGCTTCGCGCGCAGGTCCTCGTTCTCGCGGAGCAGGCGGGTCAGTTCGGCCTCGACCTCGTCGAGAAAGGCATCGACCTCGTCCTCGTCATAGCCTTCTCGGAGGCGGACGGTCGTGAACTGCTTGTTCCGCACGTCCTCGGGGGTCAGCGGCATCTCTTCTTCACCTCTACGTAGTCGTCGGCAGTCGGCAGGACCGTATCGCTCACATCCGCATCGCGAAGCCGTTCACGATGGAGATCAGGATGTAAACGATGATCATCAGGACGAAGAAGGACAGGTCGAGTGCCACGCCCCCGAGACGCAACGGTGGGATGAACCGCTGCAGAAGCTTCAGTGGTGGATCGGTGACAGTGTAGGTGGCCTCAAGAACGACCACCATCGCCTTGCCGGGTTGCCATGCGCGGGCGAACTGGAAGACGTACTGCATGACCAGTCGGAAGATCAGAAGGATCAGGAAGCACATCAGCGCGATGTAGACCACCTGTAGTGCGACGCCCATCCCGCGCTTCCCTCTCCCCTGGATCTCTTGTCCACCGGCCTTGCGGCCGGGCCGTTCCCGGTGTCGTGTTCTCAGCTCTGGTTGAAGAATCCGCCCTCTGCGATGCGGGCCTTGTCCTCCGCCGTGACATCGACGTTAGCAGGCGACAACAGGAACACCTTCTGCGTCACGCGCTCAATGCTGCCATGCAGACCGAAGACCAGACCGGCGGCAAAGTCGACAAGTCGCTTCGCGTCCGTGTCATCCATCTCGGTCAGATTCATGATCACGGGCGTGCCCTCGCGGAAGTGTTCCCCGATGGTACGGGCCTCGTTATAGGTCCGCGGGTGCAGCGTGGTGATGCGGTAGGGCTCCCGCTCGGACACGACCTTGGGCATGATCACCGGTGCGTTCTTCTCCAGGCTCGGGCGTTCAGGTGTGATGGATGCCACGGGGGCGATTCGCGCGGGACGTCCGCTTTCAGCGGGAAGCGGAACCGGGTCCCGCTGGACGGGCGGCTGGGGCACCACGCGCACCGGCTCCTCGCGCTCCACCTGGTGCGGAGGCTGGTGGCGCCGCCGGTCCCGCTCGGGCTCGGGCTCCAACTCGGGTTCGAAGTCGTCATCGGGGTCGAAACCCCGGCCGTCGTACCCATCGTCCTCCACGAGGCCGAGGTAGACCGCCATCTTGCGCATCGCGCCGGCCATTCTCTGAGTCCTCCGCTCTGTGGTGGATCGGCATCGTCACCAAGTGCCCGCGATCCACTGGGCCTGTCCGCTATTCGGCGGAAATGACCATATTTTCTGCTGTGGTCCGACTTGCTTCGCGACGTTACCCGAGCCGGGGTCGGTCTCCGAGTACCGCCGTACCGATGCGTACATGTGTCGCCCCGGCCGCCACGGCCTCTTCGAGGTCCGCACTCATCCCTGCTGACATCATGTTCGCAGCCGGATGAGTCATGCGCAGGCGGGATGCCAATTCCATCAGCCGATCGAACGCCGCCCGTCGGCGCCCGGCGTACGGCCCGGCCAGCGGCGCGACCGTCATCAGCCCGCCGAGCCGCAGCCCCGGCGCCGCGGCCACCGCGGCCGCCAACTCCTCGATGCCGTCGGGTGCCACACCACCCCGATCGCCCCGCTCCCCCGCCTCGGCGTCGAGGGCGACCTGGATCAGACAGTCCAGCTCGCGCCCCGCGCGCTCCGCGGCCGCCGACAGCGCGGTGATCAGCTTCGTACGATCGACCGACTGTACGACCTGGGCATAGGAGGCAACGGAACGAACCTTGTTGGTCTGCAACTGACCGACGAAGTGCCATGTCAGATCGAGGTCCGCACACGCCGCCGCCTTGGGCGCCGCGTCCTGATCACGGTTCTCCGCCACGTGCCGGACCCCGAGCTCGTGGAGCAACCGCACGTCCGACGCCGGGTAGGTCTTGGTCACCACGATCAGGGTCACCTCGTCCCGCCGGCGCCCCGCGGACGCGCAGGCGGAGGAGATACGTTCCTCCACTCGCGCCAGGTTCTCGGCGAGTTGCGTCTTGCGGTCCGTCATCAGCTATCCGTCCAACCAGACATATCCGGCGAGCCGCCCGGTGGTGCGGTCGCGGCGGTACGAGTAGTGGTCGCGCGATTCCAGGGTGCACACCGGGGAGGCCCGCCGGTCCCGCACGCCCAGGGCGTCGAGTTGGGCGTGCACTCCGGCGGCCACGTCGACGGCCGGGGTGCCCCAGCTCGTCTCGGCCCGGGCCGCCGGTTCGACGGCCGCGACCTCGTCGCGCATGGCCGCGGGCACCTCGTAGCAGCGCCCGCAGACGGCCGGTCCGGTGCGGGCGGTGATCCGCGACGGTTCGGCACCCAGATCGATCATGGTTCGGACGGCGGCCGGTACGACGCCCGCGACCAGTCCCGGGCGGCCGGCGTGGGCAGCGGCCGCGACCCCCGCGACCGGGTCGGCCAGCAGGACCGGGACGCAGTCCGCGGTCAGTACGGCGAGTGCGAGGCCGCGCCGGGCCGTGACCACGGCGTCGACCGCCGGAACGCGCTTGCCGCCGTGGGCGTCCGCGGCCCACGGCCCGTCGACCACGGCGACGTCCCGGCCGTGCACCTGGTTCATCCAGATGACCAGCTCGGGATCGAGCCCCAGCGAACGGGCCGTCAGCTCCCGGTTCGACAGGACGGCGGCGGGGTCGTCCCCGACCGCCCCACCGAGGTTGAGCTCTTCGTACGGAACGGCGCTCACCCCGCCCCACCTGTCGGTGAAGGCGAAGCGCGCGCCGCTCACGGAGTCGTGCTGCCCTATCACTTCACGACGTCACTTCAGGAAGTCCGGGACGTCCAGCTCTTCGGCCTGGGAGTCCGGGTAGGGGCGGGCCGGCGGGACCGCCGGCTGGGGCGCCGGCGACGACAGCGGGGACTCGCTCACCGCCGGAGCCGGCTCGGCCACGTGCACCGGCTCCTCGCGCACCGGGACGGTGCCGAGTCCGCCGACGGGACGCGGGTTGCTCTCGCGCGGCGCGGGCGCCGGCTCCTCGCGCTTGGCCGAGGCCGAGCCGAGGACGTTGTCGCGCCGGGCCGGGGGCTGGCCGCCGTCGAAGCCGGCCGCGATGACCGTGACCCGCACCTCGTCACCCAGGGCGTCGTCGATGACGGCGCCGAAGATGATGTTGGCCTCGGGGTGGGCGGCCTCGCTCACCAGCTGAGCGGCCTCGTTGATCTCGAAGAGACCGAGGTCCGAGCCGCCGGAGATGGAGAGCAGCACCCCCCGGGCGCCGTCGATGGACGCCTCCAGGAGCGGCGAGGAGATCGCCATCTCGGCCGCGGCCACCGCGCGGTCGTCGCCGCGCGCCGAGCCGATGCCCATGAGCGCCGAACCCGCCTCGGACATGACCGACTTGACGTCGGCGAAGTCGAGGTTGATCAGACCGGGGGTGGTGATGAGGTCGGTGATGCCCTGAACGCCGGAGAGCAGTACCTGGTCGGCGGACTTGAACGCGTCCAGCACGCTGACCTGGCGGTCCGAGATGGACAGCAGCCGGTCGTTCGGGATGACGATGAGGGTGTCGACCTCTTCGCGGAGCTCGGCGATGCCGTCCTCCGCCTGGTTGGCGCGGCGCCGGCCCTCGAAGGTGAACGGCCGGGTGACCACACCGATCGTCAGGGCGCCCAGCGAACGCGCGATGTTGGCGACGACGGGTGCGCCACCGGTGCCGGTGCCGCCGCCTTCGCCGGCGGTGACGAAGACCATGTCGGCCCCCTTGAGGACCTCCTCGATCTCCTCACGGTGGTCCTCTGCCGCCTTGCGACCGACTGCCGGGTTCGCCCCGGCCCCGAGGCCACGGGTGAGCTCACGGCCGACGTCGAGCTTGACGTCGGCGTCGCTCATCAACAGCGCTTGCGCGTCCGTGTTGATGGCGATGAACTCGACGCCCTTGAGACCGACCTCGATCATTCGGTTGATGGCATTGACACCACCGCCGCCGACACCGATGACCTTGATGACTGCGAGGTAGTTCTGCGGTGCTGCCACGTCGAAGGCCTCTCGCCTCGAGTTACGTGTCGTCACTACGCGGTGGTTGTCGCGCCGTGACGACGGATGCCGATGGGACGGTCCGAAATGCCGACCCAAACCCTAACGTTGAAGTTTAGGGTTACCAGTGTGACTGTTCGCTGGACTCTTCCGAACAGGACACTAAGTCGACAAGTGGCGCACGTTCAACGAACACGCCGAACCTCCCGTTTTTCTTTTCACCCTATGTGATCACCCATAGCGCTGACCAACCAGGGTGCTGGCCAGCGCATATGTGCGTCAACTCCCGGACGCCGCCAGGGCGGTGGGGGCACTCACGTCGAAGTGTCCCGCTTTGGGCGCCGCTTTCATCAGTGCCGTGAGCGCCCGGGCCTTCGCCTCGCCGTCCTCGCCACTGCCCCAGACCACCGTCCGGCCGCCCGACAGCTCCAGGGTGACGGAGTCGTACGAGCGGACCCGGACGACCCCGGCATCCCGGGCGACCGCCGCCGGGAGATCCCCCGCCACGCCCACCGCCTCCAGGGTCAGCCGGTCGGCGTCGAACCGGCGCAGGCTGGGCGAACGGCTCACCGTCAGATCCAGCCGTGGCACGCCTTTCGGGGGCGTGTCGACCGTGGCGAAACGCACACCTTTGACGTCCACTTCGATGAACTTTCCGCCCTTTTCGATCAGCAGAACCGGCTTCCGCTCGGTCACCTTCAGACCGATTCCGTGCGGCCACGAGCGGACGACTTCCACCGAGTCGATACGCGGCAGCTTCCGTCGGAGCCGATCCTCGATCTCACCCACATCGACGGAAACCAGCGGATCTCCGAGCGGTACGGCGGCGGTCCTCTTCACCTCATCGGGCGTCAGGACGCGCAGACCGGAGACACTCACCCGCTCGACCCGCAACCAGTCCGAACCGTAGAGCACCCAGGTTCCGCCGATGACGAACACGAGGACGGACAGGATCAGAAGCAGGGCACGCGGGCCCGGCACCCGGCGACGGCCGCCCCTCGGCCGCCCCGGACGGGAGGGCCGGGCCGACGACGGCCCCTTGGGCTTCCGGGCGCCCCGTTCGGCGGTCGTCGGTCCGGCCATGCTCCCTGCCTTCTCACGCCTCGCGGCGTGCCCTGGAGGTCACGCGGGCGGAGCCCGCGGTCCCGCGTCCTACCCGCGCGACCTCTGGATCGCTTCGTAGACCATGCCCACGAGCAGCTCGTCGGCGTCCCGGCGGCCGAACTCGGCGGCGGCGCGGGACATCTCGTACAGCCGGTGCGGATCGGCGAGCACCGGGAGCACGTTGCCCTGGACCCACTCGGGCGTCAGCTCGGCGTCGTCGACCAGCAGTCCACCGCCGGCCTTGACCACCGGCTGGGCGTTCAGCCGCTGTTCGCCGTTGCCGATCGGCAGCGGTACGTACGCGGCGGGCAGCCCCACGGCGGAGAGTTCCGCGACGGTCATCGCGCCCGCGCGGCAGAGCATCATGTCGGCCGCGGCGTACGCGAGGTCCATCCGGTCCACGTACGGTACCGGGATGTAGGGCGGCATTCCGGGCATGTTGTCGACATGCGGCAATTCGTTCTTCGGGCCGACCGCGTGCAGGATCTGGATGCCGGAGCGCTGGAGCACCGGCGCGACCTGCTGGACGACCTCGTTGAGCCGGCGGGCGCCCTGCGAGCCGCCCGAGACCAGGAGCGTCGGAAGGTTGGGGTCGAGCCCGAACGCGGCGCGCGCCTCGGGGCGCACCCGGGCGCGGTCGAGGGTGGCGATGGTGTGCCGCAGCGGGATGCCGATGTAGCGGGAGTTGCGCAGCTTGCTGTCGGGCGTGGCGACGGCGACCCCGGCCGCGTACCGGGAACCGATCTTGTTGGCCAGGCCGGGCCGCGCGTTGGCCTCGTGGACCACGATCGGCACACCGAGCCGTTTGGCGGCCAGATAGCCGGGCAGCGCCACGTAGCCGCCGAAGCCGACGACACAGTCGGCCTTGGTGCGCTCCAGGATCTGCTCGGCGGCCTTGATGGTGCCGCGCAGGCGTCCCGGCACGGTGATCAGCTCGGGGGTGGGCTTGCGGGGCAGGGGGACGGCGGGGATGAGCGCCAGCTCGTAGCCCCGCTCGGGTACGAGGCGGGTCTCCAGACCGCGCTCCGTGCCCAGGGCCGTGATCCCCACGGTCGGGTCCTGCCTGCGCAGGGCGTCCGCGAGGGCGAGCGCGGGCTCGATGTGGCCGGCGGTCCCCCCACCGGCGAGTACGACATGCACCGAAATTCACCGCTCTCCGGACGGACGCTTCTTGACGCGCCGTCGCATCGACTTCCAACTCACCCCGGCCCTTTTACCAAACCCGGGCTGCCGCATGGCCAGGGCCGCTCTCGCGGCGGGCTCCTCCCGCGCGAAGGCGATCAGCAGTCCGACGGCGAACATGGTCGGCAGCAGGGCCGAACCCCCGTACGAGAACAGCGGGAGGGGGACACCGGCGATCGGCAGCAGGCCGAGCACCGCACCGATGTTGACCACGGCCTGGGCCGTGATCCAGGTGGTCACACCTCCCGCGGCATACCTCACGAAGGGGTCCTCCGTGCGTCCGGCCACGCGGATACCCGCATAGCCTAGAGCCGCGAACAGGGCGAGCACCGACAGCGTCCCCGCCAGCCCCAGTTCCTCCCCGGTGATGGCGAAGATGAAGTCGGTGTGCGGTTCGGGGAGTTGGCCCCATTTTTCCACACTCGCACCGAGGCCGGAACCGAACCATCCGCCCGACGCCAGAGCATAGATGCCGTGCACGGCCTGCCAGCACGAGTCCCCCGGCCCCGGCTCGGTGGCCCCGAGGCAGGCGAGCCGCGCCATCCGGTTCGGGCTCGTCCTGATGAGCATCACGCCGATCGCGGCGGCGACCGCGAGGACGCCCACGAAGAGCCGGGTGGGGGCACCCGCCAGCCAGAGCAGGCCGAAGAGGATCGCGGTCAGGATGATGGCCGTGCCCATGTCCCCGCCGAGCATGATCAGCCCCAGCAGCAGGAACGCGACCGGCACGAGCGGGACCAGCATGTGTTTCCACTGGGTCAGCAGCCGCTTGTCCTGTTTACGCGCGAGCAGGTCGGCGCCCCACAGGATCAGCGCCAGCTTGCCGAACTCGCTGGGCTGGAGCTGGAAGGGGCCGCCGAGGTAGATCCAGTTCTGGTTGCCGTTGACCGCGTGCCCTATGCCCGGGATCTGGACGAGCACCATCAGGAAGACGGTCCCGACGAGCAGCGGGTAGGCCAGCGCCCGGTGCAGTTTGGCGGGCACCCGGGAGGCGAACAGCAGCAGCCCCGTGCCGATGGCGGCGGCCAGGAACTGCTTGCGGAAGAAGTAGGAGGCGGGCAGCGAGAGCTCCAGCGCCTTGATCATGGAGGCGGAGTACACCATCACCAGGCCGAGCACGGTGATCAGCATGCTGGCGCCGAGGATCACGTAGTAGGCGGTCAGAGGGCGGTCCCAGGCCCTGCGTGCCCGCTCGAAGAGCCCTCGCAGCCCGCTGCCGCGCGGCGGACGCGAGGGGCGGGGCTTGCGGACCGTGCCGCCGCCGCGGGCGGCCGGGGGCCGTCGCAGGCCCGCGGCCCGGCCGCGCAGGGCGAGCCCGGGCACGCCCGGGGCCGCCGGTTCGAGGAACGCCGGCGCGGACGCCCTGGCCCGTCGGCGTGCGGTGTCGTCGGCCGGCATGGTCGCTGTCCCCTCCAGTCGTGCCCGGCGCGGCCGGGCCTGGTGGCTGGTCAGTCGCGCTCGGCGGCGAGGGCGCGGACCGCGTCCGCGAACGCCTCGCCCCGCTTGTTGTAGTTGGCGAACATGTCCATCGAGGCGCAGGCCGGGGCGAGCAGAACGGTGTCCCCGGGCCGGGCGAGGCGTGCCGCTTCCCGGACCGCCGCCGACATCGCCCCAGTGTCGGTCCGGTCGAGGTCGACGACCGGTACCTCGGGGGCGTGTCGCGCGAGGGCTTCACGGATCAGCGCCCGGTCGGCGCCGATCAGTACCGCGCCGCGCAACCGCTTCGCCGACTTCGCCACCAGCTCGTCGAAGGTGGCGCCCTTGGCGAGGCCGCCGGCGATCCAGACGATCGGGTCGTACGCGGCCAGGGACGCCTCCGCGGCGTGGGTGTTGGTGGCCTTGGAGTCGTCGACGTAGGCGACGTCCGCCACGTCCTGGACGTGCTCGATGCGGTGGGCGTCCGGGCGGAAGGCGCGCAGTCCGTCGCGTACCGCGGTGGGCGGTACGCCGAAGGCGCGGGCCAGGGCCGCCGCGGCGAGCGCGTTGGCGATGTTGTGCGGTGCGGGCGGGTTGACGTCGGAGATCTGGGCGAGCTCCTGCGCCTGCTTCTGCCGGTTCTCGACGAAGGCGCGGTCGACCAGGATGTCGTCGACGACGCCGAGCTGGGACGGCCCCGGGGTGCCGAGGGTGAAGCCGATCGCCCGGCAGCCCTCCTCGACGTCGGCCTCGCGCACCAGGTCCTCGGTCGCCGGATCGGCCGCGTTGTAGACGCAGGCGACCGTGTTGCCCTCGTACACACGGCCCTTGTCGGCCGCGTAGGCCGCCATGGAGCCGTGCCAGTCGAGGTGGTCGGGCGCCAGGTTGAGTACGGCGGCGGAGTGGGCGCGCAGACTGGGCGCCCAGTGCAGCTGGTAGCTGGACAGCTCGACGGCGAGCACGTCGTACTTCTCCTCGCCGAGCACGGCGTCGAGGAGCGAGACTCCGATGTTGCCGACGGCGGCGGTCCTGAGCCCCGCGGCCTCCAGGATCGAGGCGAGCATCCGGACCGTCGTGGTCTTGCCGTTGGTGCCGGTGACCGCGAGCCAGGGAGCCGGCTCCCTGCCGTCCAGGCCGCGCAGGCGCCAGGCCAGCTCGACGTCGCCCCAGACCTCCACGCCCGCCTCGGCGGCCGCGGCGAACAGCGGCTTGCCGGGCTGCCAGCCGGGCGCGGTGACGATCAGTTCGGTGCCCTCCGGCAGGGTCGCCCCGTCGCCGAGGCGGACGGTGATGCCCTCCGCCTCCAGCTGCGCGGCCTGCGTGCGGGAGCGCTCGTCGTCGCCGTCGTCGACGACCGTGACGATCGCCCCGAGGCCGTGCAGGACGCGGGCGGCGGGGATGCCGCTCACGCCCAGACCGGCGACGGTGACGTGCTTGCCCTGCCAGGAGGTACTCACTTGTCGGCTGCCCATCCCGCGTAGAAGAGGCCGAGGCCCACGATGACGCACATGCCCTGGATGATCCAGAAGCGGACCACCACGAGGACTTCGGACCAGCCCTTGAGCTCGAAGTGGTGCTGGAGCGGCGCCATGCGGAAGACCCGCTTGCCGGTCATCCGGAAGGAGCCGACCTGGATGACCACCGAGAGGGTGATCAGGACGAAGAGACCGCCGAGGAGCGCCAGCAGCAGCTCCGTGCGGGAGCAGATGGCGAGGCCCGCCAGCGCGCCGCCGAGGGCGAGCGAGCCGGTGTCGCCCATGAAGATCTTGGCGGGCGAGGTGTTCCACCACAGGAAGCCGAAGCAGGCACCCATCAGCGCGGAGGCGACGACGGCGAGGTCGAGCGGATCCCGCACCTCGAAGCAGGCGTTCGGGTTGGTGAGGGTCATCGCGTTGGCGCAGGACTCCTGGAACTGCCAGAGACCGATGAAGGTGTACGCGCCGAAGACCATCACGGAGGCGCCGGTGGCCAGGCCGTCCAGGCCGTCCGTCAGGTTCACACCGTTCGACATGGCCAGGATCATGAACAGCGCCCAGACCACGAACAGCACCGGGCCGATCGTCCAGCCGAAGTCGGTGATGAACGAGAGCTTGGTGGAGGCCGGTGTCTGGCCCCGCTTGTCCGCGAACTGCAGGGCCAGCACCGCGAAGGCGATACCGACGATCAGCTGGCCGGCCATCTTCGCCTTGGCCCGCAGGCCGAGCGAGCGCTGCTTGACGATCTTGATGTAGTCGTCGAGGAAGCCGACCAGGCCCATGCCCGCCATCAGGAAGAGCACCAGCACGCCCGAGTACGTCGGGTCCTCGCCGGTGATGACCTTGGCCAGGGCGTACGCGATGATCGTGGCGAGGATGAAGGAGATGCCGCCCATGGTGGGCGTGCCCTTCTTGCTGCCGTGGGTCCGCGGGCCGTCGTCCCGGATGAACTGCCCGTAGCCCTTGCGGGCCAGGAGCTTGATCAGCAGCGGCGTGCCGATCAGGGTCAGGAAGAGCCCGATGGCTCCAGAGAAGAGGATCTGCCTCATCGGCCGGAGACCTGCCCCTCTGAAGACGCAGGGGTGTTCTCGATCAGTGCCAGGGCGACCTGCTCCAGCCCGACCGACCTGGACGCCTTCACCAGCACGACATCTCCCGGACGCAGTTCACTGCGCAACAGGTCGATCGCCGCCCGCGCGTCGGACACGTGCACCGACTCCTCACCCCACGAACCCTCGTTATATGCGCCCAGTTGCAGCCAGGACGCTTCCCTGCCCCCGACTGCGACGAGCTTGCTGACGTTGAGCCGGACGGCGAGCCGTCCGACCGCGTCGTGCTCGGCGAGCGCCTCGTCGCCGAGCTCGGCCATCCGGCCGAGCACCGCCCACGTGCGACCCCCTTGTGCCCGTGAGGCTTTGCCCATTGCCACGAGCGCGCGCAGGGCGGCTCGCATGGACTCGGGGTTCGCGTTGTAGGCGTCGTTGACGATCGTCACACCGTCCGGACGCTCGGTGACCTCCATGCGCCAGCGGGAGAGGGAGCCCGCCTCGGAGAGCGCGGTGGCGATCTCGTCGACGGACATGCCCAGCTCATGGGCGACGGCGGCCGCGGCGAGCGCGTTCGACACGTGGTGCTCACCGTACAGGCGCAAGGTCACGTCACTGCACCCGGTGGGTGTGTGAAGCCTGAAAGAGGGCTGTCCGTTGTCTGTGAGCCGGACATTCTCGGCGCGTACGGCGGCTTCCGGGGTCTCCCCGAAGAAGGTCACCCGCGCCTTGGTACGGGTCGCCATGTCCCGTACGAGAGGGTCGTCCGCGTTGAGCACGGCCACGCCGCCCGCTTCGGCGGCGGGCAGCGCCTCGACGAGCTCACCCTTGGCCTGGGCGATCTGCTCGCGGCCGCCGAACTCGCCGATGTGGGCGGTGCCGACGTTCAGGACGAGTCCGATCGTCGGGGGGGTCAACTCGGTGAGGTAGCGGATATGGCCGATTCCGCGCGCTCCCATTTCCAGGACGAGGTGCCTGGTGTCCGTGGTGGCGCGCAGTGCGGTGAGGGGCAGTCCGATCTCGTTGTTGAGCGAGCCGGGCGTCCAGACGGTGGGGGCCTTGCGCTCCAGGATCTGGGCGATCAGGTCCTTGGTGCTGGTCTTTCCGGCCGAGCCGGTCAGCGCGACGACCTGGGTGCCGAGCCGTTCGACGACGGTGCGGGCCAGCCGGCCGAGGGCCGCCTGGACGTCGTCGACGACGATGGCGGGGACCCCGACGGGCCGGGCGGCCAGCACGGCCACGGCACCGGCGTCGACGGCGCCCCGCGCGTAGTCGTGGCCGTCCACGCGCTCGCCTTCGAAGGCGACGAAGAGGCTGCCGGATTCGACCTGACGGGAGTCGATGACGACGGAGCCGGTGACCAGTGCGGCCGGATCCGGTATGTCGTACGGCTGCCCGCCGACGATTTCGGCGATCTCGGTGAGGGAGAGGGCGATCACTACTTCATCCCTGACTGTTCTGGATGGCTTCCCGCAGGACCTGGCGGTCGTCGAAGGCGCGGACCACCCCTGCGATGTCCTGGCCCTGCTCGTGGCCCTTGCCCGCGACGAGCACCGTGTCGCCCGGCTGGGCGCGCGCGACGGCCGCGGCGATGGCCGAGGCCCGGTCGGCGTCCACCAGCACGTCGCCGCGCTCGTGCGCGGGCACCTCGGCGGCGCCTGCGAGCATCGCGGCGAGGATCGCGAGAGGGTCCTCCGAGCGGGGGTTGTCGGAGGTCAGTACGGCGGTGTCGGCGAGCCGCGCGGCGGCGGCGCCCATCGGCCCGCGCTTGGTCACGTCCCGGTCGCCGCCGCAGCCGAGCACGATGTGCACCCGGCCCTCGGTGACCTTGCGCAGGGAGCGCAGGACCGATTCGACGGCGTCCGTCTTGTGGGCGTAGTCGACGACCGCGAGGTAGGGCTGGCCGGCGTCGATCCGCTCCAGGCGGCCCGGCACGCCGGGGACGGCCGCGATGCCGTCGGCGGCGGTCTGCGGGTCGAGCCCGGCGACGGCGAGGGTGACGACGGCGGCGAGGGTGTTGGCCACGTTGAACGGGCCGGGCAGCGGGGCCGCGGCGCGGATCCGCTCGCCCTGGGGGCCGACGACGGTGAAGGTGGAGCCGACCGCGGTGATGTCGACGTCCTCGGCCCGCCAGTCGGCGTCCGGGTGGCCCTCGGCGGAGAAGGTCACGATCGGCACGGACGCCTCCTTGACCAGCCTCCGTCCGTACTCGTCGTCGTGGTTGACCACTCCCCGGCGCGAGCGCAGCGGTGTGAACAGCTGCGCCTTGGCCTGGAAGTAGTCCTCCATGTCGGAGTGGAACTCCATGTGTTCCGGGCTGAGGTTGTTGAAGACGGCGACGTCGAAGACGCAGCCGTCGACCCGGCCGAGCACCAGCGCGTGGCTGGAGACCTCCATGGCGACCGCCTCGACACCGCGTTCGCGCATCACCGCGAACAGGGCCTGGAGGTCGGTGGCTTCGGGGGTGGTGCGTTCGGACTTGATGCGCTCGTCGCCGATGCGCATCTCGACCGTGCCGATGAGGCCGGTCCGGGTGCCGGACGCCGTGGTGCGCTCCCCTTCCCCGCTGCCGCCGCGGGCCGGCAGCGCGGCGCGCAGGCCCCCTTCCACGAGGTAGGCCGTGGTGGTCTTGCCCGAGGTTCCGGTGATGCCGATCTGGAGCAGGCCGGCGCCCGGCCGTCCGTAGATCTCGGCGGCGAGATCGCCCATCCGGCCGCGCGGGTCCTCGGTGACGAGGACCGGGAGGCCGGTCCCGGCGGCGCGCTCGGCGCCCGCCGGGTCGGTGAGGATCGCGGACGCGCCGAGACCGGCGGCCTGGGCGGCGAAGTCGGCGCCGTGGAAGCGGGCGCCCGGCAGCGCGGCGTACACGTCCCCCGGGCGGACCGCCCGTGAGTCGTGGGTGATCCCGGTCACCTCGCCGCTGCCCGGGGACGGGCTCCCCAGCCTGGCGGCCAGTTCACCGAGGGGTGTGGGGCGGACCTGGGCCGGACGGGGCGCTCCCGGGTGTTTCGCGGGGGCGTCCTTCTGGGCGGTACGGGACTGATCAGCGTGTGGCACGGCGGTGAGCGTACCGGGCGTACCCGCCATCGGGCTAAATGAGGGCGTGCGGGCAGCGGGTGTGCCGTGGCTGTCCGGACGGTTCCCGGGGTCGGGGGTGATCGTTGTCACTGGGGGCTCCCGCCGGCTCACTCGCCGGGTTCGAACGTGACCGGCAGACGAGCCGGTTCCTTGCCGGTCGGCGCGACTTGCAGGGTCTTCAGGGCGAACTCCATGACCTTCTTGTAGATGGGTCCGCAGATCTGACCGCCGAAGTAGCTGCCCTTGGTGGGGTTCTGGATGGCGCAGTAGACGGTGATGTGGGGGTCGTCGGCGGGCGCGAAACCCGCGAAGGAGGCCGTGTAGCCCTTGTAGCGGCCCAGGACCGGGTCGACGCGGTTGGCGGTACCGGTCTTGCCGGCGACCCGGTAGCCGGGGATGGCGGCCTTGGTCCCGGTGCCCTCCTCGTTGCCGACCACCGATTCCAGCATCGCCGCCAGGGTCCTGGCCGTCTTCTCGCTGACGACCCGGGTCTGCTTGGGGGCGGGGGCGGGGGTGAAGCGGCCGTCCGGCCCCTTGGTTCCGCGGACCAGGGTGGGCTCGACGCGTACGCCGCCGTTGGCGATGGTGGAGTACACCGAGGCCGCCTGCATGGCGTTGAGCGAGAGGCCCTGGCCGAAGGGGATCGTGTACTGCTGCGAGGTGGACCAGTCCTGCGGTTCGGCGAGGATGCCGGAGGTCTCGCCGGGGTAGCCGAGGCCGCTGGGGCTGCCGATGCCGAATTTGCGCAGGTAGGAGTGGAGGACCTTGTTCGCCTCGGCCTGGGTGGCGCCGAGCTGGCCGGTGGCCAGGATGGTGCCGATGTTGCTGGACTTGGCGAGGACGCCGTTGAGCGTCAGGTACCAGGTGGGGTGGTCGATGTCGTCCTTGAACAGCCGGTCGCCGCGGTGGAGCCGGTTGGGCACGACGACGTGGGTCCCGGGGGTGGCGGCCCCCTCCTCCAGGACGGCTGCCATCGACATGACCTTGCTGGTGGAGCCGGGTTCGTAGGCGTCCTGGAGAGCGGCGTTGCCCATGGCGGCGGAGTTGGCCTCGGAGAGGTCGTTGGGGTCGAATCCGGGGGCGTTGGCCATGGCCAGGACCTCGCCGGTCCTGGCGTTCTGCACTATGACGTACCCGCGGTCCGCGGCGGAGGCCGCCACCTGTTCGGTGATGGCCTGCTGCGCCGCCCACTGGATGTCCCGGTCGATGGTCAGCTCGATGTCGGAGCCGGGGACCGCGGGCGTCTCGCGGGCGCCCGCGGTGGGCACCCGGCGGCCACCGGACTGGGCGTAGGTGATCTCGCCGTCCTTGCCGGCCAGCTCCTTGTCGAGCATGGTCTCCAGGCCGCCTCCGCCACGGCCGTCGGCGTTGACGTATCCCAGTATCCCGGCGGCCAGCTCGCCGTTCGGGTACACCCGCTTGCTGCTGGTCTCGTTGAAGACGCCGGCGAGCACGCTGACGCCGGTGCCGCCCTGGGCCTTCCCGGCGCGGGCCTTCTCGGCGAAGACCTTCTTCAGGTCCTTGATCTGGTTCCACACCTGGGGCGTCTGGCGGCGGGCCAGCACGGTGTACCGGGACTTGGGCGTCCTGAGCTTCTCGGCGAGCTCGGCGGGCTGCTTGCCGAGGATGGGGGCGAGGAGCGCGGCGGCCTGCTCGGGGGCGTCGGCGACCTTGCTCTCCTGTGGGGTGAACATCTTGGGGTCGGCGGTGATGTCGTACGCGTCGACGCTGGCGGCCAGGGCGACGCCGGCGCGGTCGGTGATCTCGCCCCGCTCGGCGGCCAGTTTGTGGCTCAGGTAGCGGTTCTTCTCCGCCTTGGCGGCGTACGCGCTGGCGTCGACGGCCTGGACCTGGAGCAGGCGCACCACGAAGGCCAGCATGACCAGGGTCAGCCCGAGGCTGACCAGCCGCAGCCGGGGGCGGTGGCTGCCGAGCCGGATGGTGCGGGCCCTGGCGGGTGTGCGGGGGGCCTGGCGCGGACGGCGCGGGACCGGGCGGTGCGCCCGGGCGGGCCCTGGCACGCGGCGGCGCGGCTCTTCCTTGGGGGGCACTGCGTCACCTGCCGGAGGTCGTCGGGGCGGAGGGAGCGGCAGGGGCGGCGGGCCCGGCGGTCTGCGGCACGACCGCGCCGGCCGCGGGCGCCGAGGGTTCCGCGGCGGGCTCGGCCGTGGCCTCGCGGGGCACCCCGCGGACCGTGCCGTCCGGGTCCAGGAACGCGGGGCTGCCGCCGGGCACCATGCCGAGCTCGCGGGCGCGGCGCTCCAGGGCGTCGGGGGCGGAGTGGTCGTCCACGTCCCGCTGGAGCGCCTGCTCCTCGTCGGTGAGTTCGGTGGTCCTCTTCTTCAGCTCGCTGAGCTTGAAGGATCCCTGGCTGAGGGAGGAGTTGAGCAGCAGGAGGGTGATCAGTCCGCCGCCCAGGAGCAGCACGACCAGCAGGACGAAGGGGGTGCGGGCCGCGGTGCTGGGCCCGGACGGCATCAGCCGCGCGAGCCGCGCGGCACGCCCCTTCAAGGGCCCTGCCTTCGTCACGTGTCCTCCCTGATCCGTTCGGCGCCCCGGAACCTGGCCGGGGCGGCCCGGCGGTTCTCGGCGATCTCTTCCTCGGTGGGGAGTTCGGCACCGCGCGTCAGCAGCTTGAGCCTGGGCTGGTACCGCTCGGGCACGACGGGCAGGCCGGGCGGTGCGGTGGTGGCGGCACCCGCCGCGAACACCTGCTTGACCAGCCGGTCCTCCAGCGAGTGGTAGGACAGCACCGCGATGCGGCCGTGGACCGCGAGGCTCTTGACCGCCGCGGGGATCGCCCGCTCCAGGACGGTCAGCTCGCCGTTGACCTCGATGCGCAGCGCCTGGAAGGTCCGCTTGGCCGGGTTGCCGCCGGTGCGCTTGGCGGCCTGCGGGAGGGCGTCGCGGATCAGCTCGACGAGGCGGGCGCTGTTGGTGAACGGTTCCTTCTCCCGTTCCCTGACGACCGCCGACACGATCCGCTTGGCCTGCTTCTCCTCGCCGTAGGCGCGCAGGATCCGGACCAGCTCGCCGGCGGGGTAGGTGTTGAGGACCTCCGCCGCGCTGACGCCGGTGGTCTGGTCCATGCGCATGTCCAGGGGGGCGTCCTGGGCGTAGGCGAAGCCCCGGTCCGCCTCGTCGAGCTGCATGGAGGAGACGCCCAGGTCGAACAGGACGCCCTGGACACGTGGCACGGAGAGCCGGTCGAGCACCTCGGGCAGCTCGTCGTACACGGCGTGCACCAGGGTGGCGCGCTCGCCGAAGGGGGCGAGCCGCTCCCCGGAGAGCCGCAGCGCCTCCTTGTCGCGGTCGAGGGCGATCAGCCGGGCCTCGGGGAAACGGGTCAGCAGCGCCTCGCTGTGGCCGCCGAGGCCGAGGGTGCAGTCGACGACCACCGCACCCGGCTCGGTCAGCGCGGGGGCCAACAGGTCCAGGCACCGCTGGAGCATCACCGGGACGTGTCGGGTCTGGCTCATGCGCCCTCTCAGGTCGGGCGCGACCATACGTACCGCCCGGCCCCGGCCCTCTCCCCGGCGGACGCCGGGGGGGCTCCCGCGGAGGGGAGGTCCGCCGGCGCCGGAAAGGGCATCGGCCGACCGGCGAGCGGGAGGAGGCCGAGCCGTACGTACCGCCGCGCACGTGGGGAGAAACTGCGGAAACTGCTCAATGTCTCCGTGAACTTCGCGCCACTTTAGTCCACTCCCCCGCCCGGTCAATCAACCGGCCAGCGCGTCGCACGGGGCGTCCACGCAAGGGGATCAATCGGGATATCTCACCCATATGGGTGCGCGACACCCACGACTGTGGGTTACCTCACAACAAGCCTTATTGACGTTCTTTGTCCCGTCTCACGGCAGGCTTTCACGCCACGTGACCATTAACGTCATAGCCATGTCGACTTCCGCGCATTCCTCGACCGGCGCGATCAGCCCCGACGCTACGGTCACCGACCGTCTCGTCGAGGCGAACAAGCGCTACGCCGCCGATTTCACGGACCCCGGGATGGACGCGCGACCTGTTCTTCAGGTCGCCGTCGTCGCCTGCATGGACGCCCGGCTCGACCTGCACGACGCACTCGGCCTCGAGCTGGGCGACTGCCACACCATCCGCAACGCGGGCGGCGTGGTCACCGACGACGTCATCCGGTCACTCACCATCAGCCAGCGGGCGCTCGGGACCCGCAGTGTGGTCCTGGTGCACCACACCGGCTGCGGCCTCGAATCACTCACCGAGGAGTTCCGCCACGAACTGGAGCAGGAGGTCGGCCAGCGCCCCGCCTGGGCGGTGGAGGCCTTCCGTGACGTGGAGCAGGACGTCCGGCAGTCGATGCAGCGGGTGCGCACCTCCCCCTTCCTGCTGCACACCGACGACATCCGCGGCTTCGTCTTCGACGTGAAGACCGGACTCCTGCGCGAGGTGGACGCCGCCGCCTGACCGTCCGGCCCCCTTCTCCAGGCTCGGCACCACCTCGAATGCCGCAACCCCCGACATATCGAACAGGGTTATCCACAGGCAAGTGACACCAAGCGGCAACGCCAACAAGAATGCGGGGGTGACACCCTTTCCGGAACCGTCCGGGAGCGGTGTCCGTGTTTCGGGGTGGGCCGGGCCGTCAGCCGCGCATCGGCCCACGGAACGGGCCGAGGAGGGCCGGGTGACGACCTATGACGATCGAGCGAGCCTCACAGATCTGACCACCACAGCGGAGCGTGTCCGCAGGTCGGTGGAGGGTGTGATCGAGGGCAAGCCTGAGGTCGTACGGCTTTCGCTGACCGTGCTGCTCGCCGAGGGACACCTCCTGATCGAGGATGTCCCCGGCGTGGGCAAGACCATGCTGGCCAAGGCGCTGGCACGGTCCATCGACTGTTCGGTCCGGCGTATCCAGTTCACGCCCGACCTGCTGCCGTCGGACATCACGGGTGTGTCGATATACGACCAGCATCGGCGTGAGTTCGAGTTCAAGCCGGGAGCGATCTTCGCGCAGATCGTGATCGGCGACGAGATCAACCGCGCCTCGCCCAAGACGCAGTCGGCGCTGCTGGAGTCGCTGGAGGAGCGCCAGGTCACCATCGACGGGCAGACCTACGAGCTGCCCAGTCCCTTCATGGTGATCGCCACGCAGAACCCGGTCGAGATGGAGGGCACCTATCCGCTGCCCGAGGCGCAGCGGGACCGCTTCATGGCCCGCGTCTCGATCGGCTACCCGAGCCCCGAGGCCGAGCTGCAGATGCTCGACGTCCACGGCTCGGTCTCGCCGCTGGACGATCTGCAACCGGTGGCGCACGCCCATGACATCGTCAATCTGATCGACGCGGTCCGCACGGTCCACGTCGCGGACTCGGTCCGGCGGTACGCCGTGGACCTGGTCTCCGCCACCCGCAGCCACCCGGACCTCAGACTCGGCGCCTCGCCGCGGGCGACGCTGCACCTGCTGCGCGCCGCGAAGGCCTCCGCCGCGCTGAGCGGCCGAGAGTACGCGCTGCCGGACGACGTGCAGTCGCTGGCGGTCGCGGTACTGGCGCACCGGCTGCTGCCCACCGCCCAGGCCCAGTTGAACCGGCGCACGGCGGAGCAGGTCGTCGTCGACATACTCCAGCGCACGCCGGTGCCCGCCACGGCACAGCCCGGCGGCCCGCGGTACGGCCAGCAGCCGCCCGGCGCCCGGCGGCTGTGATGACGGCCGGGGAGGCCGGTGCCCCGGACGGCGAGGGCAAGGGCGGTGTGCGGGCCGCCCTGGGAGGGCTGACCACACGGGGCCGGTCCTTTCTCGCGGCCGGCGTCGCGGCGGCGATCTGCGCCTATGTCCTGGGACAGGGCGATCTCCTGCGGGTCGGGCTGCTGCTCGCCGTGCTGCCGCTGGTGTGCGTGGCGGTGCTGTACCGCACGCGACACCGCGTCGCGGGCAGCAGGCGGCTCACGCCACGGCGGGTGTCCGCCGGGGCCGAGGCGCGTGTGCACCTGCGGATGGACAACGTCTCGCGGGTGCCCACCGGACTGCTGATGCTCCAGGACCACGTGCCCTACGTCCTGGGGCCCAGGCCCCGGTTCGTGCTGGACCGGGTGGAGGCCGGCGGGCGCCGCGAGGTGTCGTACCGGGTCCGGTCCGACCTGCGGGGCCGCTATCCACTGGGGCCGTTGCAGCTGCGGCTCCTCGATCCGTTCGGAATGTGCGAGCTGACCCGTTCCTTCGGCGCGTACGACACGCTCACCGTCATACCCAGGACCGAGCCGCTGCCGCCGGTGCGGCTCGCGGGCGAGGCGTCGGGCTACGGCGACGGGACGCAGCGTTCGCTGGCACTGGCCGGCGAGGACGACGTGATCCCGCGCGGCTACCGCCACGGTGACGATCTGCGCCGGGTCCACTGGCGCTCCACCGCGCGCTACGGCGAGCTGATGGTGCGCCGCGAGGAGCAGCCGCAGCGGGCCAGGTGCACGGTGCTGCTGGACACCCGGCAGGGGGGCTATCAGGGCACGGGCCCCGACTCGGCCTTCGAGTGGGCGGTGTCGGGAGCGGCGTCGGTCGTCGTGCACATGCTGGAGCGCGGTTTCGCGGTGCGCCTGCTGACGGACACGGGGGCCGCCCTGCCGGGCGAGGGACCCGACGGGTTCGCCGGTTCGACGCAGGGTTCCGCCGACTCCGCGGGACTGATGATGGACATGCTCGCGGTCGTCGAGCACTCCGACGGCGCCGGTCTCTCGCGCGCCTACGACGTGCTGCGGGGCGGGAACGAAGGGCTGCTCGTCGCCTTCGTCGGCGATCTGGACGAGGAGCAGGCGGCGGTGGCCGCCCGGATGCGCCGGCGCAGTGGCGCCGCCGTCGCGTTCGTCCTGGACAGCGGTTCATGGCTGACGGCCGGCGCGGTGGCCGGGCCGGTGGAGCTCACGCTGCGGCGACTGCGCGAGGCGGGGTGGACGGCGGTGGCCGTGGCGCCGGGGGCCTCGCTCCCCGAGCTGTGGCGGCACGCCGGCCGGTCGCATTCGGAGTCGGGCGCGCCGGGAGGCGGTCCGACAGGGTTCTCGGGGGGTTGGTCATGAGCGGGAGCGCGAGGCTGGCGCTGTGCGCCTTCGCCGCCACGCTGATGGCGTCCGGTGCGCTGATTCCGCTGGTGAACCCGGCGACCTGGTACGTCCAGGCGGCGTTCCTGGTGGCGATCCAGAGCGGTGTGGGGGCACTGGCGCGAAGGGTACCGCTGGCCAGGCCGCTGACCGTGGCCGTCCAGGCCCTCGTGACGCTGCTGGCGCTGACCGTGGTCTTCGCCCGGGAGCAGGCACTGGCCGGCGTCCTGCCCGGTCCGGACGCGTTCCTGCACGTCGGTGAATTGTTGACCACGGGGGCGGAGGACGTCGGGCGGTACGCGATACCGGCGCCCGCGACCGACGGGATCCGGCTGATGCTGGTGGGCGGCGCGCTGGTGATCGGACTGGCGGTGGACGCGCTCGCGGTGACGTTCCGCAGCGCCGCCCCGGCCGGGCTGCCGCTGCTCGCCCTGTACTCGGTCGCCGCCGGGCTGTCCGGCGGCGGGGCGAGCTGGCTGTGGTTCCTGCTGGCGGCCTCCGGTTATCTGCTGCTCCTGCTCGCCGAGGGCCGTGACCGGCTCTCCCAGTGGGGCCGGGTCTTCGGCGGCGCGCCGCCGCCGGCACGCGGCCTGGGCCTGCCCTGGCCTGAGCGCTCGGGCGGCGCCGCGCGCTCCCCGGTCCGCACCGGCCGGCGCATCGGTGTGGTCGCGCTGGGCATCGCGCTGGTGGTGCCCGCCGGGCTGCCCACGCTGAGCGGCGGGCTGCTGGGCACCACGGGCAAGGGCGACGGCCAGGGTGGCGGAGGCACGATCTCCGCGGTCAATCCGCTGGTCTCGCTCCAGGAGAACCTGAACCAGCCCGAGGACCGCGAGGTGCTGCGCTACCGCACCGACGCCGAGGACACCTCCGGGCTGTATCTGCGGCTGGTGGCCCTGGACCAGTTCGACGGCACGTCGTGGAAGTCCTCACTGCGCCAGGTCAAGGACGTGCCCGAGCGGCTTCCGCCGCCGGAGGGCCTGAGCGGCGCCGTCGGTACGACGGAGATCCGGACCAACATCTCGGCCTCCGGTTCCTACGAGCAGAAGTGGCTGCCGCTGCCCTACCCGGCGACGAAGGTCGACATCGAGGGCCGCTGGCGCTACGAACCGGCCGGGCGGATGCTCGTCGGGGACGACCGGCAGACCACGCGCGGCACGCAGTACGCCGTGAGCAGCCTGGCCGTGAACCCGACGGCGGCACAGCTGGCCAATGCCCCGGAGCCCGCCGAGGCGGTGCTGCGCGAGTACACCAAGGTGCCCGATTCGCTGCCCGAGGACGTGCGGTCGACGGCGGTCCGGGTGACGAGAGCCGCGGCCAACGACTACGAGCGGGCCGTGCGGTTGCAGGACTGGTTCGCCGTGGAGGGGGGATTCACCTACAGCACCCGGGTGTCGTCGGGGACGGGCGTCACGGCGATCTCCCGGTTCCTGAAGGACAAGGAGGGCTTCTGCATCCACTTCTCCTTCTCGATGGCCGCGATGGCCCGGTCCCTGGGCATTCCGGCGCGGGTGGCGGTCGGTTTCACGCCGGGCTCCCCGCAGGCCGGCGGCACCATGTCGGTGGGCATCCGCGACGCCCACGCATGGCCGGAGCTGTACTTCGAGGGTGTGGGGTGGACCCGGTTCGAGCCGACGCCGACGCGCGGCTCGGTGCCGGAGTACTCCCGTCCCGAGGCCCCGTCGGGCGGGGCGACCAGCCCGGCGCAGCCCGAGGCGAGCGCCTCGGGCACGCCGTCCGCGGCACCTTCCGCCGAGGAGAGCTGCACGCCGCAGGCCCGCCGCCTCGGCGAGTGCGGGGACCTCGTGCCGCAGGGCGCGGAGCCGCCCGCCGACTCCGGTCCGCCGTTGCGGACGATCCTGCTGAGCACCCTGGCCGTGGCGGCCGTGCTGGCGCTTCCGTTCCTGCCGATGCTGTGGCGGGTCCGAGTACGGGCACGCCGCCTGGGCGCGGCCGGGCGCACCGACGCTGACGTCCCGGTCCGGACCTTGGCGGTCTGGGAGGAGATCATCGACACGGCCTGGGACCACGGCATCGTTCCGGAGGAGTCCCGTACGCCGCGCCAGACGGCCGAGCGGATCATCCGGGCGGGGAAGCTGGAGGGCGTCTCGGCCGAGGCGGTGCACCGGGTGGCCCAGGCGGTGGAGCAGGTGCTCTACGCTCCCTCGCCGCGCCCGTCGGCGGGGCAGGCGCAGGACGCCGACCGGGTTCGGGCCGGTCTGGGAGCGGCGGCCGGCCGGGCCACGAGACTGCGGGCGCTTCTCGCTCCGCGCTCGGCCGTCCGGGTGGGCTGGGCCGTCTCGGAGCGCTGGACCGCCGTTTCGCAGCGGTGGGCGGAGCATCGCCTGCGGATCACCGAGCGGGTGACGGCGGCGCTGCGGCGGCCGTCGAAGCAGCGCGGCTGAGCGTACGGGTACGGGTGAGGGGCGACCACTGCGAAGTGGTCGCCCCTCACCCGTACCGCGCTGTCCGTGTCGCCCGTGGGCCGGGCCCGCTCTCGATGTGCTCAGGATGCCGATGGTGCTCAGGATGAGCCGATGGTGTCGAGGACGCCATGGTGTTGAGGACGTCGATGGTGTTCAGGACGTCGGTCCGGCGCACCCGGCTCCGCCCCCGCGGTTCCTGGTCGCTCCCCAGCCGCCCTGTGCCTCGCCGTGCTCACGTCGAACGGGTGGCCTCACGGCCACCCGTCGTTCGTTCCGGGGTCTCGTCGGCGCCCATGGCGAGGCGCGTGCGCGGGACTTCGCGTCCCCCGGAGGCGTCCGCCGCCCCGGGTGCGGTCCGGTCAGTGGCCCTGTTCGTCCTGGCGGCGCTGCCACCGCTGTTCGATACGGTCCATCATCGAGCGGCGCTGCCTGGTCTGCCGGCCCGGGGCCGCGCCTGTGGCGGGGACCTGCTGCTCGCCCGGCTTCGGCGCCTTGCGCCAGCCGGTCACTGCCAGGACCGCGCACCCGAGCATGACGAGGAACCCCACCACGCTGATCCAGATCTGCTGGGCGACCATTCCGGCCATGAGGAGCGCGATACCCACCAGGAAGCCAGCGACCGCTTGGTACACCCGTCGCCGGGTGTACGTACGCAGCCCGCTTCCCTCGAGCGCTGTCGCGAACTTGGGATCTTCGGCGTACAGCGCTCGCTCCATCTGCTCGAGCATTCGCTGCTCGTGCTCCGAGAGCGGCACGGAGTCCTCCTCGTCGTCGGTCGCGGGGGGCGACCGGTATGCGGCCCCTTCAGGATAGGCAGGGATTCGCCCCCGTGAAACCCGCCCTCTACGCCCATTCACCAGTCGGCCACCATGCCGGTCCGGCTGGTGAGGCGTAGATTCCCCGTCCTCCGATCCGTCATGCCGGATGGTGTCCCTCGATCATACGGGGATCTGCGCGGGATCGGGGGGCCTGTGGCGTACTCCATCTGCGGCTGCGCCCCTGATCAGCCCGCTTGTAGGGGTCAGCCGCGCTTTTCGCCCAGGACGTGCAGCTGGGTGGCGACCGAATGGAAGGCGGGCAGTTCGGCGGCTGCCGCCTCCAGCTTGAGAAGCGCGTCGAGCGCGCCGGGCTCGGTGTCCACCAGGACGCCGGGGACCAGGTCGGCGAAGACCCGCACACCGTGCACCGCGCCGACCGTCACCCCGGCGGCTTCGACGGCCTCGGTGAGCTGCTCCGCGGTGAACCTCCGGGGCACGGGGTCGCCCTCGCCCCAGCGGCCGGCCGGATCGGCCAGCGCGTGCCGGGCCTCGGTGAAGTGCCCGGCGAGGGCCCGGGCCAGGACGGCCCCGCCCAGCCCGGCCGCGAGCAGGCTGAGCGCACCGGAGGGGCGGAGCGCCTCGACGGCCTTGCGCACGCCTTCGGCCGGGTCGTCCACGTACTCCAGGACGCCGTGGCACAGCACGGCGTCGAAGCCGCCGCGGTCGACGACGTCGAACAGGCCGTGGATGTCGCCCTGGACACCGTGCACCCGGTCGGCCACTCCGGCCTCGGCGGCCCGCCGCTCCAACGCGAAGAGGGCGTTGGGGCTGGGGTCGACGACGGTGACCCGGTGGCCGAGCCGGGCGACGGGCACGGCGAAGTTCCCACTGCCGCCGCCCGTGTCGAGGACGTCCAGGGCGTCTTTCCCGGTCGCCTTGACCCGGCGGTCGAGGGCGTCCTCGAGAACGTCCCACACCACGGCGGTACGAAGGGAGGCGCGGGGGCGCAGCGGGTCCGACACGGCAGTTGACTCCTCGGCGACGGTTGCGAACGCCCCCACCCTATGGCCTCGCGCACCCTCCCCCCTCATTCCGCCATGTCCCCCTGACCCGGCTCACCTGCCCGGGGCTGCGGCATCACCGGCCGGAGCACGAGCAGCCGCTCCACCAGGCCGAGGAACATCACCACATCGCGGATCAGGTCGTCGGCGTCGCGGGCGCTCGCCGCGCCCGGTATACCCGCCTCGGCACGGGCACGGCGCGCGGCGCCGGAGGCGAACAGCGCGCTCCACTCGGCCAGCTCGGGCGCCGTCTCGGGCAGGACCTCCCAGGCGCTGCGGATCTGCTGTCGTTTGCGCGGCGTGCTCTCCGGCCGGCCACGGGCGGCGAGCACGGCCGCGGCGGTGCGCAGGGCGGCCAGGTGGGCCGCGGCGTACCGCTCGTTGGGGGCTTCCAGGACGCTCGCCTCGTCCAGCCCGGTGCGGGCCTGGGCGAGCAGGTCGAGAGCGGCGGGCGGGGCGGAGGAGCGGCGCAGTACGGGGTGGATGTCGGCCGCCGCGTTGTGAGGTGCGGGGGCGGGGCCGACCGAGCCGCCGCTGGTGTGTCCGGCTGCTGCGCGGGAACCGGCCATGACGAACCTCCTGTCGTCGCGTGACGGCACTGTGGCCGTATGTGTCCATCGTGCAGCGCGCCACTGACAATCGCCCTGACCTGGGGCTTTGCTTCGATCGCGGGTTCGGAGTAGTTTTTGAACTGACTAGTCAGTTCAAATAGTGGGGGAGGGTCCGTGGACGGTTCCGCAGACGGTTCGGCCGACGGCTCCGTGGACAGCGGGAGCGCCGGGACCACCGCGCGCACCGACGCCGGGGGCGTCGCCGGGGGCGGCCGGAACGCCGACAGCACCGACAGCACCGACAGCACCGAAGGGGACGCCCGGGGGGCCTCCGCCGAGGCGGAGGTCGCCGGGGGCGGCGGGGCCGATGGGGGTGGGCTCCCGGAGTCCGCCGCGGCTGCCGGGGGCACTGCGCCCGCTCAGACCGCTGCCGGCGCCACCGAGGCCGACAAGGCCACCAAGGCCGCCGAAGCCACCGAGGCCGCTCCGGCCGCCGCCGGCCAGGTGGCCGGGGCGGCGGAGGCGGGGAAGGCCCGGAGGACGAAGAGGGCCGGGAAGGCGGGCAGGGCCGGCAGGTCCCCCGCCACAGCGGCCGGAGAAGCCGAGCCGGCCGGCACGGCCGACAGGAGCGACACGGCCGACAAGGCCGACGCGACCGGCACAGCCGACGCGACCGGCACGGCCGACGGGGCCGACGGGACCCCGGCCGCCCCCGGGGCGTCCGGCACCGGCGGGGGACCCCGGCAGGACGACCAGCCGCGCGGCGCCGCCCTGGTCGCCGAGGGTCTCGGCATGAAGGGCCCCCGCGGCTGGGTCTTCCGGGGCGTCACGGTGGACGCCGCACCGGGGGCGGTCGTCACCATCGAGGGCCCTTCCGGCTCCGGCCGCACCTGTCTGCTCCTGGCACTCACCGGCCGCATGCGTCCCACCGAGGGGCAGGCCGAGGTCGCCGGGCTGCCGCTGCCCCGGAAGATGGCCGCCGTGCGGCGCATCACCGCGCTCGGGCCCGTGACGGGCGTCAGCGACCTCGACCCGGCGTTCACCGTCGACGAGCACCTGCGCGAGCGGGCCCTGCTCCAGCGCCGGTTCGACGGCTCGCCGCTCGCCCTGCTGCGCCCCCGGGCCGAGCGGGCCGCCGCGTCCCGGAGCCGTATCGAGGCCGCCCTGGCGGCCGCGGGCCTGGACGTGGACGCGCTGCCCAAGGCGGGACGCACGTCCGTGCGCGACCTGGAGCGGCTGGAGGCCCTGCGCCTGTCGGTCGCGCTGGCCCTGATCGGCGAGCCGCGGCTGCTGGCCGTCGACGACATGGACCTCAAGCTCTCGGACGCCGAGCGGACCAAGGCATGGGCCCTGCTGCGGTCGATCGCCGACAGCGGCACGACCGTACTGGCGGTGTGCAGCGAGGCTCCCGGAAACACGATCACCATCCGTACCAACGAGGAGGGGGCGGCCGATGCGCTCGCCGAAACTGGCCGCGCTTGAGCTGAAGCGGTTCGGCCGGGGCAAGCTGCCGCGCGCCGCCCTGGTGGCGATCCTGCTGCTGCCGTTGCTGTACGGCGCGCTGTACCTGTGGTCCTTCTGGGACCCGTACAGCCGGCTCGACCGGATACCCGTGGCACTCGTCAACGAGGACAAGGGCGCCACCGCCGACGGCAAGAAGATCGCCGCGGGTGACGAGATCACCAAGAACCTGCGGGAGAGCGCGGTCTTCGAGTGGCACGAGGTGAGCGACGCCGAGGCGCGCCGGGGCGTGGAGGACGGTACGTACTACCTGTCGCTGACGATGCCCGGTGACTTCAGCCGGCGGATCGCCTCCAGCTCCGGCGACTCCCCCGAGACGGGCGCGCTCCAGGTGCGTACGAACGACTCCAACAACTACATCGTCGGGCAGATCTCCCGCACGGTCTTCTCCGAGGTGCGCACGGCGGCCTCGACCAAGTCGTCGCGGACGTTCCTCGACAAGATCTTCATCTCCTTCTCCGACATCCACGACGCGACCGAGAAGGCGGCGGAGGGGGCCGACCAGCTCAAGGAGGGCGTCGGGACCGCGAAGAAGGGTTCCAAGGACCTCGCCGACGGCCTCACGGACGCCAAGGACGGCAGCGGCAAGCTGGCCGGCGGGCTGAAGAAGCTGAACAAGGGCGCGGGGGACCTGGAGACCGGGTCGCGGAAGGTCGCCGAGGGCACCCAGACGCTCGCGGACCGGGTCAACGGCACGGCGGCGGACGTGCGGCCGTACCTCAAGGACAACGGCAAGAAGATCGGCGACTCCGCCCGGCTGGTCTCCGACGTGTCGGCGGGCGCGCGCCACAACCTGTCGGCCATCGTCAAGACGGGTCCGTACGCGCGCCAGGGCGCCCACAGGTCGGCAGACAAGCTGGCCGCCCTCTACGAGAAGGACTGCGCGAACCCGGCGCCCACCGGGAGCACCTCGGGCGAGGGCAAGGGCGAGGGCTCCGGCGGGAGCGGGGGCGGGGGCGAGAGCTCGTCCGGTGACACCGCCGGGGCCGGCGCCCCGCAGGTGACCCTGGCCTTCCCGACCGCGTTCTGCCCCGATCTGAAGCAGGCGAAGATCGCGGCGGCCGACGTGGCGAAGATCGCCGACGATCTGTACGAGCTGTCCAAGGACAGCAACGGCGACCTCAAGAAGCTCGACGGGCAGCTCAAGGACCTCCAGACGAAGGCCGACGCCCTCGCCAAGCGGGCCCCGAACCTGGACGAGGACCTCGCGTACGCCGTCACCAAGATCAACGAGCTCAACACCGGCGCCCACGCGGTCGCCAAGGGCGCGGACGCGCTGCACACCGGCCTGACCGGCGCCAAGTCGGGCTCCACCGACCTCGACACCGGTGTCGGCAAGCTCAAGAAGGGCGCCGGGAAGCTCGACAACGGCCTGTTCAAGCTCGCCGACGGCTCCACCGAGCTGGCCACCGGCCTCAACGACGGCGTCGACAAGATCCCGGACTACGACAAGGACGCCAGGGACCGCCGCACCGAGGTGATGGCCGACCCCGTCAAGCTCGCCAACCAGTCGCTGCACAAGGCGCCCAACTACGGCACCGGGTTCGCCCCGTACTTCATTCCGCTCTCCCTGTGGGTGGGTGCCATGGTGGCGTACATGCTGATCCAGCCGCTCAACCGGCGCGCGCTCGCCGCCGGAGCCTCGGCCTGGCGGATCGCCCTGGCGGGATGGCTGCCGGTCGCCACGATCGGACTGCTCCAGGTCACCGCCCTGATGTCGGTCCTGCACTGGGGACTGGGCCTCCAGATGGTGCGGGCCGCCGGAACGGTGGGCTTCCTCGCCCTGGTCACCTGCTGCTTCGCGGCGATCATCCAGTGGCTGAACGCCCGCTTCGGCGCCGCGGGCAGGATCCTGGTCCTGGCCGTGCTGATGCTCCAGCTGACGTCCGCCGGGGGCACCTACCCCGTCCAGACCAGTCCGGGCTTCTTCAACGCGATTCACCCGTTCCTGCCGATGAGCTACGTCGTCGAGTCGCTGCGCCTGCTCATCTCCGGCGGCGCCATCGGCCCCGTCTGGCAGGCGTGCGCGGTCCTCACCGCCTTCACGGTCGGCGCCCTGGCGCTGACCGCCCTCTCCGCCCGCCGCAAGCAGGTCTGGAGCCTCGACCGCCTGCACCCGGAGCTGAGCCTGTGAGAATCGACGCCATGGACACCCAAAGCACCAGACGGCAGGCCACACGGGCCAAGCTCTACGAGGCCGCTGTGACCCTCATCGCCGAGCAGGGATTCTCGGCCACGACGGTCGACGAGATCGCCGAGCGCGCCGGGGTGGCCAAGGGCACCGTCTACTACAACTTCAAGAGCAAGACCGAGCTCTTCGAGGAGCTGCTGCGGCACGGCGTCGGCCTGCTGACGGCATCCCTGCGGGCCGCCGCCGACGGGACGGCGGAGCGCGGCGGGACCAAGGTCGAGGCGCTCGACGCGATGATCAGGGCGGGGCTGGTCTTCATCGACCGCTACCCGGCCTTCACCCAGCTCTACGTGGCAGAGCTCTGGCGCACCAACCGCGCGTGGCAGTCGACCCTCCTGGTGGTACGTCAGGAGGCGGTGGCCGTCGTCGAGACGGTGCTGCGCGAGGCCGTGGCGGAGGGCGAGCTGAGCGAGGAGATCGACATCCCGCTGACCGCCGCCGCCCTGGTGGGAATGGTGCTGGTGGCCGCGCTGGACTGGCAGGCGTTCCAGCGCGAACGGTCCATCGACGACGTGCACTCGGCCCTGTCCCTGCTGCTGCGCGGACGCGTGGGCGGACGCTAGGCCGTCTCCGGGCGGTGGTGCCGGTCCGCCGGTCGCCGCCCACGACGGCCTCCAAGGGCCCACGCGGCACACCACCGCACGCGGCACGCGACCGCGTTCGGCGAAGGGCCACACACAGCGAAAAGCCGGTCCGGCGAGGCTCGATCCCCCCGAGCCTCGCCGGACCGGCGTGTTTCCCCGTGTCCCCTGTATCCCCCGTGTCCCCCGTGTCCCCCGTGTCCGGGTCAACAGGTCCCCCGCTTTCCGGGTTCTCCGTCCCCGTCCCCCCGGGGCTTCCCGGTCTCCCGGTCCCCCTGCCCCCGTGGGAGAACCCGCCCCCCGTGTTCCCCCCTGGTCGTTGGGCCCTCCGTCGTGCTCCCCGTTCCGGCAGGTGCGCGGTGCCGTTCCGCCGCCCCGTGTCGTCGGTGCCGGCGCCGCGCCCCTTCCGTGGTCCCCACTCTTCCGTCTGCGCAGGTCGGCCCCATCCGCGCACCTACTCATCTCACCCCCTAGGTACGGATACTCAGGCGTCCGCGCTCAACCCCACGCGCCCGGTCGCCCTCTGGTCACGAGCGCGTCCGTGTCCGTACTCCCCTGCCCGCACACGGACGGCGAGCACGGTCGACGCCCGCGCCGTGGTCCCGCCGTCCGGTTCCCACGACACGCCCGGCGGGCGTGGGCGGCATCGTGGGTCCCGCCGTCCTCGACCGTGCGGCGCGGGCCGCCCGGCCGGCTGTCGGCGGGGGCCGATAAGGTCCCTGACATGGCACGGATTGCGGTGATCGGCGCCGGGATGGGCGCCATGGCGGCGGCCGCCCGGCTGGCCGTGGCAGGCCACCGGGTGACGGTGTACGAGCGCGCGACGACGTACGGCGGCTCGGTCGGACGGTTCGAGCGCGACGGCTTCGCCTTCGACACCGGACCGGGTCTGCTGCATCTGCCCGCGGTCTACCGGGACCTGTTCGTCAAGACCGGCAGGGAGCCGCTGGAGCGGTGCGTCGGGCTGACGCAGGTCGATCCGGCGAGCCGTCATGTCTTCGCCGACGGCACGGCGGTGTCCTTGCCCAACGCGTCCCGGGCCGGGATCGTCTCCGCCCTGGACTCGGCGCTCGGCGCGGGCGCCGGCGCGCGGTGGGGCGACTTCCTGGGCCGCGCGCGGGACGCCTGGGACCGTGCCCGCCGGCCGCTGCTGGAGGAGCCGCTGCCGGCCGATGTGTCCCCCTTCGCGCGGGACCCCTATCCGGCGCCGCGGACGGGCCTGTTGCGGCGCCCGGCGAGGACGCTGGCCGAGGTGGGCCGGCGTGAGCTCGGCGACCCCCGCCTGGCGGCCCTGCTGGACGCCTACGCGCTGGCTTACGGCTTCGACCCGGCCACCGCTCCGGCGTCCGCCGCCGTACTGCCCTACATGGAGCAGACGTTCGGCACCTGGTACGTGCGCGGCGGCATCCGCGCGCTCGCGGACGCCGTGCACGAGCGGTGCCTCGCCCGGAAGGTCGAGTTCGTCCTCGGGGCGGAGGTGACCGCCGTGGTGGTCGAGAAAGGCCGTGCCGTCGGCGTGGAACTGGGCGGGGGCACGTCCGGAGACGGCGGCCCCGGTCGGGGCCGGGTGGTCGAGGCGGACCACGTGGTCGCGGGCGCTCCCCTGCCCGCGCTCTACCGGGACCAGGTCCTGCCGTGGGAGTCCCAGGACGAGTGGCCGCGTCATCAGTCGGCCGTGCGCACGGGCCGGGTGACGGTGTGCCTGGCGCTGCGCGGGGCACGGCCCACGGACGCTGTCCACCGCACGGTGGTGCACTCCGCCGACCGGGCCGGCGAGCTGAGGTCGTTCGGCGCGGGAAGGCCCTGCGACCGGCCGACCGTCGTGGTGCTGCGTCCCGACGACGGGAGTCTTCGGCCGGACGGCGGCCATGAATCGGTCACTCTCACCGCGACCGTCCCGGCCGGAGGCGCCCGGCCGTCGGAGAGCCCGTGGGGGGAGGGGCCGGACGCCCTTTCCCCGGAGGCCGTCGAGGCCTTCGCCGACCGGATGGTCGAGGCCGCCGAGGCGGCCGTGCCGGGGCTGCGCGAGCGGCTGTTGTGGCGCGAGGTGCGGACTCCCGCCGACACCTACCGGGACACCGGGGTGTTCCAGGTGCCCGGTCCGGCGCTGGCGGGGGCGGGCGGCACGCTGCTGCCCGCCGACAACCGGGCGCCGCTGCCCGGTCTGTACTTCGCGGGCGGCTGGTCGCACCCGGGCGGCGGGCTGGCGCACGCCGGGATGTCGGGCGCGCTCGTCGCCGGGCTGATCGTGGAGGGCGCGGACTTCCGCGGCTCGCAGTAGGAGCACGCCCGGCGTTCGCGCCGGGCACGGCGGGCGCCGCCCGGACCCGACGAGCGGTACGCGCGCGGCCGCCCGGTCCCCGGCAAGCGGAACGGGCCCCGGCGCCAGCTTCAGTAGCGGTACTGCTGGTCGCCCTGCCCGTAGCCCGGCCCCTGCCCCTGGCTCTGGTCGTAGCCGTACGGCGAGGGCTGCTCCTGCGGCGGCGGGGGCACCTGTTCGCCGTCGCGCTGGTGCGGGACCCACACGCCGCCCGGCGGGGTGTCGACGGGGTACTGGGGCGCGTAGGGGTCGGGGTACTGCTGCTGGCCGACGTAACCGTCGTACGAGCCATAGGAGTCGTACTGCTGTCCGCCCGGGGCCGCCGCGGCGTACGGGTCCTGGTAGGCGGCGTACTGCTGCTGCTGTTCGCCGGTGCCGTAGTCGTACGGGGCGGCGTAGCCGTCCTGCGTGCCGTAGCCCTGGCCGTAGCCGTCGAAGCCCGCGCCGTACGCGGCGGCGGGGTCGGTGGCCCCGGTGTACTGGGGTGTCCGGTCGGAAGGGGCCGCGGGCTCCTGCTGGGACGCACGGCCGGCCTCGTACGCCGCCTCGCTGTATATGCCGTACTGCCCGGTCTCGTCGGGCAGGGGCTGGGGCTCGTAGACCGAGGTGGTCTCGACGGGCTCCTCCTGCGGCACCGGTTCGTACGCGAGGCCGCCGACCTCCAGCGTCGGCCCGCCGACCGGTGCGGAGGCGGCCTTGCGGCGGCGGCTCGCCCCGGGGCTGCCGCCGATCGCCCAGCCGGTGGAGAACCCCTTCCGGAAGGACATCGTGACGTACGTCTGGCCGATCGCGAAGGCGATCGCGCCGCCGGCGATCACCAGGACGGACGGCAGCAGCACGCCCACCACCACGCCCAGGAAGCCGGTGAAGGCGAGCAGCCGCCAGCGCAGCCGTGCCTTGTACTGGAGCAGTACCTCACCCAGCAGCCACAGCGCGACGACACCGAACGCGATGTAGAGGACCGTCCAGCCCATGCCCGCCCCTCTCCTACCGCCGTCGCGCCCCGGGTGGCGGGTACGGCCGGTCAGGACTGCTCGTGCAGTCCGAGATTCTCGTAGATCTCGAGCGTCGCCGTGGAGTTGTTCAGCGTGATGAAGTGCAGTCCGGGGACACCCTCGGAGAGCAGCCGTGCGCAGAACTCCGTTGCGAACTCGATGCCAATGGAGCGTACAGCGGCCGGATCGTCCTTGACGGAGAGGATCCGCTCTTTCAGCCCGGGCGGGAAGTGGGCGTTGCTGAGCTGGGCGAACCGCTCGATCTGCCTGACGCTGGTGACGGGCATGATCTCCGGGATGATCGGCGTCCCGCAGCCCGCGGCGGCGACCCGGTCGCGCAGCCGCAGATAGTCCTCCGGGAAGAAGAACATCTGCGTGATGGCGTAGTCGGCGCCCGCGCGGCACTTGTCCACGAAGTGACGGACGTCCTCGTCCCAGTCGGTGGAGCGGGGGTGCATCTCGGGGAAGGCCGCCACGCCGACGCAGAAGTCGCCGGACTCCTTGATGAGCCGGACGAGGTCCGCCGCGTACCGCACGCCCTCGGGGTGCGGCACCCATTCGCCCATGGGGTCGCCGGGCGGGTCCCCCCTGACGGCGAGGATGTTCCTGATGCCGGCGTCCGCGTACTGGCCGATCATGTTGCGCAGCTCGGCGATCGTGTGGCTGACCGCGGTGAGGTGGGCGACGGGTGTGAGCGTCGTGTCGGCCGCGATCTGCTGGGTGGCCTTGACCGTCCCCGCACGGGTGGAGCCGCCGGCCCCGTAGGTCACGGAGACGAAGTTCGGGGCCACCGCCTCGACCCGGCGCAGCGCGTTCCAGAGGTTTCGCTCGCCCTTCTCGGTCTTGGGCGCCCAGAACTCGAACGAATACGACGTTTTACCGGTCGCTAGCAGGTCGCGCACGGTACGGGCGCGATCCGTCCTGGTCGAAGGTGTGCCAAGGGCCATATGGGCAGGTTATCCACGGTGGGCCGGTCACCCAACCGGAGCACAGTCATATGCCGCATTTGTCGGCTTGTTGTCCATCCCTTGGACACCTGCGTGGACAGCCCCCGGACCCGGCGGACCCGGGGCGAGCCCCTCCCCCGGCCTCCGTCGGCGGGGCGGCACCGGGCGGCCGGCGTCAGGTCTCCCGGGTGCGCGCCCGGGGTCAGTCGCGCCCGGGGTCAGTCGCGCTCGCGGACCCGCTTGGCGAGCGCGGCCGCGGCCGCCGCGGGGTCGTCGGCCCCGGTGATCGCCCGGACGACCACGATCCGGCGGGCACCGGCGTCCAGCACCTGGTCCAGGTTGCCCTCGTCGATGCCGCCGATGGCGAACCAGGGCCGGTCCTGGGTCCTGGCCGCCGCGTACCGGACGAGCCCGAGCCCCGGCGCGTACCGGCCCGGCTTGGTGGGCGTCGGCCAGCACGGCCCCGTGCAGAAGTAGTCCACGCCGGGTTCGGAGGCCGCCGCGTCCACCTCGGCCTGCGCGTGTGTGGAGCGGCCGATCAGGACCTGGTCGCCCAGGATCGCGCGGGCGGCCGGTACCGGCAGGTCCCCCTGGCCCAGGTGCAGCACGTCCGATCCGATGGCGTGCGCCACGTCCGCCCGGTCGTTCACCGCGAGCAGCTTGCCGTGCCGGCGGCAGGCGTCCGCGAGGACGGCCAGGTGCTCCAGCTCCTCGCCGGCCTCCATGCCCTTGTCGCGCAGCTGCACGATGTCCACGCCGGAGGTGAGCACGGCGTCCAGGAAGGCGGGGAGGTCGCCCTGCCGCTTGCGGGCGTCCGTGCACAGGTAGAGCCGGGCGTCGGACAGGAGCGCGCGTGCGGTGGACATGAGGTGGTTCCCCCCTGGCTGCGACGGTGTACGGCACGGGCGACGGGTGGCCCCGGCCCGTGGCCCGTACACCGTCTGATGTCGGCGTCTTGTCAGATGTGGCGCGTCAGACGGCGAGCGCCTGGGCGCGGCGCTTCACCTCCGTGCCACGATTCTCGCTGAGCGCCTGCGCGGGGGTGCCGGGCAGGGTCGGGTCCGGAGTGAACAGCCACTCCAGCATCTCTTCGTCGGTGAAGCCGTCGTCCCTCAGGAGCGTCAGGGTCCCCGCGAGACCCTTGACGACCTTGCCGTCCTTGATGAATTCGGCAGGCACCTGGAGCGCCCGGTTCTCACCCCGGCGCACGGCGATCAGCTGGCCCTCCTTGACCAGCTGCCGCACGCGCGTCACCTCGATGTCGAGGAGCTCCGCGATGTCGGGGAGGTAGAGCCAGGCGGGGACGAGAGCATCGATGTTTGCGTCAATCTCGGTCACGGGACAAGCGTGCCATCCCGGACGGACAGTCGGTACCCGGGCCGGGCCAGGTGGCGTCACCGGGGCACTCCGGCCGGCCCGCACCGGCCCGGCGACCCCCGCGGGCCCGGGCGGTTCACCGCCCCGACGGCCCGGCGCGACCGCCACTACCGCCGGGCCGGCACTCCCGCTACCGCCGGGCCGGCACTTCCGCTACCGCCGGGCCGGCACTCCCGCTACCGCGTCCGGGCGGCCGCGGACTTCAGCGGGACGGCCGGGTCCGCGACGAGCTCGGGGTCGAGCGGCGTGCCCGCTTCGATGAGCTTGCGCCCCTGGGCCAGGTCGCGCGGCCGCCCGACCGCGAGCAGGGCGACCAGGGCGCCCTCGCGCAGCCACGCCACCGACCAGGCGGCGCCGGCCGGGTCGCCCCGCCACACCGTCGTGTCGGCCGCCGCGTGGTGGCCCGCGTACTGCACGAACCGGCCGAACTGCTCGGACCAGAAGTACGGCACCGGGTCGTACGCCCGCGGCGCCTCGCCCACGATGTCGGCCGCGACCGTGCGCGGGCCCTGGAGGGCGTTGTCCCAGTGGTGCACGAGCAGCCGCTCGCCGTAGCGCGCGGAGGGGAAGGAGGCGCAGTCCCCGACCGCGTACACATCGGGGGCCGAGGTGCGAAGCCGGTCGTCCGCGGTGATCGCGCCGTCCTTGTCGAGCGCGACGCCGGAGCCCTCCAGCCAGGCGGTGGCGGGGCGGGCGCCGATGCCGACGACCACGGCCTTCGCGGGCAGCAGCCGGCCGTCGTCCAGGGCGACCTCGCCCGGTTCGATGTGCGCCACGCGCGCGCGGGTGAGGAGTTCCGCGCCGCTCTCCTGGTACCACTCGGCCATCGGCGTGGCCACCTCGGCGGGCAGGGCGCCCGCGAGCGGCCGGTCGGCGGCCTCGACCACGGTGACCACGCAGCCCGCCTCACGGGCGGCCGTCGCGAACTCCGCGCCGATCCAGCCGGCACCGACGACCACCACGTCGTGCTGCTCGGCCAGCACGGGGCGCAGGCGCTCGGCGTCGTCCAGGGTGCGCAGCAGATGGACGCCGCGCACCCCCTCGGAGCCGGGCAGCGTGACGGGCCGGGCGCCGGTGGCCACCACCAGCACGTCGTACGGGACGGGGCCGGTCTCGGTGTCGACCTCGTGGGCGTCGGGGCGCAGACCGGTGACCTCGACCCCCAGACGCAGTTCGATGCCGAGCGCCTCGAAGTCCACGTCGAAGGCGGAACCCTCGGCCTTGCCGAGCAGGACCGCCTTGGAGAGCGGCGGCCTGTCGTACGGCTGATGGGGTTCGGCGCCGATCAGCAGGACGGGCCCGGTGAAGCTCTGCTCCCGCAGGGCCACGGCGGTCTGCACCCCGGCCATGCCCGCCCCGACGATCACGACGCGTCGCGCCGCCCCGTCCGGCCCGTCGCCCGGCGCCCCGTGCCGTCCGGTGTCCCACGCGCTGTGCCGCTCGCTCCGCGGCGCGCCGTTCTGCTCGCTCATCTGCTCGCTCACCCGATCACCTTACGCAGCTGACAACACGTCAGGAAAGTAGCTGGTCATCCCTGGTGTCCCCCAGGGTGCCCCAAGCGCTCCTACCGCGCGTGGGGGCGTGGGGTTAGGCTGGCCGCCTAGAGCACTCGCGGGAGCCCGGACGCACCGGGCTGAGAGGGAGGCTGGACGGCCTCCGACCGTACGAACCTGATCCGGGTCATGCCGGCGAAGGGAGGGGCTGGAAGCCCATGCATTCAGGCAGGACGCATTCACCCGCGGCGCACTCGCCGACGGCGTCGGACGTTCTCGTCGTCGGGGGCGGCATCATCGGCCTGGTCACGGCCTGGCGTGCCGCGCAGCGCGGACTGCGCACCGCCGTCGTCGACCCGGAGCCCGGCGGCGGCGCCGCGCAGGTCGCGGCGGGCATGCTCGCGGCGGTCACCGAACTCCACTACGGGGAGCAGACCCTGCTGGGCCTGAACCTGACCTCGGCGCGTCGCTATCCGGACTTCGTCGCCGAGCTCCAGGAGGCCTCGGGCCTGGACGTCGGCTACCGCGCGTGCGGCACGCTGGCCGTCGCCCTGGACGCCGACGACCGCGCGCACCTGCGGGAACTGCACGCGCTGCAACGGCGATCGGGGCTGGAGTCGGAGTGGCTGAGCGGGCGCGAGTGCCGCCGGCTGGAGCCGATGCTCGCCCCCGGGGTGCGCGGCGGGCTGCGCGTGGACGGGGACCACCAGGTCGACCCCCGGCGCCTCGCGGCGGCCCTGGTCACGGCCTGCGAGCGGGCCGGGGTGGTCTTCCACCACGCCTGGGCCCACCGGCTGACGCTGGCGGGGGACCGGGCGGCGGGCGTCGTCCTGGGCGGTACCGAGCCGGGGGCCGGGGGCGGCTCCGGCGGCGGTACCGAGCTGCGGGCCGATCAGGTGGTGCTGGCCGGGGGCAGTCTGAGCGGCCGGCTCGGCGGCGTACCGGACGGTGTGCTGCCGCCGGTCCGGCCGGTCAAGGGCCAGGTCCTGAGACTGACGGTGCCGCGCCGGTACGCGCCCTTCCTGAGCCGTACGGTCCGGGCCGTGGTCCGGGGCAGCCAGGTCTACCTGGTGCCGCGCGAGAACGGCGAGCTGGTCGTGGGCGCGACGAGCGAGGAGCTCGGCTGGGACACGACGGTGACCGCGGGCGGGGTCTACGAGCTGCTGCGCGACGCCCATGAGCTCGTACCGGGCATCACCGAACTGCCGCTGACCGAGACCCGTGCCGGGCTGCGGCCGGGCTCGCCCGACAACGCCCCGCTGCTCGGGCCGTCCGCGCTGCCCGGTCTGCATCTGGCCACCGGCCACTACCGCAACGGGGTCCTGCTGACGCCCGTCACCGGTGACGTGATGGCCACGCTGCTCGTCGACGGCGAGCTGCCGCGGGAGGCCCGCGCCTTCGCGCCCGCCCGCTTCCACGGCACGGTCCCCGCGCCGGTCCCGTCGCCTCCGCCCGAGGGGGCCGGCCCCGCCCCGTCCGCCTCTCCCCTCTCCTCTCCCGTGTCCTCTCCCGCAGGAGTGTCATGAACGTCTCCGTGAACGGCGAACCCCGCCGGCTCGTCGGCCCGACCACGCTCGACATGCTGGTCGCCACCCTCACCACCGCCCCGTCCGGAGTCGCGGCCGCCGTGAACGAGGCCGTCGTCCCGCGCGGCCAGTGGGCCGGGACCCTGCTCGGCGAGGGCGACCGGGTCGAGGTCCTGACCGCGGTCCAGGGGGGCTGAACCATGGCCGACGACCGTCTCACCATCGCCGGGACCACGTTCGACTCCCGGCTCATCATGGGTACGGGCGGGGCGCCCAGCCTCGACGTGCTGGAACGCTCCCTGGTGGCCAGCGGCACGGAGCTCACCACGGTGGCGATGCGCCGTCTCGACCCGACCGTCCAGGGCTCGGTGCTCTCCGTCCTGGGCAGGCTGGGCATCCGCGTCCTGCCGAACACGGCCGGGTGCTTCACCGCGGGCGAGGCCGTCCTCACGGCCCGGCTCGCGCGCGAGGCGCTGGGCACGGACTGGATCAAGCTGGAGGTGGTGGCCGACGAGCGGACACTGCTGCCGGACCCCGTCGAACTGCTCGACGCGGCGGAGATCCTGGTCGACGACGGCTTCACGGTCCTGCCGTACACGAACGACGACCCCGTGCTCGCGCGCAGGCTGGAGGACGCCGGGTGCGCGGCGATCATGCCGCTGGGCTCACCGATCGGCTCGGGGCTGGGCATCCGCAACCCCCACAACTTCCAGCTGATCGTCGAACAGGCGCGGGTGCCGGTGATCCTGGACGCGGGGGCGGGCACGGCGTCGGACGCGGCGCTCGCGATGGAGCTGGGCTGCTCGGCGGTCATGCTGGCGTCCGCGGTCACCCGGGCGCAGGAGCCGGTGCTGATGGCGGAGGCGATGCGCCACGCGGTGGAGGCGGGCCGGCTGGCGCACCGCGCGGGCCGCATCCCCCGCCGGCACTTCGCCGAGGCGTCCTCCCCGGCGGAGGGCCGCGCGGACCTGGACCCGGAGCGGCCCGCGTTCTGACCGCCACGGACCCCGCCCCGGAGCGGGCGGCGTTCCGGCCGGCCGGGGCCCGGCGGGCCCTGCCCGGGGCCGGGCGGGGCCGTCCCCGCGGCCGGGTGTTACAGCTCGGCTGCAGTCCCGGGGCCGTCGCGCACGGGGCTGCGGGGGTGTCCATGGGGGCTCGTAGACTCGGCCGGGTGGATACGACCCTGCATGACCCGCTCGTCGGCCAGCTGCTCGACGGCCGCTACCGAGTCGACGCGCGCATCGCCGTCGGTGGCATGGCCACGGTCTACCGGGCCGTCGACACCCGGCTCGACCGGGTGCTCGCCCTCAAGGTGATGCACCCGGCCCTCGCGACCGACACGACCTTCGTGGAGCGGTTCATCCGCGAGGCCAAGTCGGTGGCGCGGCTCTCGCACCCGAACGTCGTCGGCGTCTTCGACCAGGGCGCCGACGGGGCGTACGTGTACCTCGCCATGGAGTACGTCGCGGGCTGCACGCTCCGTGACGTCCTGCGTGAGCGCGGCGCGCTCCAGCCCCGGGCCGCCCTCGACATCCTGGAGCCGGTGCTCGCGGCGCTGGGCGCCGCGCACCTGGCCGGGTTCGTGCACCGGGACATGAAGCCGGAGAACGTCCTGATCGGGGACGACGGCAGGGTCAAGGTCGCCGACTTCGGGCTGGTCCGGGCCGTCGGCACGGCCACCAACACCACCGGCTCCCTTCTGGGCACGGTGTCGTACCTGGCACCCGAGCAGATCGAACACGGCACCGCCGACACCCGCGCCGACGTCTACGCGTGCGGGGTGGTCCTCTACGAGATGCTGACCGGAGCCAAGCCGCACTCCGGCGACACCCCCGCCCAGATCCTCTACCGGCACCTCCACACGGATGTGCCGGCGCCGTCCTCGGCCGTGCCCGGTCTGGCCGCCGAGCTGGACGAGCTGGTGGCGCTCGCCGCCGCCCGCGACCCCGAGGTCCGCCCGCACGACGCCGTGGCCCTCCTCGCCGCGGCCCGCGCGACCCGTGCCGCCCTCGGCGACGACCAGCTCGACCTGGTCCCGCCGCAGGCGCGGCCCCGGAGCGCCGGCGGGGACGAGGAGCCGACGAGCGTGCTCGCCCGCGCGCTGCCGGGCGAGCGGGAGCCGGTCCAGCACACCAGCCGGCTGGAGATGCCGCCGCAGCCCGAGCCGGCCGGCGCGTCCGCGCCGCGCCGCTCCACCCTCTCCCGTACGGCGGGCTCCCCCACCGCGGGCATCGGCGGCTCCCGCCGGGGTCTGCTGGCCGGCCTCGTCGCCGTCCTGCTCGTCCTGGGCCTCGGCGGAGGCGTCTGGTACATCAATTCCGGCCAGTTCACACGGGTGCCCAACGGCGTCCTCGGCAAGACGCAGGCTCAGGCCGAGAAGCGGCTCGCCGACGCGGGCCTCGACGTCAAGGCCGTCGAGCGGGACTACAGCACGGCCTATCAGCGCGGCACGGTGATGGCGACCGAACCGAAGCCCGGTGAGCGCATCCGGGGCAACGGCTCCGTGTCGCTCACCATCTCGCGCGGTCCCGAGATCGTGAAGGTCCCCGACCTGAAGGGCAAGCCGCTCGCCGAGGCCAGGCGCGAGCTGACCGGGGCGGGACTGGCCGCCGGGGTGGTCACCAAGGCGTTCAGCCAGGAGATCGCACAGGGCTCGGTGATCAGCACCGACCCGGACCCCGGGACCGAGCGCGCCCCGGACTCGGCCGTGGCCCTCGTCGTGAGCAAGGGCGCTCCGATCGACGTCCCGGACGTCACCGGCGACCCGGTCCACGGCGCCACCCGTACGCTGGAGGAGGCCGGGCTCACCGTGAAGGTCGCCCCGGAGCGGGTCTTCTCCTCCGAGAAGGCCGGCACCATCGCCCGGCAGTCCGTGGCCGAGGGCAGCCGGGCCGCCAGGGGCGACACGATCACTCTGACCGTCTCCAAGGGTCCGCGCATGGCCGACGTCCCCGACGTCACCGGACGGAAGGTCGACGACGCCACGCGCGAGCTGGAGTCGGCGGGCTTCCGGGTGAAGGTGGAGAAGAAGTTCCCCTTCCTCGGCGACACGGTGGAGAGCCAGTCGGTGGACGGCGGCCGGCAGGCCCCCGAGGGCAGCACCATCACCATCAAGACCAAGGGAATCTAGGACAGATGCGCAACCCCGTCGGCGGCCATGTCCCCGTGGCCGGCGGCCTCGCCAAGACCGGCCTCGCCTACGCCCGCGAGCTGGGCGCCGAGACGGTCCAGGTCTTCGTCGCCAACCCCCGCGGCTGGGCCACGCCCGCCGGGAACCCCGCCCAGGACGAGATCTTCCGGGCCGAGTGCGCCCTGGAGGGCATCTCCGCGTACGTCCACGCCCCCTATCTGATCAACTTCGGCTCGCACACCGAGGCGACGGTCGAGCGGTCGGTGGAGTCGTTGCGCCACTCGCTGCGCCGGGCACGGGAGATCGGCGCGCTGGGCGTGGTCGTGCACACCGGTTCCGCGACCGGCGGCCGTGCGCGCGAGGTGGCGCTCGCCCAGGTCCGCACCCGCATGCTGCCGCTGCTGGACGAGCTGACGCACGAGGACGACCCGTTCCTGCTGCTGGAGTCGACGGCCGGCCAGGGCTCCTCGCTGTGCGCGCGGACCTGGGACTTCGGCCCGTACTTCGAGGCGCTGGACGCCCATCCCAAGCTGGGCGTGTGCCTGGACACCTGCCACATCTTCGCCGCCGGGCACGACCTGGCCGGCGAGCACGGCATGCGCCGGACGCTGGATCTGCTGGTGGAAACGGTCGGCGAGAACCGGCTGAAGCTGATCCACGCGAACGACTCCAAGGACGTCGTGGGCGCGCACAAGGACCGCCACGCCAATATCGGGGCGGGGCACATCGGCGCCGAACCGTTCCGCGAGCTGATGCGCCACCCCTCGACGGAGGGCGTGCCGCTGATCATCGAGACACCCGGCGGCAAGGAAGGGCACGCGGCGGACGTGGCACGCCTGAAGGCGCTGCGCTGACACGCGCCGAGCCTCAAGGAGGAATACCCTGAGGGGGTATACGCTTGCCGTAGTCGCGGGAACCGGCACCTGACGGCGGGAGCTCCTCATGCAGCACCACGGCCACTCCGGGCACGAGCACCGCGCCCACCCCGACCGGAACGAGCCCCCCACGCGGCACGAACACCGTGAGCACGGTGGGCGCCGGCCCTCCGCCGGCCGGGTCTCCTGGGCGACGGCCGCCCGGGCCACGGCCCACTGCCTCACCGGCTGCGCCATCGGAGAGGTGCTCGGCATGGTGATCGGCACCGCCCTGGGCTGGGCCGACCTCCCCACGATGATCCTCGCGATCGTCCTGGCCTTCTTCTTCGGTTACGCCTTCACCCTGCGCGGCGTACTGAAGGCGGGCGTCGGCTTCCGGACCGCCTTCCGGGTGGCCCTCGCGGCCGACACGCTCTCCATCGCCGTGATGGAGCTGATCGACAACGGGGTGCTCGCCCTGTGGCCCGGCGCCATGGACGCCCATCTCACCGACGGCATGTTCTGGGGCGTGCTCGCCATCGCCCTGTTCGCGGCCTTCGTCGTCACCACACCGGTCAACAAGTGGATGATCGGGCGCGGCAAGGGCCACGCCGTGGTCCATCGGTACCACCACTGAGCGTCCCGCGGGGCACGGGGCTCACAGCTCCGGGCCGTCCCCCGGTTCCTCCTGGTACGAGTACCGCTGCTCGGTCCACGGGTCGCCGATGTTGTGGTAGCCGCGCTCCTCCCAGAAGCCGCGACGATCGGCGGTCATGTACTCCACGCCCCGGACCCACTTGGGCCCCTTCCAGGCGTACAGGTGGGGCACGATCAGCCGCAGCGGGAAGCCGTGCTCGGCGGTGAGCAGTTCACCGTCCTTGTGGGTGGCGAAAATCGTACGGTCCGAGGCGAAGTCGGAGAGCCGCAGATTGGCGCTGAAGCCGTACTCGGCCCACACCATCACATGGGTGACGGCGGGCGCGGGCGGGACCAGTTCGAGGAGCGTACGGGCGGGAACCCCGCCCCATTCGGCGCCCAGCATGCTGAACTTCGTCACGCAGTGCAGATCGGCCACGACCGTGGAGAACGGCAGGGCCGAGAAGTCCTCATGGTTCCAGCCACGCTTGTCACCGTCCGCCGTGGCCCCGAAGACCCGGAACTCCCAGCGCTCCGGCCTGAACTTGGGGACGGGTCCGTAGTGGGTGACCGGCCAGCCGCGCTGCAGTCGCTGTCCCGGCGGAAGTGCGGACTCCCCTGCTGCCCGGTGTTCCCCACTATCCGGCTGACCCATGTCTCAATGGTGACAGACCGGGAAGGGTGGTCATGACCAGCCTCACATCGATTCGGGCATCTCCTACTAAGCATGCACTTACTGGACGACCCTCCGAAGCGGTGCGAGGATGCGCCCAATGTGACCCGTCACACACGTGGAAGGAGCCTCTGCGATGCAGGGCGACCCCGAGGTCATCGAGTTCCTCAACGAGCAGCTCACCGCCGAATTGACCGCGATCAACCAGTACTTCCTGCACGCCAAGATGCAGGAGAACTTCGGGTGGACGAAACTCGCCAAGTACACCCGTGCGGAATCGTTCGACGAGATGAAGCACGCCGAGGTGCTGACCGACCGGATCCTCTTCCTGGACGGACTGCCGAACTATCAGCGGCTCTTCCACGTAAGGGTGGGCCAGTCGGTCGGCGAGATGTTCGAGGCGGACCGACAGGTGGAGGTGGAGGCGATCGACCGCCTCAAGCGCGGCATCGAGGTCATGCGCGCGAAGGGCGACATCACCTCGGCGAACATCTTCGAGTCGATCCTGGCCGACGAGGAGCACCACATCGACTACCTCGACACCCAGCTCGACCTGATCAGCAAGCTCGGCGAGGCGCTGTACATCGCCCAGCTGATCGAGCAGCCGGAGAGCTGATCCCGGAGAGACCCCGGGCACCGGGCCCGGACTCCCGGGCGCCCGCCGGCGCCGTACCGGTGGCCTCAGGCGGCCTCGGGCAGCTCCGCGAGCGCCGGCTCGCCCTTGTCGAGCAGCTCGCGCCTGGGGCAGCCGCCACGGCCGAGGATCGACTGGATCCGGCGCACACAGGACCCGCAGTCCGTCCCCGCCTTGGAGACCGACGCGATCTGACGCGGTGTGCACGCGCCGGCTTCCGCGTGTTCCTTGACCTGCTTCTCCGTGATGCCGAAGCACGAGCAGACGTACACGCGGGTCACCTCCCTGCGGGATCGATCGGTTGCGCCCGTCCCGACTGGGTGAGGCTAACCTAACCTTACCCGGATGCCGGGATCGGCAAAAGTCCCGGATACGACGATGGGGCGCGGATCACATGGATCCGCGCCCCACTCTCACGTCAAGGCGAATTCAAGCCAAGATCACTGGTCGCGGTACATCTCGGCCACCAGGAAGGCCAGGTCCAGCGACTGGCTCCGGTTGAGCCGGGGGTCGCACGCCGTCTCGTACCGCTGGTGCAGATCGTCGACGAAGATCTCGTCCCCGCCGCCCACGCACTCGGTGACATCGTCGCCGGTCAGCTCGACGTGGATGCCGCCCGGGTGCGTACCGAGGGCCTTGTGGACCTCGAAGAAGCCCTTGACCTCGTCCAGCACGTCGTCGAAGCGGCGGGTCTTGTGACCGGAGGCCGCCTCGAAGGTGTTGCCGTGCATCGGGTCCGTCACCCAGGCCACGGTCGCACCGGACGCGGTGACCTTCTCGACCAGCTCGGGGAGCTTGTCGCGGACCTTGTCGGCGCCCATGCGGACGACGAAGGTCAGCCGGCCCGGCTCGCGCTCGGGGTCCAGCCGGTCGATGTAGGTCAGCGCCTCGTCGACCGAGGTGGTCGGACCGAGCTTGATGCCGATCGGGTTGCGGATCTTCGAGGCGAACTCGATGTGCGCGCCGTCGAGCTGGCGGGTGCGCTCACCGATCCAGACCATGTGGCCCGAGGTGTCGTACAGGCTGCCGGTCCGGGAGTCGACCCGGGTCAGCGCCGACTCGTAGTCCAGCAGCAGCGCCTCGTGCGAGGCGTAGAACTCGACCGTGCGGAACTCGGCCGGGTCGGTGCCGCACGCCTTCATGAAGTTGAGCGCGTTGTCGATCTCTCGGGCCAGCTGCTCGTAGCGCTGTCCGGACGGCGACGACTTCACGAAGTCCTGGTTCCAGGCGTGGACCTGTCGCAGGTCGGCGTAACCGCCGGTGGTGAAGGCACGCACCAGGTTCAGCGTCGAGGCGGACGCCTGGTACATCCGCTTCAGCCGCTCCGGGTCCGGGACCCTCGCCTTCTCGGTGAAGTCGAAGCCGTTGACGGAGTCGCCGCGGTAGGTGGGCAGCGTCACCCCGTCGCGGGTCTCGGTCGGCTTGGAGCGCGGCTTGGAGTACTGGCCGGCGATCCGCCCCACCTTCACGACGGGGACGGAGGCGGCGTACGTCAGGACCGCGCCCATCTGGAGCAGGGTCTTGAGCTTGGCGCGGATGTGGTCCGCGCCGACGGCGTCGAACGACTCGGCGCAGTCGCCGCCCTGGAGGAGGAACGCCTCGCCCTTGGCGACGGCCCCCATCCGGGCGCGCAGCTGGTCGCACTCGCCGGCGAAGACGAGCGGCGGATACGACTCGAGGTCCGCGATCACATCGCGCAGAGCCTCGGCATCGGGGTACTCGGGCTGCTGCGCCGCGGGCAGGTCTCGCCAGGTCGCCTTGGCGGCAACGGCGTGGGAATCAGCGTTCACGGTCACGGCTCAACATTACGGGGTCGCCCGCCGTCCCGGACCCCAAGGCCCGACAGGTGAGACAGAACGACCGCATTCGTCACACCGGGCGGCCGGGCCCGGCGCCATGCGCTAGGGTTCCCGGCATGTTCGCGCAGACGACCCGAAACTGGTGGTGGACCGCTCAACCGGCGGCCCCTTCCCACGCTCTTCGAGCGGGGAGACACCCCAGCTCGCGCGACTGAATCGACGCGAAGGCCGCCCCGGAGGGCGGCCTTCTTCCGTTTCACGGGCCGTTCCTCCTTCCCTGCACTTCCCCGCACGTCATCCGGAAGGAACGCCCCCATGGATCTGACCCGCCTGCTCGACGAGTCCTGCCCGCCCTTCGCCCTGCTGCGCCGACGCACCCCCGGCCGCGACCACGACACCGTCGAGGTCCTGATCGGCGACGTCCACGAGGCACGGCGGCTCGCCGACATCCCGGTCGGCCCGCGCCCGTCCCTGTCCCTGGTGCCGTTCCGGCAGCTGCGCGAGCGGGGCTTCGACGTGCGCGACGACGGCACGCCGCTGTCGGTGCTGGTCGCGTCGGAGTCGTACGCGCTGCCGCTCGCCGAGGTCCTGGAGGCGCTGCCCGACCATGAGGTACGGGTGGAGGGCGGCGCCTTCGACATCGGCGACGAGGAGTACGCCGAGATCGTGGGGCGGGTGGTCGAGGACGAGATCGGGCGCGGCGAGGGCGCGAACTTCGTCATCCGCCGCACCTACACCGGCCGGATCGACGGCTTCGGGCGGCGGGACGCCCTGGCACTGTTCCGGCGGCTGCTGGACGGTGAGCGGGGCGCGTACTGGACGTACGTCGTCCACACCGGGGAGCGGACCCTGGTGGGGGCCAGCCCCGAGGCGCACGTCCGGATGTCCGGCGGCACGGTCGTGATGAACCCGATCAGCGGGACGTACCGCTATCCGGCCGGGGGCCCGACGCCGGAGGGGCTGCTGGCCTTCCTGGCCGACCGCAAGGAGACCGAGGAGCTCTCCATGGTGGTCGACGAGGAGCTGAAGATGATGTGCACCGTCGGCGACATGGGCGGAGTGGTGGTCGGCCCCCGGCTGAAGGAGATGGCCCACCTCGCGCACACCGAGTACGAGCTGCGGGGCCGGTCCTCGCTGGACGTACGGGAGGTGCTGCGGGAGACCATGTTCGCCGCCACGGTCACCGGGTCGCCGGTGCAGAACGCGTGCCGGGTCATCGAGCGCCACGAGCCCACCGGACGGGGGTACTACGCGGGGGCGCTGGCCCTGATCGGCACGGACGGGAGCGGGGCGCAGACCCTGGACTCCCCCATCCTGATCCGTACCGCCGACATCTCCGCCGACGGCGAGCTGCGCGTCCCGGTCGGCGCGACGCTGGTGCGCCACTCCGACCCGGCGGGCGAGGTCGCCGAGACCCACGCCAAGGCGGCGGGGGTGCTGGCGGCCCTGGGGGTCCGTCCCGGACGGCCGCGGGAGGAGTCGACGCGGCCGCGGCTCGCGGACGATCCGCGGGTGCGGGCGGCCCTGGACGCCCGGCGCGCGGACCTGGCGCCGTTCTGGCTGCGGATGCAGGAGCGGTCCGCCGGGCTGGCCGGGCACGCCCTGGTCGTCGACGGCGAGGACACCTTCACCGCGATGCTGGCGCACGTGCTGCGCTCCTCGGGACTGGCGGTCACCGTGCGCCGCTTCGACGAGCCGGGGCTGGCCGGGGCCGTGGCGGCCCATGAGGGTCCGGTGGTCCTGGGGCCGGGACCGGGCGATCCGGCGGACCTCGCCGATCCGAGGATGCGCGCGCTGCGCGCCCTCGCCGCCACCCTCGTGCGCGAGCACCGGCACGGGCTGCTCGGGGTCTGCCTCGGCCATGAGCTGATCGCCGCCGAGCTGGGTCTGGACATCGTCCGCAAGCGGACCCCCTTCCAGGGCTCGCAGCTGCGGATCGACCTCTTCGGCACGGAGGAGACGGTCGGCTTCTACAACAGTTTCACCGCCCGGTGCGACGGGGCGACGGCCGCCGCGCTGGCGGCGGAGGGGGTCGAGGTCTGCCGCGACCCGGCGACGGACGAGGTGCACGCCCTGCGCGGCCCCGGTTTCGCCGGCGTCCAGTTCCACCCGGAGTCGGTGCTGACGCTGCGCGGCGCGGCGCTCGTGCGGGAGCTGGTGGGGCGGGTGTGCGTCAGTCGGAGCTGAGGTCGGCCACGTCCGCGGCGGGGACCAGCACGTTCTCGCCGCGGCGGCCCTGCGCCCAGTCCGTGACGTTGCGCACGGTCGTCTCGATGATCTCGGTGACCGCTTCGACCGTGTAGTACGCCTGGTGGGAGGTGACCAGGACGTTGGGGAAGGTCATCAGCCGGGCCAGGGTGTCGTCGTCGACGACCTCCATGGACCTGTCCTGGAAGAAGAGTCCGGTCTCCGCCTCGTAGACGTCCAGCCCGACCCCGGTGAAGCGGCCCGCGCGCAACTCGGTGACCAGCGACTCGGTGTCCACCAGGCCGCCCCGGCTGGAGTTCACCAGGATCGCGTCGTCCTTCATGGTCTTCAGGGCGGCGGCGTCGACCAGGTGGTGGGTCGAGGGGAGCAGCGGGACGTGCAGGCTGATCAGGTCCGACTCGGCGAAGAGCTCGTCCTTGTCGACGTACCGCATGCCCAGGTCCGCGCAGGCCGGGTTCGGGGACAGGTCCCAGCCGAGCAGGTTCATGCCGAAGCCCCGGGCGATGCGGCTGAAGGCCAGGCCGATCCTGCCGGTGCCGACGACGCCGGCCGTGCGGCCGCGCAGGTCGCGGCCGAGGAGCCCGTCGAGGCGGAAGTCGAAGTCTCGGGTGCGGTGGGAGGCGCGGACGATCCGGCGGTTCACGGCCATCGCCAGCGTCCAGGCGAATTCGGCGACCGAGTAGGGCGAGTACGACGAGACCCGGGCGACGGTCAGGCCGACTTTCTGGGCGACGCCGAGGTCGATGTTGTTGAAGCCGGTGGAGCGCTGGGCGATCATCTTCGTCCCGCCCGCCGCCAGGGTGCGCAGCACCCGGGCGCCGAGGTCCGCGTTGACGCTGGTGGAGATGGCCTCGTACCCGGCGGCGACGGGCGCGGTCTCCTCGGTGAGGAACACCTTCAGACAGCGGACGTCGTGGTGCCCCGCGAAGGCCCTCTCGATGAGCTCCTTCTCATCGGCCTGTACACCGAAAGCCAGGATTTCCACGACTTCTCCCCTGAAAGCGAGCTGCGCGCGTCATGGGCCGGTCATCGCGAATATACGGCCCGGGGCGCTGCCCCGCCGCGCGGGAGCGGCCGATGGGGCCACTCCGGCCCCGTCCCGGGCCCTCGCTCCCCGCCCCGCCCCGTCCGCCCGCGCGGGCGGGCGGAGGCGTGGCCGGCGCCGGATCAGGCGTCGTCGAGGCCGCGCTCGATCGCGTACCGCACGAGCTCGACCCGGTTGTGCAGCTGGAGCTTGCCCAGGGTGTTCTGGACGTGGTTCTGGACGGTGCGGTGCGAGATGACCAGGCGTTCGGCGATCTGCTTGTAGCTCAGGCCCTTCGCGACCAGCCGCAGCACCTCGGTCTCGCGCTCGGTGAGCCGGGGTGCCTTGGGCCCGTCGGTCTCCGCGGCGGGTACGGGCTCGGAGGCGAGCCGGCGGTACTCGCCGAGCACCAGGCCCGCGAGGCCCGGGGTGAACACCGGGTCCCCGGCCGCGGTCCGGCGTACCGCGTCGATCAGCTCGTCCGTGCTGGCCGACTTCAGCAGATAGCCGGTCGCGCCGGACTTCACCGCCTCCAGTACGTCGGCGTGCTCACCGCTGGCGGAGAGCACCAGGACCCGCGGCGCGGCGTCGCCCCCGACCAGCTCCTTGCAGACCTGGACGCCGGGCTTGGCGGGCAGGTTGAGGTCCAGGACCAGGACGTCCGGGCGGACGGCCCGGGCGCGGCGCACGGCCTGCTCGCCGTCCCCCGCCGTGGCGACCACGTCGAACCCGGCCTCCGCCAGGTCGCGGGCGACCGCGTCCCGCCACATCGGATGGTCGTCGACCACCATGACCTTGATCTGCTGCTCACTCATCGGTTCGCCTTCCCCCGTGGGACCTTCAGTTCGACTTCCGTGCCCTGGCCGGGGACGGAGAGGAGTTCGGCCGAACCCCCCAGGTCCCGGAGCCTGCCACGGATGGAGAGGGCGACCCCCATGCGCCCCTCCCCCTCGGCCTGCGCGAGGCGGCCCTCCGGTATGCCCGGTCCGTCGTCGCGCACCGTCACGATCACCTCGTCCGGCCAGTCCTCGACCAGGATCCACGCCCGGGCGTCATCGCCGGCGTGCCTGCGGACGTTGTCCAGGGCGGCACCGACCGCCGCCGCCAGCTCCCGCGCCGCGTCGGGCGCCAGCAGCACCGGCGCCCCCGGCTCCGAGAGGGTCACGCGCGCCCCGGCGTGCGGGGCGAGCAGACAGCGCAGATCGCTCGGCCCGTCGTCGTCCGGCTCCTCCACGACGCGGACGACGGCGCCCTGCGACTCGTCCTCGGAGACCAGTGACGGGCGCGTCAGACCGCCGGTGACCAGGGTGCGCAGAGCGACCTCCTGCTCGCCGGCCATCCGGCCGAGCTCCGCCGCCTCGCCCCCCAGCGCCGTGCCCCTGCGCTGCACCATGGCCAGCACCTGGAGCACCGAATCGTGGATGTCGCGGGCCAGGCGCTCCCGCTCGCGGGTCGCCGCCTCGATCTCCAGGGCGCGCGCGAGGGTGCGCTCGGAGGCCCGGGCGACCTCCACGACGTAGCCGATCGCGATGGAGGCCACCCACACCAGCAGCACGTTGTGGACGGTGTCCCGGCTGGGCTGGCCGCGTTCGACGATGTTGGCGGCGGCCACCAGCGAGGAGGCGAACGCCGCCCAGCGCCAGCCGCCCTTGATGGCGTACGCGAGGACCGAGCCCGCGGTCCATATCGACGGCAGGGTGGGGCCGTCCTGGACCTGGGCGTGCGCGTCGGCGAGCGGGGTGAGCAGGATGCCCGCCAGGGCGACGGTGAGGTCGGCGATGAGGAAGCGCCTGGTGCAGCTGGCGGCGTTGGCCACCTTGGGGAGGGTGGCGAGCGTCCAGACGCACAGCGCCGCGAGGAAGCCCACGGCCACCCAGGGGTGCTCGTACTGATCGCGGTGGAAGGCGAAGAGCAGCACGGCGTACGCCATGGTGATCACGCGATAGGCGGTCAGTGCACGCCACAACGGCTGCTCGACCGACATGCGTACGACGCGCTCGCGTCCGGCCACGCTTCCCCACCCCCGAATGCAGAAACCCCCTTGAGGGCCCGTACGAACCGTACGGGCCCGTGCCGGCCGGAAGGCGCCGGAAGGGACGGGCGTCCCCCGGGCGCACGCCCCCGCCCCGACCGCTCGACGGCGGTCCGTGAGCCCGCGGGCCGGAGCCCGTGGGCCGCCCGCGGCTACGCGCGGGGCTGCTCGCGCCCCGCCGTGCCGGCGTCTTCCCTCGCTTCCGCCCTGGCCGCTTCCCTGGCGGCTTCCTTCGCGGCTTCCTTCGCCGCCTTCTCCGCGTCGGCGATCTGGCGCTTGGCGGCGGTGGCGTAGATGTCGACGTACTCCTGGCCGGAGAGCTTCATGATCTCGTACATCACCTCGTCGGTGACCGAGCGCAGGATGAAACGGTCGCCCTCCATGCCGTGGTAGCGGCTGAAGTCCAGCGGCTTGCCGATCCGGATTCCCGGGCGCATCAGCTTGGGGATCACCTTGCCGGGCGGCTGGATCTTCTCGGTGTCGATCATCGCGACCGGGATGACGGGCGCGCCGGTGGCCAGGGCCACCCGCGCGAGGCCACCGGGCTTGCCCCGGTAGAGGCGGCCGTCCGGCGAGCGGGTGCCCTCGGGGTAGATGCCGAAGAGCTCACCGCGCTCGATCACGTCGATGCCGCTCTTGACCGCCGCCTCGCCCGCCCCGCGAGCTCCGGAGCGGTCCACCGGCAGCTGGCCCACCCCCTTGAAGAAGGCGGCCGTGAGCTTCCCCTTCACCCCGGGCGAGGTGAAGTACTCGGCCTTGGCGATGAAGGTGACCTTGCGGTCCAGGACCGCGGGGAGGAAGAAGGAGTCGGAGAAGGAGAGGTGGTTGCTCGCGAGGATCGCCGGCCCCTCGGCGGGAACGTTCTCGAGGCCCTCCACCCAGGGCCTGAAGGCGAGCTTCAGTGACCCTCCGATGGAGAACTTCATTGCGCCGTAGATCAACTCGAATGCCTCCTGTGTTCCGTCGATGAGACCTTAACCCGTACGGCGCCCGCGCCCGGTCCCGTGGGGCGCGACGGCTCTGGTCGGTGTCAGCCCGGTCGCGTACGGTGAAGTACACCTTCCCCGGGTCCTGTCTCGGTCGACACCTGTCACGGTCGGTCAGGGCCCGGCCCCATCGAACCCCCGAACAGGAGACCCCGGTGCCGGTCCTCCCTGGAGCCGAGCCCTACCGCCACGAGGGCGGCGAGGTCGGCGTGCTGCTGTGTCACGGTTTCACCGGTTCGCCGCAGTCGCTGCGCCCCTGGGCCGAGTTTCTGGCCGAGCGCGGTCTGACGGTGTCGCTGCCGCTGCTGCCCGGACACGGCACTCGCTGGCAGGACATGCAGGTCACGAACTGGCAGGACTGGTACGCCGAGGTGGACCGCGAGCTGCGGTCGCTGGTGGCGCGGTGCCGCCACGTCTTCGTCTTCGGGCTCTCCATGGGTGGAGCGCTCGCCCTGCGGCTGGCGGCCAGGCACGGCGACGCGATCAAGGGCATCACGCTGGTCAACCCGGCGAACAAGGTGCACGGCCTGGCCGCGCACGCGCTGCCCGTCGTCCGTCATCTCGTCCCCACGACCAGGGGGGTGGCCAACGACATCGCCAAGGAGGGCGCGACCGAGCTCGGGTACGACCGCGTTCCGCTGCACGCGGCGTACGCGCTGCGGCAGTTCCTGCGCGTGGTGGACGCCGATCTGCCGCAGGTCACCCAGCCTCTCCTGCTGCTGCACAGCCCGCAGGACCATGTCGTGCCGCCGGCCGACTCGGCCCGCGTCCTCAGCCGGGTTTCGTCGACGGACGTCCGGGAGATCCTGCTGGAACAGAGCTACCACGTGGCGACGTTGGACCACGATGCGGGGCGGATCTTCGAGGAGAGTTACGCGTTCATCGGCCGGCTCGCTCCGAGTGCCGTAGAGAAGGGGAGCACCGCCGGTGGCTGAGCAGCATGACTCGGACCGCGAGGAAAATCGCGACAACCGGGACAAACGGGATAATGTCGATGGTCTGGAAGGCTTCGGCGCCCGCAAGGAGCGCGGCGGACCGCCGGTGGACGAGGAGGCGGCCTGGGCGGCGATCGTCGCGGGGTACGGCGAGGAGCCGGCCGACCCGCCGGGCGTGAAGCCGTTCAAACCCGTCGAGGATCTGGCCCTGCTGGAGAGCGACGTCAACGGCGGAACGGAGAACCGGGCGGGCCGCAAGAAGAAGGACACGCACCCCGAAGGGGGCGAGGACGTGGACGGCGGCGAGCAGGACCGGGAGCCGGGAAAGCCGCTGGGCAGCTCCGTCGTCTTCGCGCCCGGCGTCGGCATGGGCGGGCCGCGCGACTACAGCCTGGCAGAGGCGCGAGACGCCCAGCCCGGTGACGGCGACGACACCGACGACGACAGCGACGAGGGCCACTTCGTGCCCCCGGAGCCGCCGCCGCTTCCCGAGGCCGACACCACCGCCAGGTTCGCCTGGCTCGCGGTGGTCGGAGGTCCGGTCCTGATGCTGGTGGCCGTGCTGCTCCAGTGGGACATGACCTGGTGGCTCACCACGCTGTGCATCGGCGGCTTCCTGGGCGGCTTCGCCACCCTGGTGGCCCGGATGCAGCACGGCGACGACGAGGACGACGACCCGGGCCGCGGCGCGGTGGTCTGATTCCCGCCGGACGGTTCAGACCTGAGCGGCGGGCACCCGCAGGGCCGCCAGTACCGGGAGGTGGTCCGTCGCCGCCCTCAGGTCGGCGTCCGTGAGGCCCGGCAGACCCCGCGGGACGCCGCAGCCCAGTACCTCGATCCCCGGGGTCGCGAAGATCGCGTCGATCCGCTGGTGCGGGTCTCCGGAGGTCGAGGTGTTCTCACCTCCCCAGGGCCGTACCGCCCAGCCGTCCTGGAGCTCGGCCGCCAGCCGGCGGAACGCGCGTCCGCCCGGCCGTTCGTTGATGTCCCCCGCCGCGACGGCGTGCGGCACGTCCAGCGCGGCGAGCCGGTCGAGGAGCATCCCGGCCTGGGCGTACCGCTCGTCGGCCCGAAGGCTCAGATGGCAGCTGATCAGGCCCAGGCGGGCGGCTCCGAACCGTACCACCGCCGTCGCGAAGCCCCGGCGGTGCAGTCCGGGCGTGAGGGGCAGCAGTACGTCCTCGGTGCGCTCGACGGTCGCCCGCAGCGAACAGAGCAGCAGCGGCCCCGCGGCGGTCGCGCCGCCGCTCAGCACCACCAGCTCGCTCTTCGCCGCGAGTCGCGCGGCGTGCTTGCGCCAGCGGAAGAAGCGGGGCGCCTCCTGTACGAGGACGAGGTCGGGCCGGCAGGCCCTGATCACTCGCGCCACTGCGTCCTCGTCGTCCCGCAGCGACCGGATGTTGTAGGCGAGCACCCGGATCACGGCCGAACCGTCCGGCTCGGTCCGGGAGTTGGGCAGCGGGGAGATCACCATGCGCAGCAACATACGGGACGGCCGCGTGTGATCGCGGGCGACAGGCGGGTACGGGGGCAGCGCGGCGGGTACGGGCCGGCGACCGGGCCCGGACCGGACCGGCCGGGTCCGGCAACGGGCAACGGGCAACGGGCAACGGGCGGACCCGATCCGTGGCGGGGTCTCCCGGCCGGGAACGACGGTGCCCGCCGCGTCCGGGGAGGACGCGGCGGGCACCGTCGTGCGTACGGGGCCGTCAGCCCTGGCGTGCCAGGTCGGCGGCGCCGACCAGCCCGGCCTTGCCGCCCAGCTGGGCGGCGAGGACCTGGGCGTGCGGACGCCACTGGCCGCCGATCAGCCAGCGCCGGAACGACTTGCGGATCGGGTCGAGCACCAGCTCGCCCTCGTCCGAGACACCGCCGCCCACGATGAACGCCGACGGGTCGAACAGCGAGGCGAGGTCGGCCAGCCCCGCGCCGGCCCAGCGGGCCAGCTCACGGAACGAGTCCACCGCCACCGGACACCCCTGACGGGCGGCCTCCGAGACGTGCTTGCCCTGGATCCCCTCGGGCGTGCCGTCGCCGAGGCCCAGCAGGATCCCGGCGTTCTCGGGAGTGGCGTTGGCGCGCTGCTTGGCGTACCGCACGAGGGCGCGCCCGGAGGCGTACTGCTCCCAGCAGCCCTGGCTGCCGCAGCCGCACAGCAGTCCGTCCGGGACCACCCGGATGTGGCCGAACTCGGCGGCCACGCCGAAGCGCCCGCGCCGCAGCTTGTTGCCGATGATGATGCCGCCGCCGAGGCCGGTGCCGAGGGTGATGCAGATGACGTCCTCGTGGCCCTGGCCGGCACCGAACCTGTACTCGCCCCAGGCCGCGGCGTTCGCGTCGTTCTCCACGACCACCGGGAGGCCCACGCGCTGCTCGACCTTGTCCTTCAGCGGCTCGTGCCGCCAGTCGATGTTGGGCGCGAAGAGGACGGTGGCGCGCTTGTCGTCGACGTAGCCGGCGGCGCCGATGCCGACGGCCTCGATCTCGTGCCCCCGGCCGGCCTCGGAGACCGCCGCGCAGATCGCGTCGACGATGCCGGAGGGCGTGGACGGAGTGGGCACGTTGTGAGTGTCCAGGATGGTGCCCTCTTCGTCGACCACGCCGGCCGCGATCTTCGTGCCGCCGATGTCGACGCCGATGGTGAGTCCCATGTGTCCCTCAGTTTTCGGTCGAGCCCCGCTAGGGCCAACCGTACCCGAGGGCGGGCACGGAGCTGTCAGTCCAGGTCGATGTGCTCGCCGGCTTCCGGACCCCCGTCGTTCTTCCTCCCGTCGCTCCCGGCGTCGGCGCGCGGGTCGTTGCCCGTGTCGCCGGGCGCCCCGGACCGGCCCCGCGTCCAGCGGCGCTCGTGCCCCTCGACGGCGGAGCGGTAGGCGGCGAGCAGCTCGTTGCCGGCGGCCGCGAGATGGTCGAAGACCTGCGGGTTGCGCTCGATGACCGGTTCGACGGCGGCCTTCGCCTGGTCGACGAGCTGCTGCACGGCGCCCTGCGCTCCCAGGCCCAGCAGCGGGGCGCGCAGGGAGGAGACCTTCTCGGCCACCGCGTCGACGAGCTTGCGCAGCTCCTCGGCGGCGGCACCGGGGGGCGGGGCGCCCGGTCCGCGGCGGCGGGCCTTCTCGGCCTCCAGATCCTCGGCGCAGGCCCTCGCCCAGGCGTCCGCGTCGACGTCGGGGCGCGGGGGGCGCTCGGTGGCATCGCTCATGGCGTACTCCTGCGGGAAGGCGGGCGGCACGGGCTGCGTCACCGCCCTGGCTCTGGCTCTGTACCAACGACGTTACCCGAACGCCCGCGGCGGGTTCAGCGCCCGCGCGGCCACAGATCCGGGTCGGGGGTGAACCGGACGCTCAGCACCCCGTCGGCCAGGCCCGCGCCGGAGACGGTGCAGCGGCGCAGGGCGGACGGCAGGGGCACGATCCGGCGGAACGAGCGAAGGGAGCCGACGGTGAGGAGCAGTTCATCGCCCCGGCGGACCAGGCCGATGTCGCGCTTGGCGGCGCCGGGCAGGGGGATGCGCCAGGCCAGCACGCCGTCCTCCCCGCGCCGGTCCTCCACGCTCCAGCCGGGCGCCGTGACGGGCGCCGCGGCGGGGCCGGGGACGGCCAGCCGGGCGAGGTCGCCGGGGGTGCGCGGGTCCCGGCCGAGGTGCGCCAGCTCGTGGACCTCGTCGAACTCGTCGTACAGCGCCTTGAGGTGCGTCTGCTGCTGGGCGGCGAGCGCGGCGAGCCACGGGTCGGGGGAGGCGGTGGGAAGGAGCCGGTTCGCGACGACCGCGTCGAGGGCGTGGCCGTACAGGGCGAGGCCGGCCCGGACGGCGGGGAGCGTGCCGGCGGCCGCGGGTCCGGGCTCCACGACGAGCCGGACGGTGGTCGCGGGTGCCTCGAACAGGGCCTGCACGGCGGCGAGCTCGGCGTCCCAGCGGGCGGCGGTCTCGTACAGCCAGGCGGCGGGCATGGGGACGCCCGCGAGCTGGGCGAGCATGGGGCGCAGCGCGCGGGCCGCCTGCCGCTCGGGCGGGAGCAGCCGGCGCAGGTAGCGGCGGAGTTGCTCGGGCAGGGCCAGGACGGCGATGGCGTCGAGGGCGGGTGGCAGGTCGACGACGAGCAGGTCCCAGCCGTCCTCGGCCGCGGCGTCGCGCAGGGCCCGCAGCAGGGCGAACCGGTCGTTGCCGGGCAGCTCGGTGAGCTCGGCCTCCTCCAGCCGCGCGGCCCCCAGCAGGTCGAGCGCGGCGGACGCGCGCTCCTGGAAGGCGAGGATCTCGGCGCGGAAGTGGGCGCCGGAGTCGATGCGGCGGACGACGGGGCCGTCGCCCTCCTCGTCGGGGGTGAACCGGTCGGCCGGATCGCCGGTCAGCAGCAGGACCCGCTGCCCCTGACGGGCGGCGTCGAAGGCGGTCGCCGCGGCGACCGTGGTCCGACCGGCACCGCCGGGGCCGGTGACGAGAAGGGTGCGCATGGAAGGACACGCTACCGGCGAGGACGCCGCCGCCCGCCGGGCGGTGGGGGCGTCAGGCGTGGGGGGCGGACTCCACGCGCTTCTTCAGGCCCGCCAGCGCGCGGTCGATGATGACCTTCTCCGCCTTGCGCTTGATCATGCCCAGCATCGGGATCTTGACGTCCACCGTGAGCTGGTACGTCACCTCGGTGCGGTCGCCGCCGGACAGCGGCGCCAGGCTGTACGAGCCGTCCAGGGAGCGGAGCATCTGGGACTTGACGAGGGTCCAGCTGACCTGGTCGTCACCGGTCCAGGTGTAGGCCAGCGTGTGGTCGTCCTTGATCGCACCGGCGTCCAGCAGCAGGCGCACCTTCTCGGCGCGGCCGGCCTCGTCGGTCGCCAGGACCTCGGCCTCCTTCACCTCGCCGGTCCACTCCGGGTAGCGCGCGAAGTCGGCGATCACGCCCATGACGTCGGCCGGTGCCGCCTCGATGGTGATGCTAGAGCTGGTGTGTTCCGCCATCGCTGTGGCTCCTCCGGTGCGGTGCCGACGGGGTGTATGTGGTGTGAAGGCTATCGCGTGGGCGACGCTCACCACTCCAGGGTCCAGGGCCGTCCCGTCGCCGCGAAATGTCCCACGTTCACGCACTCCGTCGCGCCGACCCGCATCCGCCGGGCCAGCGGCTGGTGGACGTGGCCGAACAGCGCGTACCGGGGGCGGGTGCGGCGGATCGCGGACAGCAGCGCGCGGCTGCCGCGTTCGAAGCGCCGCGCCACCGTGTCGTAGGTGAGCTCCGGGACGTCCGGCGGGATGTGCGAGCACAGCACGTCGACCTCGCCGATGGCCTCGACCTTGGCGGCGTACTCCTCGTCGGAGATCTCGTACGGGGTGCGCATCGGGGTGCGCAGCCCGCCGCCCACGAAGCCGAAGACGCGCCCGCCGATCTCGACCCGCTCGCCGTCCAGGACGGTGGTGCCGGGGCGGGCGAACTCCGGCCAGAGGGCGGGGATGTCGACGTTCCCGTAGGTCGCGTACGTCGGGGAGGGGAAGGCGGCGAACATCGCGGCGTACTGGCGGCGGACCGCCGACTCGATGGCGGTGTCCCGGTCGATGTCCAGCTCCGCCCACAGCCTGCGGCCGAGTGCGCGGGCCTCGTCGAAGCGGCGGGCGGTGCGCAGCTCGACGATCAGGTGGGCGTTCTCGACGCCGAAGAGGTCCGGGAAGATGCCCCGTGAGTGGTCGGCGTAGTCGAGGAAGAGCACCAGGTCGCCCAGGCATATGAGCGCGTCGGCCCCGTTCCCCGCCTTGACCAGGGCTTCGGCGTTCCCGTGCACGTCACTGATCACGTTGACCCTCATGCCTCGCATGAGACCCCACCTTAAGCGGTCCGCAAGGGGCCGGACCTGCGGTTACTTTCGAGTCGTGACGGGAGTGGACTACTGTGCGCGAAGCACCGCCAATCACGTGTGACGCATAGAACATCTGGCCAGGGCCCCTATCCGGAACCGAGTACTGGTGGGTAACGTCCGGGCAGTCCAGTCGTGCTCACCCCCACTGAGCACCTGCCCGATCTTGGACCGCAGCCGGTGCATCACACAGAGCCGTGGCGCCGGAGCCCGATGAGGAGCAGCAGTCTTGCGCGAGTTCAGCCTTCCGGCCCTGTACGAGGTCCCCGCGGACGGCAATCTGACGGATCTCATCCGCCGCAACGCCGCTCAGCACCCAGATGTGGCCGTCATGGGCCGCAAGGTGGCCGGCGCGTGGACGGACGTGACCGCCACCCGGTTCCTCGCCGAGGTGCGGGCCGCCGCCAAGGGCCTGATCGCCGCGGGCGTGCAGCCCGGTGAGCGCGTCGCCCTGATGTCCCGTACCCGTTACGAGTGGGTCCAGCTGGACTTCGCCATCTGGAGCGCCGGCGCCATCACCGTGCCGGTGTACGAGACCAGCTCGGCCGAGCAGGTCCAGTGGATCCTCGGCGACTCCGGCGCGGTCGCCGTGATCGTGGAGAGCGACGCGCACGCCGCCGCCGTCGAGTCGGTGCGCGACGGTCTGCCGGAACTGCGCCGGGTGTGGCAGATCGAGAAGGGCGCGGTCGAGGAGCTGACCGCCGCCGGGGCGGAGATCCCGGACGAGACGGTCGACGAGCGCAGCGCCGTCGCCAAGGCCGACGACCCGGCGACGATCGTCTACACCTCGGGCACCACCGGCCGCCCCAAGGGCTGTGTCCTCACCCACCGCGCCTTCTTCGCGGAGTGCGGCAATCTGGTGGAGCGTCTCAAACCGCTGTTCCGTACCGGTGAGAGCTCCGTCCTCCTCTTCCTGCCCGCCGCGCACGTCTTCGGCCGGATGGTCGCGCTGGCGCCGGCGATGGCGCCGATCAAGCTCGGCTGCGTCTCCGACATCAAGAACCTCACCGACGAACTGGCCTCCTTCCGGCCGACGATGATCCTCGGTGTGCCGCGCGTCTTCGAGAAGGTGTACAACTCCGCGCGCGCCAAGGCGCAGGCCGAGGGCAAGGGCAGGATCTTCGACAAGGCCGCCCACACGGCGATCGCCTACAGCCGCGCCCTCGACACCCCGCAGGGCCCGTCGATCGGCCTGAAGCTGAAGCACTTCGTCTTCGACAAGCTGGTCTTCGGAAAGCTCCGCGCGGTGCTGGGCGGCCGCGGCGAGTTCGCCATCTCGGGCGGCGCCCCGCTGGGCGAGCGGCTGGGGCACTTCTACCGCGGCATCGGTTTCACGGTGCTGGAGGGCTACGGCCTGACGGAGACCTGCGCGGCCACCGCCTTCAACCCGTGGGACCGCCAGAAGATCGGCACGGTCGGCCAGCCGCTGCCCGGCTCGGTGGTGCGGATCGCGGACGACGGCGAGGTGCTGGTCCACGGCGAGCACGTCTTCTCGGGCTACTGGAACAACGAGGCCGCCACGGCCGAGGCGCTGGCCGACAACTGGTTCCACACCGGCGACATCGGCACCCTGGACGAGGACGGCTACCTGGCCATCACGGGCCGGAAGAAGGAGATCCTGGTCACGGCGGGCGGCAAGAACGTCGCCCCCGCGGTGATCGAGGACCGCATCCGCGGGCACGCCCTGGTCGCCGAGTGCATGGTGGTGGGCGACGGCCGCCCGTTCGTGGGCGCGCTGGTCACGCTCGACGAGGAGTTCCTGGGCCGCTGGGCCGCGGAGAACGGCAAGCCGGCCGGTTCCACGGCGGCGTCGCTGCGCGAGGACGCGGATCTGCTGGCGGCCGTCCAGCAGGCCGTGGACGACGGCAACGCCGCGGTCTCCAAGGCGGAGTCGGTGCGCAAGTTCCGCATCCTGAACGCCCAGTTCACGGAGGAGGCCGGCCACATCACGCCGTCGCTGAAGCTGAAGCGCAACGTGGTGGCGAAGGACTTCGCCGACGAGATCGAGGCGATCTACCGCTCGTAGTCGCGGCCCGCACCGGAGCCCCCGGTGCCCTTCGCGCCCATGCGGCCCGGCCCCGGGAAACCGGACCGGGCCGTTCTGCCGCGCCGGGGCCGCCGGGCCGCCGCATGCGCGGCCCGGCCACCGGCGGCGCCGGCCCGCCGCACCTCAGAGCAGCGCCTTGAGCCGCTCCGCGAGCAGGTCCCAGCGCCACTTCTCCTCGACCCACGCCCGGCCGCGCTCCCCCATCCGGCGCCGCAGCCCGGGGTCCTCCAGCAGGGCGACGATCCGTTCGGCGGCCTCGCCCGCGGCGACGGCCTCGGGGCCGCCCCGCACGACCCAGCCGGTCTCCCCGTCCAGTACCGCGTCGGGCGCGCCGCCCGAGTCGCCCGCGACCACCGGCAGACCGGTCGCCGACGCCTCCAGGTAGACGATGCCGAGACCCTCGACGTCCAGGCCGCCCCTGCGGGTACGGCACGGCATCGCGAACACGTCCCCGGCGCCGTAGTGCGCGGGCAGCTCCTCCCAGGGCACCGCGCCGGTGAACCGCACGGATCCGGCCACCCCGGTGGCCTGCGCGAGGGCGCGCAGGTCCTTCTCGTAGGGTCCGCCGCCGACGATGAGCAGGACGGTGTCGGGCACCTTGGCCAGGATCGCGGGGAGGGCCCTGATCAGCGTGTCCTGTCCCTTGCGGGGCACCAGCCGGGAGACGCAGACCACCACCGGCCGGTCCGCGAGACCGAGCCGGGCGCGTACCTCGTCGCCGCCCGAGCCGGGATGGAAGGTCTTCTCGTCGACCCCGGGCGGCAGCTGGACCATGCGCCCGGCCGCCTCCGGCGTCAGCGCGGCCGCGATGCGCGAGCGGGTGTACTCACCGAGGTAGGTGATCGTGTCGGTGCCCTCGCCGATCCGGCGCAGCAGCTGCCGCGACCCCGGCAGCTGCGCCCAGCCCGCCTCGTGGCCGTGCGTGGTCGCCACCAGCCGCCGCGCCCCGGCCTTCCGCAGGGCCGGAGCCATCAGTCCCAGCGGGGCGGCCGCCCCGAACCACACCGACTCGCAGCCGTGCTCGCGCAGCAGCGCGGTGGCGCGGGCGGTGACGCGTGGCGTGGGCAACAGCATCGTCGTACGGTCCCGGACAACCTGGAACGGCTGTCCGGCATCGAACAGGGCGGTGGCCTCCGCGCCCTCGTGTCCGCGCTTCCAGGTGGAGGCGTAGACGACGATCTGCTCGGGATCCAATCTGAGCGCCATGTTGTGCAGAAACGCCTGAATACCGCCGGGTCTGGGCGGAAAGTCGTTGGTTACGATCAAGGTCTTGTACATCGCTGCCGACAGTACCGAACGGCCTTGCACCACCGCTCACGCACAGTCCCGCCCGGCACCACCCCATCCCCTCTCAGCCCCGACCGGACGAGGTACGCATGAAGGGCCCCAGCGGCACCCGGCTCCCGATCGCCATCTGGCTCCTGACCCGAGCCTTCCTGCTGCTCTGCGCCTACCGGGTGCTGGTCCTGCCCGGACCGGACGTCACCACCGACATCTCGGTGATCTACCAGGGCTGGTACGAGGTGCTGAGGACCGGCACGTACCCGCTGGACGACGTCACCTGGCAGTACCCGCCCGCCGCGGCGCTCGCGGTGCTCTCCCCGGGACTGCTGCCCTTCCTCGGGTACACCTCCGCGTTCTTCGTGCTGGCCTGCCTCTGCGACGCGCTCGTCCTCGGCCTGCTGCTGTACGCGGGCCGGCGGCCGGGGAAGTGCCTGTCCGGCGCCTGGGTGTGGGTCGTGGGCCTGCCGCTCCTGGGGCCGACGGCGTACGCGCGCTACGACCTGATGGTCACCGCCATCGCCGTGGCCGCGCTGCTCGCCGGGGTGCGGCACCCCAGAATACTGGGCGCACTGGTCGGCTTCGGCGCGCTGCTGAAGGTCTGGCCGGTGCTCCTGCTGGCGGGGACCCGGCGCGGGAGCGCCACCCTGCGGTCCTGGATCACGGCGGCGGTCGCGGGGGCCGGGGTGCTGCTGCTCTGCATGGCGGCGATGCCGGGGGCGCTGGCGTTCCTGTCGTTCCAGCGCGACCGGGGCACCGAGGTCGAGTCCCTGGGCGCGCTGGTCTTCCATGTGGCCCGCCACTTCGGCTGGCGGGGCGAGGTGCTGCTGAACTACGGGTCGGTGGAGTTCCTCGGGCCGTACGTGCCGGTCGTCTCCGCGGCCGCCCTCGCGCTGACCGTGGCCGCCTTCGGGTGGCTGCTGCTGTGGCGGCTGCGGGCGCGTGCGTTCGGGTCGACGACGCCGGCCGACGCGGCGTTCGCGGCCGTGCTGCTGTTCACCACGACGAGCCGGGTGATCAGCCCGCAGTACATGATCTGGCTGGTCGGGCTGGCCGCCGTCTGCCTGGTCTTCCGGGCGAGCCGGATGCGCAAGGCGGCGCGGCTGGTACTGATGGCGACCGGGGTGACACTGCTGGAGTTCCCGATCTGGTTCTCGCACGTGGTCGACAGCGACCCGCTGGGCCTGCTGCTGCTGACGGTGCGCAACGGGCTGCTCGTCGCGGCCACGCTGACCGCCTGCCGGCAGCTGTGGCTCCAGACGGTCACCGAGCCCCGGCGGCGCGAGCTCATGGACGTACCCGCCCAGGCGGCCCGGGACAGGGAGCTGCTCAGCTCCTGAACGGCTCCGTGCCCCACCGCGCGGGGCTTCCGGCGCGCCGCACCGGACGGCCCCGGGCGCGTCCGGAGCGCGACGCGGGCACGAAGGATCACCCCAGCCTCGCCCGGAGGTGCTCGCGCCACCTCGCGGTGAAGTCGTCCGGCGTCGTCGACAGCACGTCGTGCAGGGCCTTCTCCACCGCGCCCGGCCGCGCGCCGTGCGCCCCGACGGCCCGGTAGAAGGCCCTGAGCCTCTCCTCGCCCCACCGTTCGGCGATCAGCTCGCAGGCCAGCCAGCCGCCCTCGTACGCGCGGGCCAGCGCGTCCGCGTCCCCGTTGAAGGCGAAGTCCCGGTCCTCCGGCAGCCCGGGCGGGGCCGCGCCCGAGCGGACCGCCTCGCGCAGTTCCGGGGCCGCCTGCGCGGCCTCCTCGCCCGAGGCGCGGTACGCCGCCCAGTCGGCGAAGCCCTCGGAGAGCCACAGGGGCGTGGCGGGCGTGGTGTGGGCGCGGGTCGCCACATGGGCCGTCTCGTGGGTGAGGACGACCCGCTGCCCGGGCTCGCCCAGCGTTCCGTACGCCTCCGGGTTGACCACGATCCGGTCGGCCGGCGCACCGGCCCCGCCACCGCTCGCGCCCGTGGTCACCGCGGCGATCCCCCGGTAGCCCGCGGCGGGCGCGCCCAGCAGTGCGCCCATGGCGTCCAGCGAGGCGGGCACGAGGAGCAGGACGCGCCCCGCCCACCGCTCGGGCCAGGCGGCCGACACGGCGGGCACGGCCCGGTCGGCCATGGCCGCGATCGCCGCCAGCCGCACCCGGTCCTGGCCGACGCCGAGAACGAGGCTGTTCTCACCGCGTACGACCCGTACGGGGCCCTGCTCCCACAGCTGCTGCGCGGCGCCCTCCTCGGGCCGGTCGGCCGTCACGTGCCACCGGCCGTCCCGCTCGGTCAGCTCCAGCCGGCGCCCGCTGGTCACCTGCCCGCTGTCGTGGCCCGCGATGCGGTACCCGAGCTCCGCCCGCACGGTGGCCCGGTCGCCGTGTCGGGTCACCCGCTCCACCCGGTACGACCAGGAGTCCAGAGGCACGTCGGCGAGGTTCGCGAACTCCCGGGCGGCCGGGTCGGCCGGGTCGGCCGGCGGTCCGGTGCCACGGTCGAGGACGGCCGCGGCCCTCCGGTCCAGCGCCGCTGCGATCCCGTCCTCGGTGGCGTCGTCCGTCGCCGCCGGGGGCGTACAGCCGAGGCCCCCGCAGAGCCCCAGGAGGACGGTGAGGACGAGCGCGAGGACGCGCGCGGGTGCTCCCGCCGCCGCCCGTCTCCGTCCCGCCATCCTCCCGATCGTACGGTCAGACGCGGGTGACCGCCGAGACGGGCATCATGCCGACGGGGTCGTAGCGCACCCGGGCCCCGGGGTAGGGCGCGTGCACCACCTGCCCGTTGCCCATGTACATCGCCACATGGCTGGCGTCGGACCGGTAGGTGACCAGGTCACCGGGGCGCGCCTGGGACAGCGGGACGTGTTGTCCGGCGTTGCGCTGGGCCTGCGAGGTGCGTGGCAGGCCGACGCCCGCCTGTGCGTACGACCACTGCATCAGGCCCGAACAGTCGAAGCCCGCGGGGCCGTTGGCGCCCCACACGTACGGTTTGCCGACGGCCGACATCGCGGCTCGCACCGCGGCCGCCGCACGGGGGGAGGCCGCCTCTCCGGAGAGCGGGGGCAGAAGGCCGTCCCGGCCCGATCGCGAGGCCCGGTCGAAGGCGTCGCGCTCTGCGTCCGGCAGGGAGTTCAGCAGGGCCCGCGCGTCGGCGAGCTTGCGCTCCACCGTGCGCTTGTGGCGGCCCACGGCGGCCCTGCTGCGCTCCAGTTCGGTCAGCATGCGGGTGGCCTCGGCGCGCTCCTGGCCGAGCCGCTGCTGGGCCCTGCGCAGCTCCGCCAGGGTGTCGCTCTGCCGCTCGCCGATCCGGTCGAGGGCGGCCGCCCTCTCCAGGTAGGTCTCCGGGTCCCCGGAGAGCATGAGGGCGAGCGCCGGGTCCATGCCGCCCGACCGGTACTGGGCGCCGGCCACCGAGCCCAGGACGCCCCGCATGCGGTTGATCCGCTCCTGCCCCCGGGCCACGCCGTCCTGTGCCCGCGCCACCTGCTCGCGCAGCCGGTCCGTGCGCTCGTCCGCCTCGTTGAAGCGCTCGGTGGCCTTCTCCGCCTCGGCGTAGAGCCGGTCGACCGTGGCCCGGGTGGCCTCGGCCCGGTCGGCCGGGTCGGCGTCCGCCGGGGCGGCGCCGAAAGCGGCGGCGGCGGTGGCCGCCGCCGCGGAGAGGACGGTGACCTTCGCGCTCCGGGTATGACCTGACGACGAGGACCGGCGGTGGGACGCCACGGGCCGCGCTCCCTTCAGCTGTACTGCGGGCTGTTGCGCGCCAGACAGTAGCCGTGCGACTACACGGCGTCCAAAGGCCGTACGGGGCTCGAACAGCGACGCCCCGCCGGAGACCTCAAGGTCACCGGCGGGGCGGGGCGTCAGCTGGAAGGGCGGCAAACCACCCGATCGGGCGTGGAGCCCGGGCGCGTCAGATGCGGACGCCGAACTGGAAGTCGCCCAGGTACCCGATCGCCTCGTAGCGGACGTAGGCGCCGGGGTACGGGGCGTGCAGCACCTGTCCGTTGCCCGCGTACAGGCCGACGTGGGAGAGGTTGCTGAAGAACACCAGGTCGCCGGGCTTGAGCTGGCTGCGGCCGATCTTCACGCCGTCGTTCTGCTGGGTGTAGGTGGTCCGGGTGAGGCTCACCCCGGCCTGGCGGTACGCCCACTGGGTCAGGCCCGAGCAGTCGTAGGAGTTGGGGCCCTCGGCGCCGGAGACGTACGGCTTGCCGACCTGGGTGTCCGCGGCCGCGAGGGCGGCGGCACCGCGCTGGGAGGCGGGGACCTCGTTGCCGAGTTCGACCCGGTCGCCGGCGTCGCGGCTCGCGCGCTGCTCCTCCTCCTGGATCTTCGCGCGCTCCTCGGCGGTCAGCGTGTTGAGCAGCTTCTGCGCCTCGGCGAGCTTGCCCTGGAACGCCTTCTTCTTCTCGCCGAGCGTCTTGCGGACGTCTTCGAGGTCGGCGAGCTTCGAGGTCGCCTCGGCGCGCTGCTGGGCGAGCGTGCGCTGCTTGGCCTGGATGACCTCCAGCGCCTCGGTCTGCTTGGTGCTCAACTGGTCGACCGCGGACGCCCTGTCGAGGTAGTCGTCGGGGTCGGAGGAGAGGAAGAGCTGGAGCGAGGGGTCGATGCCACCGGAGCGGTACTGGGCGCTGGCGACCGAACCGATGCTGTCGCGCAGCGTGTTGAGCTCCTCCTGGCCACGGGCGACCTTGTCCTGGAGGGCGTCGGCCTCCTTCTGGAGCTTGCCCTGCTGCTCCTTGGCGCCGTTGTACTCCTCCGTGGACTTCTCGGCCTCGTGGTAGAGCTTGTCGACCTTGGCCTTGACCTCGCTCTTGGTGGGCTTCGGGTCGGCCTGGGCGGTCTGGGAGCTCAGGGCGACGGCCGCGGCTGCGGTCGCGGTCAGCACGGTCACACGGGTGCGGCTCGGCTGCTTGGGACGACGGTGGGACGCCACGGAGGCGAGCTCCTTCTTCCTCGAGCCGCCTACCGGGCTGTGGGGGTCTGCCCCGGCTCCGCGCGCTGCGTCGGCTCCCCCGTGAAAATGAGTCCGAACTGCACGGATTAGGCGGTTCCTTCACTGACACCCCGGGTGGGTGATCAACTGCGCGAAGGTTCGAGCAGACCCTAGTGACCATCTTGTGATCAGTTCAAATCCTCATGCGAAAATTCCCGCCCGGGAAGCACATTCTTTACACGCACCCCACGCTGCGTCATGAGGAGTTGACAGTACGTTTCCCGAATTCGGGCATAGCGCCCAGTAGTTACGAGGCGCGCGAAAGCCGCTTCAGCAACAAGGCGGACGCGACGGGCCTGGCGCCCGACTTCGCGACACCGTCGGCGACTTCCCGGTCGGTGGAGACCACCACCACGGGCCGGCCCGGCGGCTCCGCCCGCACCAGCTGACGGATCAGCTCGTCGGCGGTCACGCCCGGCTTGGAGAACAGCACCCGGACCCCGCGCGGCGGCGCGAGCAGCACCGGCGCCGCGAGCTCCGCCCCGTCGAAGACGCAGGTGACCTCGGCGCCCGAACGGGCCGCCAGCGCCGACAGCCCGCCGAGCAGCCGCAGCCGCTGCTTCTCCAGCGGCATCGTCGGATAGCCGGTCTTGGTGACGTTGTACCCGTCGACGACCAGATGCGCCTGGGGCAGCGCCAGCAACTGGTCCAGCAGCGCCGGGTCGGTCTCGGACAGGGCGCGCGCGGCGATGTCCTTGGGCGACATCCGGCCGGGCTCCACCGCGTCGACGGTGTCCGCGGGATGGACGGAGACGGGTGGCAGGGCCAGCTCGCGGCGCAGCCCCTGGGCGGACTCCAGGACGGTGTCCAGCAGCAGCCGCAGCCGCATGTCCTCCACCGAACGGCCCTCCCGGGCGGCCCGGCGGCTCGCCTCCAGGGCGGCTTCCGTCTCGCCGAGGCGCGCCTTGAGGCGCCGGGACTCGCTCTCCGCGGCGGACACCTGGGCGGCCGCGTCGGCCCTGATCCCGTCGATCTCCGCCTGGGTACGGCGCAGGGCGGCCTCGCCGCGCTTCACGTCGCTCTGCGCGCTGCGCAGCTTGCGGTGCAGCGATTCGGCCTCCTTGCGGGCCGCGTCCAGTTCGGCGCGCAGCCGCTCGGTCTCGCCCCTGGTCTGCGCGCGCGCCTCGGCGAGCTCCTCGCGCAGCCGGTCCAGCTCGCGCCGCCCGGCCTCGTCGGCCCGCTCGGCGTCGACCCGCAGGGCCTCCTCGCCCGCGGCCGCGACGAGCTTGACCCAGCCGGGCGGCCGCAGCACATAGGCGGCCGCGGCGACGTCCACGGGGTCGGCGGCCGCGGGCGGCGCGCCGGACTCGACCGCCCCGGCCAGCTCGGGCTGGGACTCCTTGAGGCGCTCACCGATCCGCTGGCGGAACAGCGGGTCGCCCTCCAGGGCGGCGGCCATCGCGTTGCCGGCGAACTTGGCGCGCCGGGTCGGGGTGAAGCGGGCGTACTGCCGCAGCTGGGCGGGCAGTTCGGCGACCGTCAGACCGCCGAAGGCGTCCGAGACGAGCGCGACGACCCGGCGCCGCACACCTTCGGGCAGCGGGCGGTCGAGCGCCTCGGCGGCGTCACCGGCCGCGCCGGCCGGTTCAGCGCCGCTCCCGGGCTGCTCCACGATCCGTCACCCCACTACCCGTCCGTTCTGCCCTGCGGGGCCGCCCTCTCAGGATTCCGAGGGAGCGGCGCCCGGCCTGTCCACCAACTCGATCTGGTCCACCGCGTTGCACCACCGGCAGCGGACCGACTCGATGGTCTCACTGACCACCTCGCGCTCCTCGACCTTCGGCTCCCCGGCGAGGTCCAGATGGACGTACTCCACGACCTTCGAGGAGCGCGTCACGTCGAAGCGCGTCAGATTGCCGCAGAGGGTGCAGCGCCAGCGGGTCTCGGCGGTCGGCAGGGGAACCGTCGTCATCGTGCCGTCCTCTTTCCTGGTGAGGTCGTGCCGGGTGCGGAAGCCGCGGTGCGCCGTCGGACTGCGGATGTGCTGTTGTACGGCCCGGAGGCCGGCCGTCCGGGCAGTACCGTGACAGGTCCGGCCCGGAGGACAGGCCCAACCCTACGGCCTTGCGGGTACCCCGTGTCGCGGCGAGGCACCCTGTCCCGCTCGGTCCCTTTACGTCATGATCTGTCCGTGATCGATTGGCGGGGAACGGCTCGTGGCGTGGTCACCGGACCGGCGGTGACGTACGGCGCCATCGCCGCGTGTTGTCTGATCTTCCTCTTCAGCCCGGTGTCCGGGATGAACCCGTCGTACGGCACCGGGGACACCCTGCTCGTGGCGCAGAGCGCCTACTTCCGGCGCTGGGGGGTCATCCCGGCGGAGCTGCTGAGCGGCTCCCCCGCCGCCCTGCCGACCCCGCTGACGGCGCTGTTCGTCAGCGGCAGCTGGCTGCATCTGCTCGGCAACATGCTCTTCCTCTATGTCTTCGGGGCGATGGCCGAGGAGCGGATGGGGCGTCTGGAGTTCGGTCTCTTCTACGTCGGCTGCGGATACCTCGCCCTGCTCGCCTACGCGGCGGCCCACGCGGACAGCGAGCAGACCCTGGTCGGGGCGTCGGGTGCGATCTCGGGCGTGCTGGGCGCCTTCCTCTATCTGTTCCCCCGGGCGCGGGTCACCAGCCTCTTCCCGTTCCTCTTCTTCCTGCCGCTGCGCTTCCCTGCCTGGATCGTGCTGGTCTTCTGGTTCGTGCTCCAGTGGGCGGCGGCGCAGCAGGCCGGCAGCGGGCCGGGCGTCGCGTACCTGGCGCACGTGGTGGGCTTCGCGGTGGGCTTCCTCTACGCCTGGGGGCGCTACCGGCGGCGGCCGGCCGCGCTCGCGGACGGCGCGGGGGCCGGCGGCCGGCGGCCGCGCCGCCCCGCGACCCCCAGCAAGTAGGCTTGGGGCCCCAGCAGCGGCCACCGAGGGAGAACCAGCCGTGATCACCGCGATCGTGCTCATCAAGACCAGCGTGGACCGCATTCCGGAGATCGCCGAGTCGATCGCCTCGCTGGACAGCGTCAGCGAGGTCTTCTCCGTCACCGGAACGTATGACCTGATCGCCATGGTCCGCGTCGCCCGGCACGACGACCTGGCGGACGTCATCCCGGGCCGGATCAGCAAGATCCCCGGCGTGGAGGGTACGGACACCCACGTCGCGTTCCGTACGTATTCGCAGCACGACCTGGAGGCGGCGTTCGCGATCGGCCTCGACGCCTGACGGCACCGCCGGGGTCCGGGCGGAGCCGCGGGCCCGCCGTCGGCGCGGGAAGCCCGGGGGTTCATGAGGGAGCCCTCATGTTCCCCTCATCCAAGCGGGGGCGCCGGACACCCAGGATGGCCCCATGGCCTTCTCCCTCCGTATGGCGGCCCTCGCCGCCGTCGTCGCCGTCCCGCTCGGCATCGCGGCGACCAGCTACACCCTGACCGATGCTCCGAAGGCACCCGAGGTGCCTCCCGAGATCGAGCTGGAGGCCCCGGAGACCCCCGCGGGTGGCACGGTCACCCCGCGGCCGTCATCCGGTCCGCCCGACGGCACGCGCGGACCGTCCGGCGCCGCCCCCGGCGGCCCAGGCGGCCCAGGCACTCCCCGGCCCCCCGGAAGCGTCTCCCCGCCCCCCGGTGGCCACGGGGGCGCGGCGCCCGCCATGACGCCGTCGGGCCGCCCCGGGACCACGCCGCCCGCCGGGACCCCGGCCGGCACCCCCACCGACGCCGTCGTACCGGGTCCCGGGGCCACCGGGGACGACGACGGGACCGACCGCGGTGACGACACCGGTGACGAGAACTGACCGCGGCGTCTCCGCCCGGGTGCGGATCCTGCTCTGGCTGCTGCTGGTGATGGCCGTGGCGCTGATGGCGGTGGCCATGACGACCCGCTCGATCCTGCTGCGCGACGTCGACCACCGGATCGGCCGGCTGCTGACCCAGGAGACCCGCGAGTTCGCCAACTTCGTCGAGCAGGGCGTGGACCCGGACACCGGAACCCGTTTCACCGAACCGCGCAGGCTCCTCCAGGTCTTCCTGCAACGCCAGTACTCCGACCCCGACGAGGAGCTCCTCGGTCTCACCCGGACGGCCGGACCGGCGCCCGCGGTGCTGCGCCAGCCCCGCGACATCGCCGAGGGCGTCGCCCTGCACCGGGACCGCGAGGCGCTCGCCCGGATCTTCGCCTCCGACGCCCGCTCCGGGACGCTGGACCGGCCGCGGGGCGAGGTGCGCTGGGCCAAGGTGCCGGTCCGCGCGGCCGGCGACACCCCGCCGGGCGCGTTCGTCGTCGCCTTCCACGCCGACGGCGAACAGGCGATCGCCGCCGAGGCGTTCCGCACCCAGCTCGCCATCTCCGGTGTGGCGCTGCTGATGACGACCGGCATCGGCTGGGCCGTCGCGGGCCGCATCCTGGCCCCCGTACGCCTGGTCCGGACGACCGCGGAGCAGCTCACCGAGCAGGACCTGACCCGGCGCATCCCGGTCCGGGGCCGGGACGACATTGCCGCGCTGGCCGAGACGTTCAACGCCATGCTCGACCGGCTGGAGCGGGCGTTCGCCGGGCAGCGCCGGTTCGCCGACGACGCCGGCCACGAGCTGCGCACCCCCATCACCATCGTGCGCGGGCACCTGGAGGTGATGGGCGACGACCCGGCCGAGCAGCGCGAGACCGTCCGGCTGGTCACCGACGAACTCGACCGGATGAGCCGGATCGTCGAGGACCTGCTGCTGCTCGCCAAGGCGGGACGCCCCGACTTCGTCGCCCCCGAGCCGGTCCAGCTCGGCGAGCTGACCGCGGACGTGTTCGTGAAGGCGCGCGCGCTCGGCGAGCGCGAGTGGATCCTGGACGGCGTCGCCGACCGCGAGGTCCTGCTCGACCCGCAGCGCATCACCCAGGCCATGGTGCAGCTCGCCCAGAACGCCGTCCAGCACACCGTCCCGGGCCAGCGGATGCGGATCGGCTCCCAGGAGGCGGAGGGCCGCGTCGAGCTGTACGTGGCCGACAGCGGTCCCGGTGTGGAACCGGCGGACGCCGAGGTCATCTTCGAACGGTTCCGGCGCGGCACGAACCGGCGCGGGCGCACCGGCGGCGCCGGGCTCGGCCTGTCCATCGTGAAGGCGATCGCCGAGGGCCACCGGGGCGGCCGGGTCGAACTGCGCCCCACCGAGGGCGGCGGGGCCACTTTCGTACTCGTACTGGAGGAGGACCGGTGAACCGCATTCTGATCGCCGAGGACGAGGAGCGCATCGCCTCCTTCGTGGAGAAGGGGCTGCGCGCCAACGCCTACACGACCACGGTCGCCGCCGACGGCGACACGGCCCTGGACCACGCCGTCACGGGCGGCTTCGACCTGATGGTGCTGGACATCGGGCTGCCCGGCCGGGACGGCTTCACCGTGCTGCGGGAGCTGCGGGAGGCGCGGGCGACGCTGCCGGTGATCGTGCTGACCGCCCTCGACTCGGTGCGGGACACGGTGGCCGGCCTGGAGGGCGGCGCCGACGACTGGATGACCAAGCCGTTCCGTTTCGAGGAGCTGCTGGCACGGGTACGGCTGCGGCTGCGCACCGCCGCCCGCGCGCCCGAGGTGACGGTGCTGCGCAGCGGCGACCTCGGCCTCGACCTGCGCACCCGGCGGGCCCGCGCCGGGGACCGGACGGTCGACCTGACGGCCCGCGAGTTCATGCTGCTCGACATGTTCCTGCGCCACCCGGGCCAGGTGCTGTCGCGGGAGCAGATCCTCTCCCACGTCTGGGGGTACGACTTCGATCCCGGCTCCAACATCGTGGACGTGTACGTCCGGGCGCTGCGCAGGAAGCTCGGCGCCCAGCGGCTGGAGACCGTACGGGGGATGGGCTACCGCATGCCGTAGTCCCGTTCCGGCGTGAACATCTCTTCACGGAGCGCTCATCGAGGACTCACGGCACGTCACCAGACTCGCTTCCGTGGCCCTCTCCTTCCCCCGGGCGGTGTGGTTCTGCGCCGCGCTCGGATTCTGCGCGCTGCTGACGGTGCCGTCCTGCTTCCCCGGCCTCGGCGGTGACGCGCGTGTCACCCTCGCCGTCTTCACCCTGGCCACCGTCGCCTGGACCGCCCTGCCCGTCGACGACACCTACGTCGCCCTGGGGGCCGGGCTCGCGCTGACGGCGTCCGGGGTGATCAGCAGCGAGACGTTGTTCGCCACCCTCGGCGACGAGACGGTGTGGCTGCTGATCTGCGCGTTCGTCCTGGCGGCCGCGATCACCCGGACCGGGCTCGCGGGGCGGGCGGCGGCCTTCCTGGTCGACGGCGCCCGCACGGTGCGCCAGTTGGCGCACCTGACCACCGCCGCGCTCGTCGTCACCTCCTTCGCCGTACCCGCCACCTCGGGCCGGGCGGCCCTCGCGCTCCCCGTCTTCCTCGCCCTGGCCAAGGTGCTCGCGGACCGCACCCGGCTGGTGGTGATGCTGGCGCTGCTCTTCCCCACCGTCGTCCTGCTCTCCGCCGTCGCCACCCTGATCGGCGCCGGCGCGCACCTGATCACCGTCGGCGTGCTGTGGGAGCAGACCGGCGAGCGGCTCGGGTTCGTGGAGTGGCTGCTGCTGGGGCTGCCGCTCGCGGTGGTCTCCTCGCACCTGGCCGCCGAGGCGGTCCTGCTCACCGCCACCGAACGGACCGACCGGCGCGGCCCGGTCGTCATCACGCCCGAGCAGCTCCAGGAGCACTCCCCCACCCCGGTCACCGGTCCGCTCTCCACGGCGGAGGCGCGCTGCGCGCTGCTGCTGGCGACCGTGGTGGCGCTGTGGTGCAGCGAGCCGCTGCACCGCGTCCCGCCCGCGATGGTCGCGCTGATCGGCGCGGTCGTGGCCGCCACTCCCGCGCTCGGCACCGTGCGGCTCAAGGACGGGCTCAGGACGGTTCCCTGGCCCCTGCTGCTCTTCATGGCCACGACGATGGCGATGGGCGTGGCCCTGGCCGATTCGGGCGCGGCCCGGTGGCTCGTGGCCTGGCTGCCGGCGGACCTGCCGCCCTGGGCGTTCCTCACCGCCGTCGTACTGGTCAGCACGGCCGCCCATCTCGTCCTCCAGTCCCGCTCGGCCCGCTCCTCGGTCCTCGTCCCGCTGGTGGTGGCGGCCTCGGCGGCCGCCGGGGTCAACCCGGTGGCCGCCGCCCTCGCCTCCACGGCCGCGGCCGGCTTCTGCCACACCCTGCCCGCCTCGGCCAAGCCGGTGGCGCTCTTCGCCGACCTCCCCGACGGCGTCCCCACCTACACCCCGCGCGACCTGCTGCGGCTCTCGGCCGTTCTCGCCCCGCTCACGGCGGCCGTGGTCCTGCTCTTCGCCCTCACCGTCTGGCCGCTGCTCGGCGTGCCCGTACTCCTGGAGACCCAGCCATGACCTATCGCATCGCCGTCGCCCCCGGCGGCTTCAAGGAGTCCCTCTCCGCCCCCCAGGCCGCCGAGGCCATCGCCGAGGGGGTGCTGCGCGTCCTGCCCGGCGCCCGGCTCGACCTGATCCCGCTGGTCGACGGCGGCGAGGGCACGGCCGAGGCGCTGGCCGCCGCGACGGGCGGCCGGCTCGTGGCGCGCACCGCCACCGGGCCACTGGGCACACCCGTGGCCACGCACTTCGCGCTGCTCGGCGACGGCTCCGGTACCGCGGTCGTCGAGATGGCGGCCGTCGCCGGACTGCGGCTGGTGCCGCCGGGCCGCCGGGCCCCGGGCGGCACCACCACGTACGGCGTCGGCGAACTGGTCCTCGCCGCCCTGGACACCGGTGCCCGCCGCGTCCTCGTCGGCTGCGGCGACTCCGGTACGTCGGACGGGGGCGCGGGCGCGCTCCAGGCGCTCGGCGCCCGGCTCCTGGACCGCGCGGGCGACGAACTGCCGCACGGCGGGGCGGCCTTGCGCGAGCTGTCCGTCATCGACCCCGGCGGCCTCGATCCCCGGCTGGCGGAGACCGAACTGCTGGTGGCGTGCAACCCCTACAACGTGCTGTGCGGCCGGTCCGGCGTCGCCCGGGTCTTCGGCCCCCAGAAGGGCGCCACACCGGCCCAGGTCGAGGAGCTGTCGGCAGCCCTCGAACACTGGGCGGCCGCCCTGGCCGAGGCGTTCGGCCCGGCCGTCGACCTGCGCACCGCGCCCGGCACCGGGGCGTCCGGGGGTCTGGGCGCGGGCCTCGCGGCGGTGGGCGCGCGGCTGCTGCCCCGCTTCGATGTGCTCCTGGACGGGCTGGACCTCGACGCCCGCCTCTCCCGCGCCGACCTGGTGATCACGGGAGAGGGCGCACTGGACGCCCAGACGCCCCGCGGCAAGATCCCCTCCGAGGTCGCACGCCGCGCCCGCGAGGCCGGCGTCCCGGTCCTCGCCCTGGCGGGCACGGTGGCCGACGGCGCCCGGGAGGCGGGCCTGGACGCCTACGAGTCGATCACGCCCGGCCCCGTACCCCTGCGGGAGGCTCTGGAGCGCGCGGCCGAGTTGCTCACCGACGCGGCCGAACGGGCCCTGCGCACCGTCCTGCTCGGCACCCGGCTCAGGCCCCGCCGGCCGGACCTGGCCGGCCTCGCGTGCCCGGGCACCCCCGGCCGCTGCGTCGCCGCGGGCCGCCGGCTCCCCCACGGCCCCGCGGGAACGAAGGGCGGCGCGCACACCGCGGCGCCCGCCCGGTCCGCTCCCCCGCCGGCCGGGGCATCGGCCCTCCGGTCGCTCGCCCGGAGGTGGTGACGGCGGTGGTGGTGACGGCGGGTGGTGGTGACGGCGGCGGCCGCGAGGACCGCCGCCCAGGGCCATCGGGCTCAGCCGCGGTCGGGAACGCAACGCCCTTCCTCGGTACGGTAGTTCCACTTCGCGCCCTCACGGACGAGCTCCTTCACCGCCCGGACGAATCGCCGCACGTGCTCGTCCGGAGTGCCCGCACCGAAGCTGACCCGGATGGCGTTCAAGGAGCGCTCGCCCGGGTCGCCCTCCGGCGCGCCGCACTCGCCCGGGTCCTGCGGGTCGCTGCCCAGCAGGGTCCGCACCAGCGGGTGGGCGCAGAACAGTCCGTCGCGCACACCGATCCCGTACTCGGCCGAGAGCGCCGCCGCGAAGTGCGAGCTGTTCCAGCCCTCGACGACGAAGGAGATGACACCGACCCGCGGGGCGTCGTCGCCGAAGAGCGACAGCACCTTCACCTCGGGCACCTCGGCGAGACCCTTACGGACCGTCTCCACCAGGTGCTGCTCACGGGCCACCAGGTTCTCGAAGCCGGCCTCGGTGAGCGCCTTGCAGGCCGAGGCGATGGAGTAGACGCCGATGACGTTCGGCGAACCGGCCTCGTGGCGCGCGGCGGTGGTGTGCCACTGCACGTCCACTCCCCCGTCCTCACGCCGTGCGACCTGGCGGGAGGCGCCTCCGCCGGCCAGGTACGGCTCGGCGTCCTGGAGCCAGTCGGACCGTCCGGCGAGGACGCCCGAGCCGAAGGGCGCGTACAGCTTGTGCCCGGAGAAGGCGACCCAGTCCACGTCCAGGTCCCGCACGGAGACGGGGTGGTGCGGCGCCAGCTGCGCCGCGTCCAGCACGATCCGGGCACCGTGCGCGTGCGCCGCGGCGGCCAGTTCGCGCACCGGCCACAGCTCACCGGTCACGTTCGACGCACCTGTCACACACACCAGGGCCGGGGCATCCGCTCCCGACGCGGTGGCCCGCTCGGCGAGCGCCCGCTCCAGCGTCCCGACGGCCTCCGCGGGCGTCCGGGGCGCGTTCAGGTAGGTCACCCGTGCGTCCCTCCAGGGCAGCAACGAGGCGTGGTGCTCGGTCTCGAAGACGAAGACCTGGCAGTCGGCCGGGAGGACGGCGGCGAGCAGGTTCAGCGAGTCGGTCGTCGAACGGGTGAAGACGACCTGGTCGTCCGGGCGGCAGTCGAGGAACTCCGCCACGACCGCGCGGCTGTTCTCGAAGAGGTCCGTCGACAGCTGGGAGAGGTACCCGGCGCCCCGGTGGACGCTGCCGTAGTACGGGGCGTAGGCGGCGACGTCGTCCCACACCCGCTGCAGGGCCGGCGCGCTGGCGGCGTAGTCGAGGGCGGCGTAGGCGACCTCGCCACCGGTGACCAGCGGCACGGTGACATCGCGGCCCAGCACGGGCAGCGGGGCCGCACAGCAGGGCTCGGCGGCCGGCTCCGCGGGGTGCCCGGCCGGGGCGGACCCGGTGGCGGCCGGCTCGGCGACGGGGGGCGCGAGGGTGGCGGTCTCGGCGGTGGGGGCGGCGGCGTTCGGGCATGCGGACATGGCGGTATCTCCCGGCAGGACAAGGCGGAATGGCTTCAAACCCGTGGGACGGCCCGAAGGGGCGTCCGGCGTACGGGGGTTGCCTCAGCACGCGGCGTCACCGCGTGGAGGGGTGTGCTGAAGAAGGGGGCGTAGCCGCCCTATCGCATTCGCTTGCTCACGAGACTGCTCCCTTGAGGACCAGGACCCCAGGGTGTAGCAGGGGTCCGCGCTTGCCGCAGACCTCGCTGCCTACGGCCTGGTCTTCACCCGGGGCACCCCGCCACGGACGGAGGGTTGCCGGACAGCGGGCCGGGGCCGTAGTCGCTGTCACTCATGACCTTGAACAGCATCCTGCCATACGTCTCGGCATGCGCAAGGCGCAGTCCACACTTCGGACTGCGCCGTGCGTCACACCGTCGCGATCCCGCGCCCGGACACCGGCGGGCACCCGCGCGGGCCCGCCGGGTGCCTCACGTGTTGCTGGCCGTGACCCACCGCTCCAGCGCCGCGCGCGCCGCACCGGAGTCGATGGACTCGGCCGCCCGTGCGAGGGCCGCCCGGATCTGGTCCGTCAGCGGCGCGTCCGTCGGCTCCAGGGCCACGAGCGCCGCCGCCGAGTTGAGCAGCACCGCGTCGCGTACGGGGCCGGTCTCTCCGCCCAGGAGACGGCGGGCGACATCCGCGTTGTACGACGCGTCCGCGCCCCGCAGGGCCTCCACGGGCACCAGGTCGATCCCCACGTCACGCGGGTCGAACGCCTGCTCGTGGACCGCTCCGTCCCGTACCACCCACACACGTGAGGTGGCGGTGGTCGTCAGCTCGTCAAGCCCGTCGTCACCCCGGAACACCAGGGCGGACGAGCCCCGTTCGGCGAGGACTCCGGCCATGATCGGCGCCATCCGGGCGTCGGCCACGCCGGTCGCCTGGGCGCGTACCCGCGCCGGATTGGTGAGCGGCCCCAGGAAGTTGAAGGTCGTGCGGATGCCGAGCTCCTTGCGGGCCGCCGCGACGTGGCGCAGCGCCGGGTGGAACTTCACCGCGAAGCAGAAGGTGATGCCGGCCTCCTGCGCGACCTCGGCGACCCGCTTGGGCGTGAGGTCCAGATTGACGCCCAGCTTCTCCAGTACGTCCGAGGAGCCGGACGCGGAGGACGCCGCCCGGTTGCCGTGCTTGACGACCTTGGCGCCGGTACCGGCGACGACGATGGCCGACATGGTGGAGATGTTGACGGTCTTGGCGCCGTCGCCGCCCGTGCCGACGATGTCGACCGAGGGCCCGGGGACCTCGATGAGGTTGGCGTGCTCGTACATGGTCCGCACGAGACCGGAGATCTCCTCGACCGTCTCGCCCTTCGCCCGCAGCGCGACGACGAAGCCGGCGATCTGGGCGTTGGTCGCCTCGCCGCGCAGGATGCGGTCCATCGCCCAGGCCGTCGCCTCGGCGCTCTGGTCACGTCCGTACAGCAGCGAGTCGAGGACCTCGGGCCAGGAACGGCCCGCCGCGCGATTGCCTCCAGCGGGGTTCACAGCGCTCATGGTCGCTCCTGGTCTTCCGTATCTCCATGGACGTTCACCACCCTATCGATCCCCGGGTACGGCAAAGAGCCCCGTCCGGCGAATGGACGGGGCTCTTGCCGTGGCGACCTTACAGGTCAGGGATCAGTGGTGGCCGTGGCCGCTGGTGATCTCCTGGTGCTCCTCGGCGGTCGGCTTGGGAACCTGGTTGCCCTCGCCGAAGTACGCCTTGCTCAGCTTCGCGCGGAGCTTCTGCCCACGCGAGATCTTGCGCTCGACACCGTTCTCGTCGACCGACGGGCCGATCTCGGCCGGCTCGTACTGCTCGTGCGCGGTGAGCGAGTACAGCTTGGCCTGGCTGAGCGGCTCGTGGACCTCGACGAACTCACCGTGCGGCAGTCGCTTGATGATGCCGGTCTCACGGCCGTGCAGCACCTTGTCGCGGTCACGACGCTGCAGACCCAGGCAGATCCGCTTGGTGACGATGAACGCGATGACCGGTCCGAGGAAGTAGAAGATCCGGACGAACCAGGTGATCGAGTTGATCGACAGGTGGAAGTGCGTGGCGAAGATGTCGTTGCCACCACCGATGAGCATGATCATGTACGCCGTCACCCAGGCGACACCGAGAGCGGTCCGGGTCGGCGCGTTGCGCGGCCGGTCCAGGATGTGGTGCTCACGCTTGTCGCCCGTGATCCAGGCCTCGATGAACGGGTAGACCGCGATCGCGGCGAGGACCAGACCGAAGACCACCAGCGGGATGAACACGCCCAGGACGAGGGTGTGACCCCACAGGTTGATCTCCCAGCCCGGCATCACGCGGATGAGACCCTCGGCGAAGCCCATGTACCAGTCGGGCTGCGCGCCGGTGGACACCTGGTCCGGCCGGTAGGGGCCGAGCGCCCACACCGGGTTGATGGTGAAGAGCGCCGCGATGATCGCGATCACACCGAAGACCAGGAAGAAGAAGCCTCCGGCCTTCGCCATGTAGACCGGCAGCAGCGGCATGCCGACGACGTTCTTGTTCGTCCGGCCGGGGCCCGCGAACTGCGTGTGCTTGTGGTAGAAGACCAGGATCAGGTGGGCCACCACGAGGCCGAGCATGATGCCCGGCAGCAGCAGGATGTGGATCGAGTAGAACCGGGCCACCATGTCGTGGCCGGGGAACTCGCCGCCGAACAGGAACATCGAGATGTACGTGCCGACGACCGGCACGGACAGGATCGCGCCCTGCGTGAAGCGGACACCGGTGCCGGAGAGCAGGTCGTCCGGGAGCGAGTAACCGGTGAAGCCGGTGAACATGCCCAGGACGAACAGCAGGAAGCCGAACAGCCAGTTGATCTCACGCGGCTTGCGGAACGCGCCGGTGAAGAAGACGCGCATCATGTGCACGAACATGCCGGCGAGGAAGATGACCGCGGCCCAGTGGTGGATCTGCCGGATGAGCAGACCACCGCGCACGTCGAAGCTGATGTCCAGCGTCGAGGCGTACGCCTCGGTCATCCGGATGCCCTGCATCGGCACGTACGAGCCGTGGTACTCCACCTCGTTCATGCTGGGGTGGAAGAACAGCGTCAGATACACACCCGTGAGGATGATGATCAGGAAGCTGTAGAGGCAGATCTCACCGAGCATGAAGGACCAGTGGTCCGGGAAGATCTTGCGCATGTTGGCCTTGGCCAACGAGTAGATGCCCAGCCGGCCGTCCGCCCAGTCGGCGACCTTCTCGCCGGCGGGTGCTTTCCGCTTACTGTCTGTTGCGGTCGTGGTGCTCATCCGCGCTCCCAGAATGCAGGACCGACGGGCTCGTCGAAGTCGCCGAGCGCCTCGAGGAAGCCCTTGTCATTCACGCCGATCCGCAGCTGCGGGAGAGCGTGGCCGGCCGGGCCGAAGATGACGCGGGCGCCGTCGGAGAGGTCGAAGGTGGACTGGTGGCACGGGCAGAGCACGTGGTGCGTCTGCTGCTCGTACAGGGAGATCGGGCAGCCCACGTGGGTGCAGATCTTCGAGAACGCCACGATGCCGTCGTGGGACCACTCGAGCTGACGCTTGTCCTTGATGTCGTCCGGCTGGATGCGGACGATCATCAGGGCGGCCTTGGCGATCTCGTTGTTGAAGTCGTGGTCGCTCTCCTCCAGGCCCTCGGGCATGGCGAAGGTGAGCGAACCGACGGCGACGTCCTCGGGACGCAGCGGCTCGTTGGTGTTCATGTTGATGAGCTGCTTGCCCTTGGCCCACAGCGTCGTGCGGAGCTTCTTCTCCGGCAGCGGGCCGAGCTCGCGCAGCAGCACCACACCGGAGAGCGGCACCATGGCCAGCGCGCCGAACATGGTGTTGCGGATCAGCTTGCGGCGCCCCAGGGCGGACTCGGCCGCACCCTCCGCGAAGTCGGACATGACCTTGGCCCTGACCTCGGGCGCGGCCTCGATGGGGTGCCGGTCGTCGGCGACCTCGTTGTCCGACATCAGGGTGCGGGCCCAGTGGACCGCACCCGCGCCGATGCAGAACAGCGCGATGCCCAGCGTCAGACCCAGCGACAGGTTGGTCGCGCTCACGTGGCCCAGCGGCCACACGTACACGATCTTGTCGACCGGGAAGATCACGAACGAGGCGATGAAACCGACCGTCGCCAGCATCGAGAGCGTGAACAGGAGGGCGACCGTGCGCTCGGAGCGCTTGGCTGCCCGCTCGTCGATGTCCTGGACGCGCGGCTTGTGGGGCGGCAGCCCCGGGTCGGCGAACGGGGCCTCGGCCGTCGCGACCGCTACCGCGCCGTGCGCGGATCCCTGCTCTGCGGGCAGGTTCTCGTCTTCTGGAATCTCTTGGCTACTCATGACTTCTTGGCCTTAGCGGTGTGGGCCGCGACCCAGACGGCGACAGCGATCAGCGAACCCAGACCGAAGATCCAGCCGAACAGACCCTCGCTGACCGGGCCGAGCCCGCCCAGTGCGAAGCCGCCGGGAGTCGCCGTCTTGTCACCGTTGACGGTCTGGATGTACGCGATGATGTCCTTCTTTTCCTTCTCCGGCATCGTGGTGTCGGGGAAGGACGGCATGTTCTGCGGGCCGGTCTGCATGGCCTCGTAGAGGTGCTTCGGGTCCACGCCTTCCAGGCTGGGGGCGTACTTGCCGTTGGTCAGGGCACCGCCCTCACCCGTGAAGTTGTGGCACTGCGCGCAGTTGGTGCGGAACAGGTCGCCACCCTTGGCGATGTCCGCGCCGCTCGGGCTGTACTGCTCCTTGGTCGGCGTGATCGGGCCGGCCCCGAGGGAAGCCACGTACGCGGCGAGCTGGTCGATCTCGGCCTGCGAGTAGACGACCTTCTTCTTCGGCACCTGGGCGCCCGGCTGCTGCGCCGGCATACGGCCGGTGCCGACCTGGAAGTCCACGGATGCGGAGCCGACGCCGACCAGGCTCGGGCCGTCAGTGGTTCCCTGACCGCCGGTTCCGTGGCAGCTGGCGCAGCCGACGGTGTAGAGCTTCTTGCCCTCCTCGATGGCGAGGGACTGGGAGGTTTCATCGGCCTGCGCCTTGCCCGCGGGTGCGAACGCGGCGTACAGCCCCCCAGTGGCCGCCAGCGCGAGAAGTAGGACGACGACCGCCGCCAGCGGATGGCGTCGTCGTGCGGAGAGCTTTTTCACGGATTACCCCGGTGTCAGGATCTTCTGCGTCGATGCTTGCTGGATGTGTCGGGACTGGCCCGACTACTTGATCATGTAGATCGTGGCGAAGAGGCCGATCCAGACGACATCGACGAAGTGCCAGTAGTAGGACACGACGATGGCGGCGGTTGCCTGCTCGTGAGTGAATCTCTTGGCCGCGTAGGTACGGCCGAGGACCAGCAGGAAGGCGATGAGACCGCCCGTCACGTGCAGGCCGTGGAAGCCGGTGGTCAGGTAGAACGCCGAGCCGTACGGATCCGACGAGAGCGAGAGGCCCTCGTGCTTCACCAGCTCGGTGTACTCGAAGACCTGGCCTCCGATGAAGATCGCACCCATCACGAACGTGATCACGAACCACGTGCGGAGCTTCTTCACGTCGCCCCGCTCGGCGGCGAACACGCCGAGCTGACAGGTGAGGGAGGAGAGCACCAGGATCGTGGTGTTGGTCGCCGAGAACGGGAAGTTCAGCGCATCGGCTTTCTCTGCCCAGAACTCGGCACCCGTCACCGATCGCAGAGTGAAGTACATCGCGAAGAGGGCCGCGAAGAACATCAGCTCGGAACTCAGCCAGATGATGGTTCCGACGCTGGTGAGGTTCGGCCGATTGACCGACGGGTGCGCGTGCCCGGTTTCTACTGTCGTTGCTGTCGCCACGACCGACATTATGTCGGTCGCTTATCCCGCCCTCACTCCCGGGGGTGCCGTTCGGTGTGTCCGTGGGTCGTGTCCAGCCCGAACGGCCCATCGAAGCGGTGTCCGAACCGGTGTTGACACGCTGTCGGACGGAGTAGCATCCGGCGCATCGGCCCCCGGGCCGGCACCGCCGACGAACGCCGACGATCTCGGAGGAACCATGCAGTCGAGCGCCACCGTACTGGTCTACAGCGACGACGCGAACACCCGCGAGCAGGTGCGGCTGGCGGCCGGGCGCAGGCCGGCGGCAGACGTTCCCCCGGTCGAGTTCATCGAATGCGCGACACTCCCGGCCGTCCTGCGGCGGCTCGACGAGGGCGGTATCGACGTCTGCGTGCTGGACGGCGAGGCCGTGCCGGCCGGCGGGATGGGCGTGTGCCGGCAGATCAAGGACGAGATCTTCCACTGCCCGCCTGTCCTGTTGCTGATCGGGCGCCCGCAGGACGCCTGGCTGGCCACCTGGAGCCGCGCGGACGCGGCGGTGACGCTTCCGGTCGAGCCGGTGGAGTTCGCGGCCGCCCTGGCCGCCCTGCTGCGCACCCACCTCGCGATCGAGGCCTGAGGGCCCGCCCGGGGTTCCGGGCGGGCCGGGCGGGGCAGGCCGGGCCGGGCGGGCCCCGGACTCAGAAGGCGGGCCTCAGCCGGGCCTGGTCCGCCGCGGTGGCGCCGTCGCGGGTCCCGGCGAGCACGGCACTGCCGCCGCGCCACTGGTCCCAGGACAGGTTCCAGTCGCCGAAGCCGTTGCCGAAGTGGTCCATCTCCCTGCCCGAGCTGTTGATGACGGTCACCAGGTCGCCCTCGTTGAAGGTCTTGAAGAACCAGGCGGCGTTGCCGGTGGACATGCCGGTGCACCCGTGGCTGACGTTGGCGTACCCCTGTGAGCCGACGGACCAGGGCGCAGCGTGGACGTACTCACCGCTCCAGGTGACGCGGGTGGCGTAGTACACCGGCAGGTCGTACGACTCGCTGCTGCCCGCCGCGATCCCGACGGTGGTGCTGCGCATCCGGACGAAGTACTCCTTTCCCAGCACCACCTTGATCCCGTTACGGGTGGAGAAGCCCGGCTTCCCGGTCGTCACCGGAATGGTGTTGATCACTTCTCCGTTGCGCTTGACCGTCATCTGGTGCGAGGCCGCGTCGGTGATGGCCTCGACCCGGTCGCCGATGGTCAGCCTCAGTTCCTCCCCGGTCGGCGCGCCGTAGAGGCCGTCGGCGATCCTGATGCCGCCCAGGTTCCCGCTGACGCTCACCTGAGCGCCGACGGGCCAGAAGTCCTTCGGGCGCCAGTGCAGCTTCTCGTCGTCGACCCAGTGCCAGGCGCCCGTCACCCGGGGGGTCGAGCGGACCGTGAGGGAGCGTTCGACGGCGGCCCGGGCCTCGGGGGTCTTCACCGGGGCGCTGAGTGCCGCCGTGATGGGCTGTCCGACGCCGTACTTGCCCTCCTCCGGACCGAATTCCACCTGGAGGAGCTGTTTGGCGGGGGCCGTCTGGAAGGTGAGCGTACGGGCCCCCGGAGCGCCCCTGTCGTCCTCCGTGGCCACCTTGACGGTGTAGCGGGCATCGGCCGCGAGCGGGCCCGTGGAGCGCCAGCGGCTGCCGTCCGCGGCGAGCTCGCCCGCCAGGTAGTGACCGGCCTCGTCCACGGCCGTGACGTCCGTGATGCGGCCGTCGCCCTTCCGGGTGACCTCCAGGGGCTTGTCGAGGGGCGCCCTGGCGTTGCCCATCGGGGCGTTGAACGAGACCTGCTGTGCCGCGTCGAAGGGCTTCCCGGCGAGCGGATGGCCGTCGGACCCGCCGCTGCATGCCGTCATGCCCGCGCCGAGGGCGAGGACCAGCAGGGTGCAGGTGAAGGTGGTGGGAATGCGCGGCGTCTGGCTCATAAGCACACGGTAGGAAGACTTGTCGACACCGGCACGCCGGGTGACTGCAAAAGAGTGGCCCGGCACCCTCCTTACGGAGGTTGCCGGGCCACTCTTCGTATACGCGGGCTCTTCGGATGCGGCGGAACCTACTGGTTCTGGTTCTCGCCCCGGTAGTACTCGAAGACCCAGCCGAACAGGCCGATCAGGATCAGCGGAGCCGAGAAGTACACCAGCCACCAGCCCAGTGCGATGCCCGCGAAGGCGAACGCGCCACCGATCGCCAGCGACAGGGGCTGCCAGCTGTGCGGGGAGAAGAAGCCGACTTCACCGGCCTCGTCCGCGACATCGGCCTCCTTGTCGTCCTGCGCCATGGCGTCCACTCGCCGGGCCGTGAAGGCCAGGTAGTAGCCGATCATGATCGACAGGCCGAAGGCCAGGAAGAGCGCCGTCGTACCGGCCGGCTCCTTCGACCACACGCCATAGAGGATCGCCATGGCGAGGATGAAGATGCTCAGCCAGATGAACATCTTGCCCTGGATCTTCACTTGCCGACCTCCTTGCCACCGAACAGCGCGGTGTCCTTCTGACCGTGGTTCTCGAGCTGGCCGAGGGCGGCGATCTCAGGGTGGTGCAGGTCGAACGCCGGCGATTCCGAGCGGATGCGCGGCAGGGTGAGGAAGTTGTGCCGCGGCGGCGGGCAGGAGGTCGCCCACTCGAGCGAACGGCCGTAGCCCCACGGGTCGTCGACCTCGATCTTCTTGCCGTACTTCGCCGTCTTCCAGACGTTGTACATGAAGGGCAGGATCGACAGACCGAGCAGGAACGAGCTGATCGTGGAGATCGTGTTCAGCGCGGTGAAACCGTCGGCGGCGAGGTAGTCCGCGTAACGACGCGGCATGCCCTCCGCACCCAGCCAGTGCTGCACCAGGAACGTGCCGTGGAAGCCGATGAACAGCGTCCAGAAGGTGATCTTGCCGAGGCGCTCGTCCAGCATCTTGCCCGTGAACTTCGGCCACCAGAAGTGGAAGCCGGCGAACATCGCGAAGACCACGGTGCCGAAGACGACGTAGTGGAAGTGCGCGACGACGAAGTACGAGTCCGAGACGTGGAAGTCCATCGGGGGCGACGCCAGGATGACACCGGTCAGACCACCGAAGGTGAAGGTGATCAGGAAGCCGATCGTCCAGAGCATCGGTGTCTCGAAGGACAACGAGCCCTTCCACATGGTGCCGATCCAGTTGAAGAACTTCACACCGGTCGGTACCGCGATCAGGAAGGTCATGAAGGAGAAGAACGGCAGCAGCACACCGCCGGTGACGTACATGTGGTGGGCCCACACCGTCACGGAGAGACCGGCGATGCCGATCGTGGCGGCCACCAGGCCGATGTAACCGAACATCGGCTTGCGGCTGAAGACCGGGATGATCTCCGACACGATGCCGAAGAACGGCAGCGCGATGATGTACACCTCAGGGTGTCCGAAGAACCAGAAGAGGTGTTGCCACAGCAACGCGCCGCCGTTGGAGGCGTCGAAGATGTGGGCACCGAACTTGCGGTCCGCCTCCAGGGCGAACAGCGCCGCGGCCAGCACCGGGAAGGCGAGCAGGACCAGCACACCGGTCAGCAGCACGTTCCAGGTGAAGATCGGCATGCGGAACATCGTCATGCCGGGAGCGCGCATGCAGATGATCGTGGTGATGAAGTTGACCGAGCCGAGGATCGTGCCGAAGCCGGAGAAGGCCAGACCCATGATCCACATGTCGGCGCCGACACCCGGCGAACGGACCGCGTCCGACAGCGGGGCGTAGGCGAACCAGCCGAAGTCGGCCGCACCCTGCGGGGTGAGGAAGCCGGCCACCGCGATGAGCGAGCCGAAGAGGTACAGCCAGTAGGCGAACATGTTCAGCCGCGGGAACGCCACGTCGGGCGCGCCGATCTGCAGCGGCATGATCCAGTTCGCGAATCCGGCGAACAGCGGCGTCGCGAACATCAGCAGCATGATCGTGCCGTGCATCGTGAACGCCTGGTTGAACTGCTCGTTCGACATGATCTGCGTACCCGGACGGGCCAGCTCGGCGCGCATGAAGAGCGCCAGCAGACCGCCGATGCAGAAGAAGGCGAACGAGGTGACCAGGTAAAGCGTGCCGATCGTCTTGTGGTCGGTGGTGGTCAGCCACTTCACGATCACGTTGCCGGGCTGCTTGCGCCGAACGGGCAGCTCGTTCTCGTACGGCTCTCGCGAGCCGTCAGCTGCTGCGGCGGCACCCTGAGGTTCGTTGAGGATGCTCACAGTTTGTTGGTCTCCGCGTTCCGGGCCGGGTCCGACTGCTCAATACCCGACGGGATGAAGCCGGTCTGGCCCTGCTCGGCCAGCTCCTTCAGGTGCTGCTGGTAGCGCTCCGGGGAGACCACCTTGACGTTGAACAGCATCCGGGAGTGGTCGACACCGCAGAGCTCGGCGCACTTGCCAAGGAAGGTGCCCTCGCGGCTGGCGGTCACCTCGAAGGCGTTGGTGTGGCCCGGGATGACGTCTTGCTTCATCAGGAAGGGCACCACCCAGAAGGAGTGGATGACGTCACGAGAGGTCAGGATGAACCGGACCTTCTCTCCCTTCGGCAGCCACAGGGTCGGGCCCGGGTTGCCGGTCTGCGGGTTCCGGGTGCCCGGGATGCCGGCGTCGTAGACGCCTTCGGCACCCGCGGGGAAGTCCTTCTGGAACTTGTCCGGAATGGCGCCGAGCTCCTTGGCGCGCTTGGTACCCGTGTCGGCCTTGCCGTCCACGTCCTCGATGTAGTTGAAGCCCCAGCTCCACTGGTAGCCGACCACGTTGATCGTGTGGGCCGGCTTGTCGGAGAGGGCCAGGAGCTTCGACTCATCACGCGCGGTGAAGTAGAAGAGCACCGAGACGATGATGAGGGGGGTCACCGTGTACAGGGCCTCGATGGGCATGTTGTACCGGGTCTGCGGAGGAACCTCGACCTTGGTGCGGCTTCGCCGGTGGAAGATGACGCTCCACAGGATCAGGCCCCAGACCAGCACGCCCGTGACGAGCGCAGCCGCCCACGAGCCCTGCCAGAGGGAGAGGATCCGCGGCGCCTCTTCCGTTACCGGAGTCGGCATACCAAGGCGGGGGAAATCCTCCCAGTTGTACGAGCAACCGGTGGCGGTAGCCAGGATCAGGCCCGCAGTCAGCACCTGCGGCAGCTTCCGCCGCATCGGGCGCCGCGACGAGCGGTCGGAGCCGTTGGGACTCACGTAGCGCCTTCCCGAGAGTCTCGCCCGCGCGGTCGGCTGCGGCCGTCTCGCTGGTCGGTCGCCGGCCCTGACGCGGGCAGGGGTTTGGATGTTTATGCGGACCAAACCCTACTGGACGCTATTTGGGGTCGCGCGGGGAGGGTGCCCAACGCGCCGTCCGACTCCCCGAAGGGGTGGCCGCGCGCTCCGGCGGACGCCTCGCGGGAGGCCGATCCGGCGTCCGCGGCGCCCATCTGACGCTCCTTCTCCTCCTCCGTACTAGCGTGGCGACGTGCCCTACTTCGATTCCGCTTCCTCCGCCCCGCTGCACCCGGTGGCCCGCCAGGCCCTGCTCGCCTCGCTCGACGAGGGCTGGGCCGACCCGGCCCGCCTCTACCGCGAGGGGCGGCGGGCCCGGCTGCTGCTCGACGCGGCGCGGGAGGCGGCCGCGGAGGCGGTGGGGTGCCGCCCGGACGAGCTGGTGTTCACTCCTTCGGGGACCCGCGCGGTGCACTCCGGGGTTGCCGGGGCGCTCGCCGGCCGCCGGCGGACCGGACGCCATCTGGTCGTCTCGGCGGTGGAGCACTCCTCGGTCCTCCATTCGGCCGAGGCCCACGAGGCGGACGGCGGGTCGGTCACCGAGGTTCCGGTCGACCGGGCGGGGGCGGTGGACCCGGCCGGGTACGCCGCCGCGCTGCGCTCCGACACCGCACTCGCCTGCCTCCAGTCCGCCAACCACGAGGTCGGCACCGAGCAGCCCGTGGGCGAGGTGGCCGAGGCGTGCCGGGCGGCGGGGGTGCCCCTGCTGGTGGACGCGGCGCAGTCGCTGGCCTGGGGGCCGGTGCCGGCGGGCTGGTCCCTGCTCACGGCCAGTGCCCACAAGTGGGGCGGCCCGGCGGGGGTGGGGCTGCTCGCGGTCCGCAAGGGGGTGCGCTTCGCGGCCCGGGGCCCGGTGGACGAGCGGGAGTCGGGGCGGGCGGCCGGGTTCGAGAACATCCCGGCCGTGGTGGCCGCCGCGGCCTCGCTGCGGGCCGTGCGCGCGGAGGCCGAGGCCGAGGGCGAGCGGCTGCGGGGACTGGTCGAGCTGATCCGTGCCCGGGTACCGGAGCTGGTGCCCGACGCGGAGGTGGTGGGCGATCCGGTGCGCCGTCTGCCCCACCTCGTCACCTTCTCCTGTCTCTATGCCGACGGGGAGGCGCTGCTGCACGCGCTGGATCGGGCCGGTTTCTCCGTTTCCTCCGGTTCGTCCTGCACCAGCTCCACGCTGACGCCGAGCCATGTGCTGCGCGCGATGGGGGTGCTGTCCGAGGGGAACGTCCGGGTGTCGCTGCCGCCCGGCACCGCGGCCGGGGACGTGGACCGGTTCCTGGAGGTGCTGCCGGGTGCGGTGGCCGGGGTGCGGGAGCAGCTGGGCGCGCCGGCGGCGACCGCGGCGGCGGCGACCGCGGCGGCCGCGGGGGACGCCCCGCCCGGCTCCCTGCTCGTCGACACGACCGGCAGGCGGTGCCCGATTCCGGTGATCGAGCTGGCCAAGGTGATCGCCGACGTGCCGGTCGGCGGGACGGTGACGGTCCTGAGCGACGACGAGGCGGCCCGGCTGGACATCCCGGCGTGGTGCAGGATGCGCGGCCAGGAGTACGTGGGTGAGCGCCCGGCGGACCACGGTGTCGCGTACGTGGTCCGCCGGGTGTCCTAGGACTCGGGTGGATCCTGGCGGGGGCCCGAGGGGCTCAGACCAGGTGAATGCGGACCTCGGCGGCGGCCTCGTCGCCGTACGCCTTGGTGAAGCGCTCCATGAAGTTGGCGCGGCGCAGGGTGTACTCCTGGGTGCCGAGGGTCTCGATGACCAGGGTGGCGAGCATGCAGCCGACCTGGGCGGCGCGCTCCAGGCCGACGCCCCAGGACAGGCCGGAGAGGAAGCCGGCGCGGAAGGCGTCGCCGACACCGGTGGGGTCGACCTTGGCCTCCTCGTCCGGGCAGCCGACCTCGATCACGGGCTCGCCGACGCGCTCGATGCGCACACCGCGCGAGCCGAGCGTGGTGACGCGGTGGCCGACCTTGCCGAGGATCTCCTCGTCGCTCCAGCCGGTCTTGCTCTCGATGAGGCCCTTCTCGTACTCGTTGGAGAAGAGGTACGTCGCGCCGTCGAGGAGCGTACGGATCTCGTCACCGCCCATGCGGGCGATCTGCTGCGAGAAGTCCGCGGCGAACGGGATGGAGCGGGTCTTGCACTCCTCCGTGTGGCGCAGCATGGCCTCGGGGTCGTCGGCGCCGATCAGGACGAGGTCGAGCCCGCCGACCCGGTCGGCGACCGACTTGAGCTCGATCTGGCGGGCCTCGCTCATGGCGCCGGTGTAGAACGAGCCGATCTGGTTGTGGTCGGCGTCGGTGGTGCAGACGAAGCGCGCGGTGTGCAGGACCTCGGAGATCCGCACGGAGCCGGTGTCGACCCCGTTGCGGTCGAGCCAGGCTCGGTACTCGTCGAAGTCCGCGCCGGCCGCGCCGACCAGGACGGGCCGGGTGCCGAGCTGGCCCATCCCGAAGCAGATGTTGGCGCCGACCCCTCCCCTGCGTACGTCGAGGTTGTCGACGAGGAAGGAGAGGGAGACCGTGTGCAGCTGGTCCGCGACCAGCTGGTCGGCGAATCGGCCGGGGAAGGTCATGAGGTGGTCGGTGGCGATGGAGCCGGTGACTGCGATACGCACGGCTGGGCTCTCCTGCGGGGAGGGGGAGTTGACAGTTCACGCTACCCGGTCGGCGGAGCCGTCTGAAGTGCGGAAACTACCCGATAGTAGGGCTTTTTCAGTCAGCCCTCCTGTGCGTACCGTGCGGTTATGCCGACTTACAGCGCTCAGCGCGAGCAGCGGAACCGCGAGATCAGCGAGATCAGCGAGATCAGCCTGGCCGAGCTGTGCGGTGACAGCGCACGGATGGCACCGCACTGGGTGGTTCCGGCGGAGGCCGCGCCCGCCCCGGTCTCCCCCTCCCTGATCCACGGCGTGGTCGTGGAGCCGGCCTCCGCCCGGCTGATGGACGCCACCTCCGATTACGGCGCCTGAGGCGAAGGGAACCGCGCGCTCCTTCGTTCCGTCCCACCGGTGTCTTCCGTCAAGGGAACACGCCTACGAAGGAGCGTTGCGGTGAGCAGTACCGAGCCCACAGACGAGAGCCCCCGTCGGCGGCGTTCGCCGCTCGCCGTCGCTTCCGTGGCGGCAGCGGTGCTGCTCGCCGGGGGCGGCGGGGCGTACTTCGCGACGGCCGCCTCGGAGCGCGACGGCAAGGCGGACGGCGCCGTGCCGGCCGCGGACCGCACCCCGCCGCCGCTGGTGCTGGACGGTCACACGGACGCCACGGGCGGTGCCACCGGCCCTGGGCCGGGGATCGCCCCCGGCGAGCCCGACCCGGGCGGGGTCGTCTACCGGGCGAAGGGCGAACTGCCGCAGGGTCCGGACTCGGCGCCGGTCCACCGGCCCCGGGGGACCGTCGGGGCGGACGAGGTGGCGCGCCTGGCCAAGGCCCTCGGGGTGCCGGGAACGCCCCGGCTGGAGGGCTCGGTGTGGAAGACCGGCCCCGCGAAGGACGGTTCCGGCCCCCTGCTCCAGGTGAACAAGCAGGCTCCGGGCGGCTGGACGCTCGGGACGGCGCCGACGGGTGACGACTGCCGCAAGGCCGATGTCTGCCCCTCGGGCGGGCAGGCACCGGGCGGCGGGGGCGGCCGGGCCGTGAGCGAGAAGGCCGCGAAGGAGGCCGCCGCCCCGGTGCTGGAGGCGTCGGGCCAGCGGGACGCCGCACTGGACGCCACCCAGCTGATGGGCGCGGTGCGGGTGGTCAACGCCGACCCGGTGGTCGGCGGGCTGCCGACGTACGGCTGGTCGACCGGCATCCAGGTCGGGCCGGACGGTTCGGTCGTCGGTGGCAGCGGACGGCTCAAGGCGCCGGAGAAGGGCGACGAGTACCCGGTGATCGGGGCCGCGGAGGCGCTGAAGCTGCTGAACGCGTCCTCGGGCGGCGGCCCGGTCGGCATCGGCGGCTGTGCGACGCCCGCGCCGCTGAAGAACGACGCCGAACCGGCCGCGCCGTGCGAGCCGTCGGGCGCCACCCCCGCCCCCAAGGAGACGGTGACGATCAGCAGGGCGGTGTTCGGGCTGGCAGCGCAGTTCACCGGTGGACGTGAGGCACTCGTCCCCTCGTGGCTGTTCACGGTGGAGCCGAAGGGCGACGCGCGACCCTTCACCATCACCTATCCGGCGGTGGCGCCCTCCCACCTGGCGCCCGCGCCGTCGCCCCGCGAGAGCGACGCGCCGCAGCCCGAGCCCTCGGGCGGGCCGCGGGTGCAGTCGTACGGCGTGGACGGGCAGATCCTGACCGTCCGCTTCTGGGGCGGCGTGTGCAGCACGTACACCGCGCAGGCCGACGAGAGCGGTACGGAGGTGCGGGTGAAGGTGGTCGAGACGCCGCCGAAGCCGGACAGGTACTGCATCGCCATGGCCAAGGAGATCACCGCCACGGTGACGCTGGAGCGGCCGCTGGACGGCCGGAAGGTCGTGGACGCCGGCGGTGAGGCGGTGCCGCGCACGTAGGGGCCCCGGCCGCCCTCCCGGCACGGGCGGCCCGACGGCGTACGACGAAGGCGGCGGCCCCGGTGTTCCGGGGCCGCCGCCTTCGTGTCAGCGCGTCAGCTGAAGGAGTCGCCGCAGGCGCAGGAGCCGGTGGCGTTCGGGTTGTCGATCGTGAAGCCCTGCTTCTCGATGGTGTCGACGAAGTCGATGGAGGCGCCGCCCAGGTACGGGGCGCTCATCCGGTCGGTGACGACCTTGACGCCGCCGAAGTCCTTGACGACATCACCGTCGAGCGCACGCTCGTCGAAGAAGAGCTGGTAACGCAGGCCGGAGCAGCCACCAGGCTGGACAGCGACGCGCAGCGCCAGGTCCTCGCGCCCTTCCTGGTCGAGCAGGGCCTTGACCTTCGCCGCGGCCGCGTCCGACAGGAGGATGCCGTCGCTGACAGTGGTCTTCTCGTCCGATACGGACATCTGCATTCTCTCCCGGGTTGTACGGAGACTGCTTGCCGACGGTGGAAACCGGCGGGGCCGCGGATTCATTCCGGGCCGAGCGCTTCTCTTACCCCTTCATGCTCGCACACCGGTCCGGGAGCGGGCACCGTGCGCGGAGAGCGACAAGCGCCAAGGGTGCCGAGAGCGAATGTGTCACATCGACACTATGGCCATCGTCAAAGTGACGTGAAGCGGTTATGATAGATAGCGTCAATTAGACGAAAAGGGGGCTGGTGCCCGTACCGGCCCCACCGGGCGGCTTCGCCGCCTCCACCGAAGAGAAGAAAGGGTGCGTGACGTGACCACCGCCCAGCCCCTGGACGTCCAGCCGTCGCCCCTCGCCCTGCTGCTGCTCGGCCGCGAGGCCGACCCGAAGAGCGAGCGGGGTGTGGAGTGCCCCGGCGACCTGCCCTCGCCGTCCGACCCCGACCTGGTGGAGCGCGCCCGCGCGGCCAAGGAGAAGCTCGGCGACAAGGTCTTCGTCCTCGGGCACCACTACCAGCGCGACGAGGTCATCCAGTTCGCGGACGTCACCGGCGACTCCTTCAAGCTCGCGCGTGACGCGGCGGCGCGGCCGGAGGCCGAGTACATCGTCTTCTGCGGTGTGCACTTCATGGCCGAGTCGGCGGACATCCTGACCTCGGACGACCAGAAGGTCGTCCTGCCGGACCTGGCCGCCGGGTGTTCGATGGCCGACATGGCGACGGCCGAACAGGTCGCGGAGTGCTGGGACGTGCTGTCGGAGGCGGGTATCGCGGACGTGACCGTCCCGGTCTCGTACATGAACTCCTCGGCCGACATCAAGGCGTTCACCGGCAAGCACGGCGGCACGATCTGCACCTCCTCCAACGCCCGGCGCGCGCTCGACTGGGCCTTCGAGCAGGGCGAGAAGGTCCTCTTCCTGCCGGACCAGCACCTGGGTCGCAACACCGCCGTGCGCGACATGGGCATGACGCTGGAGGACTGCGTCGTCTACAACCCGCACAAGCCGGGCGGCGGCCTCACCCCCGAGCAGCTGCGCGCGGCCAAGATGATCCTGTGGCGCGGCCACTGCTCCGTCCACGGCCGCTTCTCGCTGGACTCCGTCAACGACGTGCGCGAGCGCATCCCGGGCGTCAACGTCCTGGTCCACCCGGAGTGCAGGCACGAGGTCGTGGCCGCCGCGGACTACGTGGGCTCGACCGAGTACATCATCAAGGCCCTGGAAGCGGCCCCGGCCGGCTCCAAGTGGGCGATCGGCACCGAGCTGAACCTGGTGCGCCGCCTGGCGAACCGGTTCGCCCCTGAGGGCAAGGAGATCGTCTTCCTCGACAAGACGGTCTGCTTCTGCTCGACCATGAACCGCATCGACCTGCCCCACCTGGTGTGGACGCTGGAGTCGCTCGCCGAGGGCAACCTGGTCAACCGGATCGAGGTCGACCGGGAGACCGAGAGCTTCGCCAAGCTCGCGCTGGAGCGGATGCTGGCGCTGCCGTAGCCGCACACCACGGCACGGCGCGAGAACAGCGCACGAGGGGCGCCCCGCCATGGCGGGGCGCCCCTCGTCGTGGACCGGAGGCCGCGGAGGTGAGGCCGGCAAACGCTCCCCCGCCGGCCCTGCCGACGACGCGGCGCGACAGCCACCCCCGGGGGGGAGCCGCCGCGCCGCGCGCGGGACCGCATCGCCTCGGCCGGGGCCGAGGCCCGGCGGCCGTGCCGTGACGCGCTGGCCGTGCCGTTACGCGTTGGCCGGTGCCGGTTCCTCCGAGGCGGGCCGGCCGCCGGACGGGCCGCCGTCCTTCTCGACGCGCTTGGCCGCGCGCTTGGCCCGGCGCCGCTCCTTGCGGAGCTCCACCATCGCGTAGAGCGTCGGGACCAGCAGCAGCGTGAGCAGCGTCGAGGTGACCAGACCGCCGATCACGACCACGGCGAGCGGCTGGGCGATGAACCCGCCCTGTCCGGTGACGCCCAGCGCCATCGGCAGCAGCGCGAAGATCGTCGCCAAGGCGGTCATCAGGATCGGACGCAGTCGGTGCCGGCCTCCCTCGATCACCGCTTCGACGACCCCTAGGCCCTGTGCCCGGTACTGGTTGATCAGGTCGATCAGCACGATCGCGTTGGTCACGACGATGCCGATCAGCATCAGCATGCCGATCATCGCCGGGACGCCCATCGCGGTGCCGGTCGCGATCAGCAGACCGATCGCGCCGGTGGCCGCGAACGGGATGGAGACCAGCAGGATCAGCGGCTGGACCAGCGACTTGAAGGTCGCGACGAGCAGCATGAAGACGATCGCGATCGCCGCCAGCATCGCCAGCCCCAGGTTGAGGAACGCCTCCTCCTGGTCCTCCGAGACGCCGCCGATGGTGGCCGTGGCGCCCTCGGGCAGGTCCAGTGCGTTGATCCTGGACTGGAGCGAGGCGCTCACCGCGCCGGTGTTGTCACCGGTCGGCTTGGCCGTGATCGTCGCGGCGCGCGCCCCGTCGATGCGGGTCATCGAGACCGGGCCCGGGACCAGCTTCACCTCGGCGATGTCACCGAGCTTCACCGGGCCCAGCGGCAGCTTGCTCAGCTCCGCCATGGTCCTGGCGGGGGCGGCCGAGGTGATGACGATGTTCCGCCGGGTGTCGCCCAGGACCGCTTCGCCGGCCGGGAGGCCGCGGATCGCCTGGGCGACCACACCGCCGAGCTTGGCGTCGTCGAGTCCGGCGGCTGCCGCCTTCTCGTTGGCCCGGACCGAGATGCGCGGAACGGACTGCGCCAGGTCGCTCTGGACGTCGGTGACGTCGTCGAGCCCGGCGACCTCGGCCCGTACCGCCTCGGACGCCTTCTTCAGGGTGTCCGCGTCGGAGGCCTTGACCACGACGCTCAGGTCCTGGCTGCCGAAGCCGTCGCCCGCCGCGATCGTCGTGTCGCCGATGCCGTCGAGCCCGGCCAGCTCCGCGTCGATGCTGTCGCGGGCCTTCTCGTACGACGCCGCGTCCTTCAGGGTGACCTGGTACGACGCCTGGTTGGCGCCGGTGCCGCCGCCGAAGGCCGCCATGAAGCCGGAGGAGCCGACGGTGACCTGGTAGTCCTCGACCTCGTCGACCGAGGCCAGGACGTTCTCGACCTTCTTCGCCGCGGCGTCGGCCGCCTCCAGGCTGGTGCCCGGCGCGAGCTCCTGCTTGACGGAGAGGACCTCCTGCTCGCCCTGGTCGAAGAAGTTGGTCTTCAGCAGGGGCGCCATGCCGAAGGTGCCCAGGAGCACCACGACCGCGATGGCGACGCTGGTGAGCCGGCGACGGGTCGCGAAGCGCAGCACCGGGACGTACATCCGCTGCAGGGCGCTGCGGTTCTCCTTCTCCTCCGCCACGCGCCGCGCCTCGTCCGGGTCCTCGGACGTGCCCTTGGGGGCGCGCAGGAACCAGTACGAGAGGACCGGCACGACGGTCAGGGAGACGAGGAGGGAGGCGAGCAGGGCGGCGGTGACGGTGAGGGAGAACGAGCCGAACAGCTCGCCCACCATGCCGCCGACCAGGCCGATCGGGAGGAACACCGCGACGGTGGTGAGGGTGGAGGAGGTGACGGCGCCCGCGACCTCCTTGACGGCGGTCAGGATCGCCGACTGGCGCTCCTCGCCGTAGCCGAGGTGCCGCTTGATGTTCTCCAGGACCACGATCGAGTCGTCGACGACCCGGCCGATGGCGATGGTCAGCGCCCCCAGCGTGAGCATGTTCAGCGAGAGGTCGCGGGTCCAGAGCACGATCAGCGCGAGGACCACCGAGAGCGGGATGGAGACCGCGGTGACGATGGTCGAGCGCAGGGAGGCGAGGAAGACCAGGATGACGATGACGGCGAAGAGCAGGCCGAGCGCGCCCTCCGTCGTGAGCCCCGAGATCGACTTGGAGACGGCCGGGCCCTGGTCGGAGACGACGGTCAGCTCGGCACCCGCCCCCAGGTCGGCACGGAGGCCCGGCAGCTTGTCCTTGACCGCGTCGGAGATGGCGACGGCGCTGCCGTCGTTGTCCATGGTGGCCATCACGGCGAGGCTGGGCTTGCCGTTCGTACGGGTGATGGAGACCCGCTGCGACTCCTCCTGCTTCACCGCGGCGACGTCCCCGAGGCGTACCGGGTCGCCCTTCGCCGGTGCGATCCGCAGGTCCTCGATCTGCTTGAGCGAGGTGAAGCCCCCGCCCACCTGCACGGTGCGGCTCTTGCCCTCCTCGGAGAACGAGCCGGCCGGGACGGTCGCGCCGCCCGACTTCAGCGCCTCGGAGAGCGCCATGGTGTCGAGGCCGGCCGCGGCGAGCTTCGCGTTGTCCGGGGTGACGGAGACCTGGAGGTCCTGGACACCGTCGACGGAGACCTGGCCGACACCGTCGATGTCCTCCAGGGCGGGGACGACCGTCCGCTCCAGCTGGGCGGCGAGCGCCTGCTGGTCCTTGCCGGAGGTGACGGCGAGGACGACGGTCGGGATGTCGTCGGTCGAGCCGGCGACGACCTGCGGGTCCACGTCGTCCGGCAGCTGGACGCGGGCCCGGTTGACGGCCTGCTGGACGTCGGCGACGAGCTGCTTGGTGTCCTCGTCCCCGAAGTCGAAGGTCGCCATGATGACGGCGTTGCCCTCGCTCGCCGTGGAGGTGACGCCCTTGATCCCGTCGACGGCCTTGATCGTGTTCTCGAGCGGTTCGACGACCTGCTTCTCGACCACGTCGGGGGACGCGCCCTGGTAGGGCGCCAGGACCGACACCATCGGCAGCTCGATGGAGGGCAGGAGCTGCTGCTTCAGCTGCGGGATGGCGATCGCCCCGAAGACGATCGCGACGATCGAGATCAGCCCTATCAGGGCCCTTTGCGCGAGGCTGAATCTGGACAGCCAGGACATGGGGTCTCTCTTCTGTGGCGTGCTCGGCAGGTGGGCTCACCCCGTACACGTGGCCCGTTCTTACGATCGGCCATGAGAGAGGGGCGATCCGTCGCCCCCAGGTCCATTTCCTTATCTCCCGCATACCGCGTCTGGAGTACGCGGAAGCGCGCCTTCACTCCACCCTTGGGCGTACCAGACCCGATTCGTACGCCGTCACGACGAGTTGCGCGCGGTCGCGGGCGCCGAGCTTGGCCATGGCGCGGTTCACATGGGTCTTGACGGTCAGCGGGCTGACCTCCAGGCGTTCGGCGATCTCGTCGTTGGAGTGGCCTCCGCCGACCAGCACCAGGACCTCACGCTCCCGGACGGTGAGGAGGGCGATCCGCTCCGAGTAGGCCGCCGCCTCGCCGTCCGTGCCGTCCGCGCCGCCCTGCGCGAGGAACCTGGCGATGAGGCCCTTGGTCGCGGCGGGCGACAGCAGCGCCTCGCCGGCGGCCGCGATCCTGATGGCGTTGAGCAGTTCGTCCGGCTCCGCGCCCTTGCCCAGGAAGCCCGAGGCCCCGGCGCGCAGCGACTGCACGACGTACTCGTCGACCTCGAAGGTGGTCAGCATGACGACCCGTACGCCCGCCATGCCGGGGTCCGCGCTGATCATGCGGGTGGCGGCAAGCCCGTCCGTACCGGGCATCCGGATGTCCATCAGCACCACGTCCGCCTTGGCGGAGCGGGCCAGGGCGACGGCCTGGGCGCCGTCGGCGGCCTCCCCCACGACCTCCATGTCCGGCTCGGAGTCGACCAGCACCCTGAACGCGCTGCGCAGCAGCGCCTGGTCGTCGGCGAGCAGCACCCTGATGGTCATGTGGACTCCCCTGTGTGTGCGGTGAGCGGCAGTATCGCCTGGACCCGGAAGCCGCCGCCGTAGCGGGGGCCCGCGGTCAGGGCCCCGCCGAGGGCGGTGACGCGCTCGCGCATGCCGAGGAGGCCGTGCCCTCCGCCGTCCGCCGGTTCCGCCCGGTGCGGGACCGGTCCGGGAGCGGAGCCGTCGTCGAGCACGGTCACCTCGATGGTGCGGCCGACCCGTACGACGCTGACCTCGGCCCGGGCGTCCGGGCCCGCGTGCTTGCGCACATTGGTCAGGGCCTCCTGGATGATCCGGTACGCGGCCAGGTCCACGGCGGCCGGGAGCTGGGTGTCGTGGTCGGTGCGGGCGAGTTCGACGGGGAGGCCGGCATGGCGGAAGGTCGCCAGCAGCTCGTCGACGACGGCGAGTCCGGGGGCCGGTTCGGTGGGGGCCTCCGGGTCGCCGGACTGACGGAGCAGCCCGACGGTCGCCCGCAGCTCCCCGAGGGCGGAGCGGCTCGCCTCGCGGACGTGGGCCAGGGCCTCCTTGGCCTGGTCGGGCCGTTTGTCCATGACATGGGCGGCCACCCCGGCCTGGACGTTGACCAGGGCGATGTGGTGGGCGACGACGTCGTGGAGGTCCCGGGCTATGCGCAGGCGCTCCTCGGCGACCCGGCGGCGGGCCTCCTCGTCGCGGGTGCGCTCGGCGCGTTCGGCGCGCTCCCGGATCGCGTCGACGAAGGCCCGGCGGCTGCGGACGGCGTCGCCCCCGGCCGCGGCCATGCCGCTCCAGGCGAAGATGCCCAGGTTCTCCTGGCTGTACCAGGGGGTGGGCCCGAAGAGCATCGCGGCGCCCGTGAGCACGGTCATCGTCAGCAGGCCGACCCGCCAGGTGGTGGGCCGGTCGGTGCGCGCGGCGACGGTGTACAGGGCGATGACCACGCTCATGGCGACGGGCGCGGGCGGGTCGCCGGCGACCAGCTCCGCGAACGTGACGGCGCCGGTGAACGCGAGCACCCCGAGCGGACGGGTACGCCGCAGCACCAGTGCCGCCGCGCCCGCCACCATGAGCAGCACCCCGGCCGGCTGCGGGCTGCGGGTGCCGAAGGTGGGGCCGTCGGGGCCGCCGTGCGGGTCGACGAACGACCCGGCGACCATGCTGATCAGCACGGCGAGGGCGAGGGCGGCGTCGAACGCGTACGGATGCGACCGCAGCCAGCAGCGGCCGCGGACGAGCCGGGTTCCGAGGGTGGTCACGTCGGGCAACGGTACGGCGTGCCGCGCCCGCGGGGGGAACACCGTGCCCCGCTCCCGGTCGTCGCCGGGGCGGGGCACGGAGGGTGTCGGAGGTGAGGTGCCGGCCCGCGCCGGTGCCTCTCAGCCGGGGATGAGCCCGTCGTCGCGCAGCATGGCCCGGACCTCTTCCAGCGTGGCGTCGGGCGCCGGCAGGATCAGCCCGGAGGGCTCCAGAGAGGCGTCGGGGAGGGGCTCACCCAGTTCACGCACCTTGTCCAGGAGGGCGTGGAGCGTGCGGCGGAAGCCCTCTCCGTCGCCCGACTCCATCTCGGCGAGCAGTTCCTCGTCCAGCTTGTTGAGCTCGGTGACGTGGCTGTCCGCCAGCGTCATCTGGCCCTCCCCCATGATCCTCACGATCATGACGCGCCGTCCTTCTGCCGGTTGCGGCCTGATGCCTGCTGATCCTGGGTGTTCCCGGTTGATTCCCGTGGCTTCCGGTCGCGTCCCGTGGCTTCCGGTCGCTTCTGGTTGCTTCCGGACGTTTCCGGCCGATGGCCGCCGGTTCCGCCCGTCCCCGCCGGCGGAGACCGTCGGTCCCGCCGGTCAGCTCACTGCTTGTCGAAACGGGGCCGGGACTGCTGCGCCTGCTGGTCCTGGGAACCCGCCTGGCCGCCGCCCTCGATGGCCTGCTGGGAGGCGCTCCCGCCGGCCAGCTCCGCCTTCATCCGCTGGAGCTCCAGCTCGACGTCCGTACCGCCCGAGAGGCGGTCCAGCTCGGCCTGGATGTCGTCCTTGGCAAGGCCCGAGTGATCGTCCAGGGCCCCGGAGGCGAGCAGCTCGTCGATCGCGCCGGCCCGCGCCTGGAGCTGGGCGGTCTTGTCCTCGGCGCGCTGGATGGCCACGCCGACGTCGCTCATCTCCTCCGAGATGCCGGAGAACGACTCGGCGATCCTGGTCTGCGCCTGCGCGGCGGTGTAGGTCGCCTTGATCGTCTCCTTCTTCGTACGGAAGGCGTCGACCTTGGCCTGGAGCCGCTGGGCGGCGAGGGTGAGCTTCTCCTCCTCGCCCTGCAGCGTCTGGTGCTGCGTCTCCAGGTCCGTGACCTGCTGCTGGAGCGCGGCCCTGCGCGAGAGCGCCTCGCGGGCCAGGTCCTCGCGGCCCAGCGCCAGCGCCTTGCGGCCCTGGTCCTCCAGCTTGGAGGACTGGCCCTGGAGGTGGTTCAGCTGGAGTTCCAGGCGCTTGCGCGAGGTCGCCACGTCGGCGACGCCCCGGCGGACCTTCTGCAACAGCTCCAGCTGCTTCTGGTACGAGTAGTCGAGGGTCTCGCGCGGATCCTCGGCCCGGTCAAGGGCCTTGTTTGCCTTCGCGCGGAAGATCATCCCCATACGCTTCATCACACCGCTCATGGGCTTCGCGCGCCCCCTTCTGGACGGACTGGACTCCAGCACTCCAACAGAACCCACAGTACGGGCCCTGCATCCATTACCGCACTGTTCGAGCGCCGATGCGCTCATCCCCAAGAACGAGTACGACCACGTGGGATCCCGCCTGAGGAGTAGGTGTCCGCCGGGGATCCGTGCTTGCGTTCCCCGCCCGGGGTTCTGTCGTCAGGGACGCGCGCCGTTGCCGGATCGTTCCCCGAGGGGGTGGGGTACGTGCGACATACCCCGTACCCTTGGGCTTTGTGTTCCGTAGCCGTTCGAAGGATGAGAAGGCCCCCACCGACAAGGTGACGGCGGACCTCTCCAAGCAGCCCCGCGACCCCGAGGCCCCCAAGGGCCGCCCGACCCCGAAGCGGAGTGAGGCCCAGACCCAGCGCCGCCGTGCGTCGACGACGCCGGTCGACCGCAAAGAAGCGATGAAGCGCCAGCGCGAGGCCCGTCGCACGGACCTCGCCAAGCAGCGCGAGGCGCTCGCCAGTGGCGACGAGCGTTACCTGCCGGCCCGTGACAAGGGCCCGGTCCGCCGCTTCGTACGCGACTTCGTCGACTCACGCTTCTGCATCGCGGAGTTCTTCCTGCCGCTCGCCGTGGTGATCCTGGTGCTCTCCATGATCCGGGTCCCCCAGCTCCAGAACATCGCCCTGCTGCTCTGGCTCGGTGTGATCGTCCTGATCGTCATCGACTCGATCGGCATCTGGATCCGCCTGAAGAAGCAGCTCGCCGAGCGCTTCCCGAACGAGCCGAAGCGCGGCGCGGTGGCGTACGGCCTGATGCGGACGCTCCAGATGCGCCGGCTGCGGCTGCCCAAGCCTCGGGTCAAGCGCGGAGAGCGGCCCTGAGCACCGAGGTCTCCGGTTCCGGAGGCATGACGGGTGACTGGCTCGACGGGCTCGGCGGACTGCGCACCATGGTTCGCCAGGAGCTCGTCGCCCGCCAGCTGGACGAGCAGATAGCCGCCCGCTACCCGGTGGGACAGCGTCTGCGCATCCTCGACGTCGGCATGGGCCAGGGCGCCCAGGCGCTGCGCCTGGCACGGGCCGGGCACACCCTGACCGGTCTGGAGTCCGACGCGGGGTTGCTCAAGGCCGCCCGTGAGGCCCTCGCCACGGAGCCCGCGGGCATCCGGGAGCGGGTCACACTGATCGAGGGCGACGGCCGCGAGACCGGCGTGCACTTCCTGCCCGGCAGCTTCGACGTGGTCCTCTGCCACGGAGTGCTCATGTACGTGGAGGAGCCCGACGCCATGCTCGCGGGGCTCGCCCGGATGCTGGCACCCGGTGGCCTGCTGTCCCTGCTCGTACGGAACGCGGACGCGCTGGCGCTGCGGCCCGGACTCGCCGGTGACTGGTCGGACACCCTGGCCTCCTTCGAGTCGGACACCTATGTCAGCCGTCTCGGCCACACCGTCCGGGCCGATCGCCTGGAGGACCTGACCGCGACGCTCGCCGGCATCGCGGCACCGCTGCAGGCCTGGTACGGGGTGCGGCTCTTCACCGACGGTGTCCCGGCCGAGGAGGGCCTGCCGGCCGCCGAGGAGCTGGAGCGGCTGCTCGCGGCGGAGGACAGGGCGGGGCGGACGGAGCCCTACCGCCGGGTGGCGGCGCTGCTGCACCTGTGCGGCGTCCGCGGCTGAGGCCGCCCGGCCGGACAGCCCACGGGTGGGGCCGACGGCCCGCGGGCCGGCCCCGGCCCCCGTTCCGGCCCTGGTCCCGGCCCCGTTCCGGCCCCGTTCCGGCCCCGGTGTGAGGGCCCGCCCAGGCGACACGGGCCCGGCGGGGATCGCCCCCGGCCGCTGCGGACGATTCGCCCGATGTGCGGTCATGTGTGATGCCCCTCAGGGGCGGGATCCGGCCAAGTGTGCCCGGGCGGGCGCCGGCTGTCAGGCGGAAGCGGCGCGTGCGGCGTCCCAGCGGTCGTGACCGCGAAGAACACCGTCGGGAAGAACACCGTCGACGACTCCGTCGACAACCCCCTCGAACTGTCCGCCGCCGAGACCTGGCGCGCCGTCCACCGCCACTTCCGCCCGCACCGCTGGGCCGTCGCGCTGGGCGCGTTCTGCACGCTGATCGGCGCCGCCACCGGGGTGCTCCAGCCGCTGGCCGCCAAGGCGCTGGTCGACCGGCTCGGCCAGGACGAGCCGATCACGGACGTCCTCGTGGTCCTCACCGCGCTGGTACTGCTCGGCACGGCGATCGAGGCGGTCGGGGCGTACGTCCTGGAGCGCACCGCCGAGTCCGTGGTGCTGGCCGCCCGCCGCACCCTGATCGGACGTCTGCTGCGGTTGCGGCTGCCGGAGGTGGAGCGGACCCAGCCCGGTGACCTGATGTCCCGGATCACCTCCGACACCACGCTGCTCCGGGCGGTCACGACCCAGTCGATCGTCTCGGCGGCGACGGGCGGGCTCGCGTTCGTGGCGACGATCGTGATGATGGCGCTGATGGATCCGGTGCTGCTCGGCGTCACCCTGGGCGTGATCGTGGTGATCGGTGGCGCCTTCGCGCTGGTGATGCCGAGGATCTCCCGGGCGACGCGGCGCTCGCAGGAGGCGGTGGCCGAGATATCCACCCGTCTGGAACGGGTCTTCGGAGCGTTCCGCACAGTGAAGGCGTCGGGTGCGGAGGAGCGCGAGACGGCGGCCGTCGACGCGGCGGCGACGCAGGCGTGGCGGTACGGGCTGAAGGCGGCCAAGTGGCAGGCGCTGGCGTGGTCGTCGGTCGGGCTGTGCGTGCAGGTCTCGTTCCTCGCGGTGCTGGGAATCGGCGGCGCGCGGGTCGCGTCGGGCGCGATCTCCATCTCGACGCTGGTGGCGTTCCTGCTCTATCTCTTCTATCTGATCGACCCGGTGTCCAGGCTGGTGGAGGCGGCGACGCAGTACCAGGTGGGCACAGCGGCCATCGCGCGGCTCGCCGAGGCGGAGCGGCTGGAGACCGAGCCGGTCACGGCGCCCGGCCCGGCCCGCGCGGGAGACAGCGGCCCCGCGTCGTCGGTGGTCTTCGAGGACGTCACGTTCCGCTACCGGGAAGACCTTCCGTATGTCCACCACGGCGTCTCCTTCGAGGTGCCGGGCGCCGGCATGACGGCGTTCGTCGGCCCGTCGGGCGCGGGCAAGACGACGGTGTTCGGGCTGGTCGAACGGTTCTACGAGACCACCGGCGGCCGCGTCCTGATCGACGGCCGGGACGTTCGCGACTGGCCGCTGGCCGAACTGCGGGCGGCCATCGGCTATGTGGAGCAGGACGCGCCGGTCCTGGCCGGGACGCTGCGGGAGAACCTGACCTTCGCCGCTCCGGACGCGACCGACGAGGACGTCCGGCGGGTGCTGGCCCGGGCGAGGCTCGACGGACTCGTCGAACGGCTGCCGGACGGCCTCGACTCCGTGGTCGGGCACCGGGGTTCGCGGTTGTCGGGCGGCGAGCGGCAGCGGGTGGCGATCGCCCGGGCGCTCCTGCGCGGGCCGCGCCTGCTGCTGCTCGACGAGGCGACGTCCCAGCTGGACGCGGTCAACGAACTGGCGCTGCGGGACGTGGTCGCCGAGGCGGCACGCGAGGTGACCGTCCTGGTGGTCGCCCACCGGCTGTCGACGGTGACGCTGGCGGACCGGATCGTGGTCATGGACGCCGGCCGGGTACGGGCCGTGGGGACGCACGCGGAACTGGTGGCGTCGGATCCGCTGTACGGGGAGCTGGCCGCGACGCAGTTCCTGACCGCCGCTCCTTGATCCGCCGCGCACCTGATCGGCCGCACAGCGCGAGCCGCCGCCTGCCGGGTCGAGCGATACTCCGGACATGGACGCCCGTTTCGCCCGACTGATCCCCCTGCTCTGCGTGGCCGCCCTGACGGCCGGCTGTTCGGCCGGCACTCCCGCTGCGCGTCCGGCCGCTGCGACGGCCCGGGCCGTGGCGCAGCGGGCGGCCACCGACCTGGAGAGCGCGTACCGGGCCACGATCAAGGACGTGCTGCCGTCGGTGGTGCAGATCGACGCCGGATCGAGTGTGGGCTCGGGGATCGTCTACGACGACAAGGGGCACATCGTCACCAACGCCCACGTCGTCGGCGCCGAGCGGACCTTCAAGGTCACCGTGGCGACGGGCGAGCAGGTGCTCGGCGCCCGGCTGGTGTCCAGCTATCCGGAGCAGGACCTGGCCGTCATCAGGCTGGACGACCCGCCCGCCGGGTTGCGGCCGGCGACCTTCGGGGACTCCTCCGAGGTGGCGGTCGGCCAGATCGTCCTCGCCATGGGCTCACCGCTCGGCCTGTCCAGCAGCGTGACCCAGGGCATCGTCTCGGCGACCGGCCGCACGGTCAGCGAGGGCGCCCGCGACGGCGGGACCGGCGCGACGATCGGCAACATGGTCCAGACGTCGGCGGCGATCAACCCGGGCAACAGCGGTGGAGCGCTGGTCAACCTGGACAGCGAGGTCATCGGCATCCCGACCCTGGCGGCGGCGGACCCGAACCTGGGAGGCACGGCGCCGGGGATCGGCTTCGCGATCCCCGCCTCGATGGTGAAGACGGTCGCCGACCAGATCGTGAACACGGGCAAGGTCACGGATTCGGGGCGCGCGGCGCTGAACGTCTCCGGCCGCACCGTGCTGACCGACGACTACCGGCCGGCCGGTGTGGCGGTCGTCGACGCGCCCGCGGGGGGCGCGGCGGCGAAGGCGGGCATCCGGCCGGGCGACATCATCACCGGGGTGGACGACACGCAGATCACCACGATCACGTCCCTGCTGGAGGCCCTGGCCTCGAAGAAGCCGGGCGACCAGGTGTCGGTGACCTACGAGCGCGACGGACGGTCCTCGACGGCGACGGTGACCCTGGGCGAGATCTGAGGCGCCCGCCCGGTGTCCGAGCCCGTCACCGGACCGCGCGGCGACGGGGCGTGCCCGGACGGCCGTGGCGCGAGCACGCGCCGTCCGGACGGGCGGCACCCGGTGGCGGGGCTACACGGCTTCCGCGTCCAGGCTCATCGGGCCGTAGATCTTCTTGTCGTCCTCGAACAGCGTCACCTGATCCGCGCCGCCCTCACGCAGGTCCTTCCAGATCTCACCGATCCACGACTCGGCATCCCCCTGGGTGGTGAACTCCTCCGGCTGGACCGCCGGCTGGACCTCTGTGCCGTCGGACTTCTCGAACCGCCACGTCCATGCCATGTGCGCCTCCAGATGATCGGTTTCCTGCCCGCAGCGTAGCCGGGCGCGCACCCCGCGCGGTGACGCGGGAGGATCGTCATCGTGGAACTGACTCTGCTCGGCACCGGCGCCCCCGAGGGGCTCCCCCGCCCCGACTGCCCCTGCGCCACCTGCGCGACCGCCCGAGGCGAGCGGGCCCGCGCCGCCACCGCGCTGCTGGTGGACGGCGCCCTGCTGCTCGACCTCACCCCCGGGGCCGCGCTGGCCGCCGCGCGGGCGGGGCACTCGCTGACCGGCGTACGGCAGGTACTGCTGACGCATCCGCACGACGGGCCGGCCGTGGAGCTCCCGGCCGGGCTGCCGGCGGCGGGGCGGGTGCCGGACGGACGGGAGTTGACGCTCATCAGCGGGCACCGGGTCCGGGCGGTGCCGATGGACTCGCCCGGCACGGGGTACGAGGTGACGTCCCCGGACGGAGAACGGCTGCTCTACCTGCCCCCCGGCGGCGCCCCCGCCGGCCTCAACGGGTCGCCGCGGGCGTACGACATGGTGGTCGGCGACGTCGTCGGGCGGCCGGACGGGTTCGCCCGGCTGCGGGCGGCGGGCGCGATCGGCCCGGCGACCGATGTGGTCGCGGCGCACCTGGACCACGACGTACCGCCGGGACGCGAGCTGGACCGCCGGCTGGCCGCGGCCGGGGCGCGCGCGGTGCCGGACGGGACGACCGTCGTGGTGGGCGGGTTCCACGAGGCGCCGCGTATCCCGCGCCGCACGCTGGTGACCGGGGGCGCCCGGTCGGGCAAGTCCGTGGAGGCGGAGCGGCGCCTGGAGTCCTTCCCGGACGTCCTGTACGTGGCGACGGGCGGCAGCCGCGGCGGCGACACCGAGTGGGCGGCCCGGGTGCGCCTCCACCGCGAGCGCCGGCCCGCGTCCTGGCGTACGGAGGAGACCTGCGAGCTGGTGCCGCTGCTGACCCGGGACGGCCCGCCCCTGCTGATCGACTGCCTGTCGCTGTGGCTGGCCGACGCGATGGACGGGGTGGGCGCCTGGGACGACGACACGTGGGCCGGGAGCGGCGAGCGCGCCCTGCGCGAGCGGGTCTCGGAACTGGTGGGGGCGGTCCGCGCCACCTCCCGTACGGTCGTCGCCGTCACGAACGAGGTGGGGTCGGGGATCGTGCCCGCCGACGCGGGCAGCCGCCGGTACCGCGACGAGCTGGGGCGACTGAACGCGGCCTTCGCCGACGAGTGCGAGCACGTCCTGCTGGTCGTCGCCGGACAGGCGCTGGTGCTGCGCGGCTGAGGTCCCGGGGTGCCCCGCACCGAGGGGCTGACCGGCCCCCGCTGCCGGTACTGTTCGGCGAATGAGCAGGCTGAATCTCGACGACTTCTCCGATCTGATCGAGCGCCCCGACAGCGGTATGCGGCGCGACGCCGAGGAACGCCGGGAACGGCTCTCCGTTCCGCCGGGCGCGCTCGGCCGTCTCGACGAGCTGGGCGAGTGGCTCTCGGCCGCGCAGGGTGCCGTCCCGGTCCGGCCGGTCGACCGGCCGCGGGTGGTGCTGTTCGCCGGCGACCACGGGGTGGCGGAGCTGGGCGTGTCGGGCCGCGCGGCGGGCGGGGCGCGGGAGCTGGTGCGGGCGGCGCTGGACGGGGCGAGCCCGGTGGCGGTGCTGGCGCGCCGGATGAACGTTCCGCTGCGGGTGGTCGACGCCGGTGTGGACTGCGACCCGGAGCTGCTGCCCCGGGACGTCGTACGCCACCGGGTGCGGCGCGGCAGCGGCCGTATCGACATCGAGGACGCCCTGACGGCGGACGAGGCCGAGCGGGCCGTGCGCCTGGGGATGGCGATCGCCGACGAGGAGGCCGACTCGGGCACCGACCTGGTGGTGCTGGGCGATCTCAGCGTCGGCGGCACGACGCCCGCGGCCACGCTGATCGCGGCGTTGTGCGGCACCGACGCCTCGGTGGTCACCGGACGCGGCGGGGCGGGCATCGACGACCTGGCGTGGATGCGCAAGTGCGCGGCGATCCGTGACGCGCTGCGCCGGGCCCGGCCGGTCCTCGGCGACCAGCTGGAGCTGCTGGCGGCGGTGGGCGGCGCGGACCTGGCGGCGATGACCGGGTTCCTGCTGCAGAGCGCCGTGCGGCGGATGCCGGTGATTCTGGACGGTGTGGTGTCGGCGGCGTGCGCGCTGGTGGCGCAGCGGGCGGCGTTCCGCGCCCCGGACTGGTGGCTGGCGGGTCAGGTGAGCGGGGAGCCGGGGCAGTCGAAGGCGCTGGACCGGATGGCGCTCAACCCGCTGCTCGACCACGGCGTCACGGTGGGGGAAGGGACCGGGGCGCTGCTCGCACTCCCCCTCGTGCAGGCCGCCGCCGCCTTCGCGGCCGAGCTGCCGGAACGCCCGTCACCCGTGGAGAGCGACGGGGAGAACGCCGTGGAGGACGCCCCGGAGGACGGCGTCAAGGACGGTGTCGTGGACGGCGCGGCAGGCCGCGTCGGGGAGAGCGGCACGGACTGACGCGCCGGTGCGGCCGCCGCCGACCGGGCGGCCGCACCGGACGCCCGCCATGATGCGTGATGCCCCATATGATCACGTTTCATGGGAGAGGTCCGTTTGCCCGGCGAAGGAACACCCCCGAGCACCGTCCGGTCGCGCCGCGGTGCCCTGTTCGCCCTCTGGTACCTGCGCGCCGTCGCGTCCATCAACCTCCTGAGCGCCGTCTGGGTCTCCCTGGGCCAGGACCTCCGACGGCACAACACGGACGACTTCTTCACTCCGTACCTGCTCAGCGCCGGCTTCGCCTCCGGCGCGTTCACGCTCTTCCTGGCGATCACCATGCGCCGCCGCAAACGGGCGGCCTGGATCCTCGACCTCGTGCTGAGCGGACTCTTCCTGCTGCTCTTCGCCGTCGCGATGACCTTCCCGGAGATCCGGCAGCACGCGCAGAACTGGATCTCCCTGGCCCTGACCGCCGCCTTCGTCCTGGCCCTGCTGGTGAGCCGCAGGGAGTTCTACGCCAAGGGCGACCGCTCCAACCCGGCGCTGGCCACGGTCGTGGCCGCCGGCGGGCTGCTGGTCACCTCGCTGCTCGCCGCCGCGCTGGTCACCGTCACCAACACGGCGTCCGGCCACTCCACCTTCGCCGAGCGCTGGCGCTACGGCCTGCTGCGCCTGGTCACCCTCGCCCCCGACGCCTCCCGTCTGCCCGGCATCCGCACGCCGGGCTGGGCCGACGTCGTCATCAACGTGATGTCCACCGCCCTGCTGGTCGCCGTGCTGTACGCGGCGTTCCGCTCCCGCCGGGCGGTCGACCCCCTCGGCCCCGGTGACGAGGAGCGGCTGCGGGAGCTGCTGGAGCGCTACGGCGAGCGCGACTCGCTCGGCTACTTCGCGCTGCGCCGCGAGAAGAGCGTGGTCTGGTCGCCGAGCCGGAAGGCCGCCGTGACCTACCGCGTCGTGGGCGGGGTCTCCCTGGCCTCCGGCGACCCGATCGGCGACCCGGAGGCGTGGCCCGGGGCGATCGGGCCCTGGCTGGCCGAGGCGCGCGAACACGGCTGGATCCCGGCCGTGATGGGTGCGAGCGAGGAGGCGGGCACGGTCTACGCCCGGCACGGCCTGGACGCCCTGGAGCTGGGCGACGAGGCGATCGTGGAGACCGCGGAGTTCACCCTGGAGGGCAGGGCGATGCGGACCGTACGGCAGGCGTACAACCGGATCGCGCGGGCCGGCTACCAGGTCCGGATCCGACGCCACGAGGACATCCCGGACGACGAGATGGCCGGACTGCTGCGGCGGGCCGACGACTGGCGGGACGGCGCCACCGAGCGGGGTTTCTCCATGGCGCTCGGGCGGCTCGGCGACCCGGCCGACGGGCGGTGCGTGATGGTCGAGTGCGCCGACGCCGAGGGGCGGGCCAGGGCGCTGCTGTCGTTCGTGCCGTGGGGGCCCGGCGGACTGTCGCTCGATCTGATGCGGCGTGAGCGCGACGCGGAGAACGGCCTGATGGAGTTCATGGTCATCGAGCTGCTGCGGCGCGCCGAGGAGATCGGGATCACTCAGGTCTCACTCAACTTCGCGATGTTCAGGTCGGTCTTCGAACGTGGCTCGAGGCTTGGGGCGGGACCCGTTCTGAGGCTGTGGCGCTCGCTGCTCAGCTTCTTCTCCCGCTGGTGGCAGATCGAGTCGCTGTACCGCGCCAACGCCAAGTACCGACCGATCTGGGAGCCACGATTCATGCTCTTCGAGAAGAGCGCCGACCTGTTGCGCATCGGAGTCGCGGCGGGCCGCGCCGAAGGCTTCCTGGAGGCGCCCGGCCTGCCCAAGTGGCTGCACCGCACCCGTCTGGAGGGCCGGCGTTGAGACGGTTCGCGCGCCGGGAATGGGGGCCGCTGTACGAGACCGTGCGCACGGCGCTGGCCGCACGCGGAGCGCGGGCGGTCGCGATGACCCTCTGCGCGGTCACCCTGACGGCGGTCTTCCAGGTGGTGCAGAACCAGCCCTGGGGCTACCAGCCGGTGCAGGACATCGGGTCGGTGCGGGCAGCGGACCCCCTGGGGGCGGCGCTGGCGCGGACCCCGCTGTCGCTCTTCGTACCGGCCCTCGACCTGCCGGTGTGGGGCGCCCTGGCGCAGATCCTGCTGGTGTTCGGGATCGCCGAGATCTGTCTGGGCCGGGCCCGGACGCTGCTCGTCGCGTACGCCGCGACCCTGGCCGGGACGATGTACGCGCGGATCGGGATCGCACTCGGTCCCGGCCATCCGCTCGGGCTGCCCGGGACCGACGCGCAGGTCGTGGACACCGGGCCGTCGGCGGCGGTCGTCGGCCTCGCGATCCTGGTCTGCTGGCGCCACCGGGCCTGGTTCACGGGCGGGCTGGTGATCGTGGCCATGGTGGTGGAGGTGCTGGTCAAGAACAACCTGGCGGGCAAGGAGCACCTGGCGGCGATCGCGGCGGTGCTGGCGGTGTGCGCGGCCATGTCGTGGAGCGGGCGCCGGGCACGGATCCGCGCCGTCCGGCCGGGCGTCAGCGCCGGTCCCCCGGGCGGCGCAGCGGCAGCCGGTCGGGCGCGCCGGCGATCAGGTCCTGGAAGCGGCGTCTGAGGCCGTTCCAGCGGCGGTCGTGGTGGAAGGCGCGCAGCCCGGCCCTGGCCCGCGCCCTGGGCCTGCGGCGGTATGCCTTGCGGGCCCACAGGGAGCCGGGCCGGGCGAGCCGCAGAGCGCCGAAGAGGGCCACGAACGGCACCAGGGTGCCGAGGACCGCCATCCGGAACTTGCCCTTGAACAGCGCGATCAGCACGAAGAGGAAGTTCAGCGCCACGGTGAGGAGGAAACCGCGGCGGTCCTGGCGCTCGTCGGGGCCGACCTCGTTGACGCCCAGCGGCGCGAAGCCGAGGAGGATCAGCAGGACCAGGGCGGCGGTGAGCACGACGGCCTCGACGCTCTTGCGGCCCTGTTCGCTCCAGTACACGTCGTCGAGGTGGAGGATCAGCGCGAACTCGTCGAGGACGAGGCCCGCGCCCATGCCGAAGACGATCGCGCAGACGGCGGAGGCGACGCCGTGCCGGTCCGCCGCGACCGCGCCGAAGCCACCGGTCAGGGTGAGGACGACGCCCGGGACCACATGGTGGATGTGCATACCGCCGGGACTGATGTTGCGGAAGGGGCCCTTGCCGGCCCGGATGAGCCGGGTCACCGTCCTGGTGATCAGAAAGGTCAGCACGAAGGAGGCGAGCGCCAGCAGAAGCGGCAGCTTCCCGGGCTCGACGATGTTGCGATAGAACCAGTGACCCATGCCACCCGCTTCCGTATTGCGCGTTATGCGCAATTTACCGTTCCCGGTCGGCGACTACTGTGCGCGCGGTGACCTCATCCATCGATCGACCGGCGGCCGACGGCCTGCGGTTCGCCTTCGGCACGCTGACCGTGCTGCCCGTCCACGTCACCCGCTGGGACCGCGGAGCGGCCCGTACGGGCATGCTGTGCGCCCCGGTGGCGGGCCTGGTGGTGGGGCTGGCCGCGGCGGCGGCCGGCGTGCTGTCCCTGCTGCTGGGCACGGGACCGCTGCTCGCCGCCGTCGCCTCGGCCGCGGTCCCGGCGGTGCTGACCCGGGGGCTGCACCTGGACGGCCTGGCGGACACCGCGGACGGGCTGGGCAGCGGAAAGCCCGCCGAGGACGCGCTGCGGATCATGAAGCAGTCGGACATCGGCCCGTTCGGCGTGACCACACTGCTGTTCACGCTGCTGGCGCAGGTCGCCGCCTTGTACGAGCTGTACGGGGAGGGCTGGGCGAGGGGCGCGGTGGGCGCCGTCCTCGCGGGCACGCTCGCCCGTCTGGCGCTCACCCTCGCCTCGCGCGCCTCCGTCCCGGCGGCCCGGCCCGAGGGGCTCGGCGCGGTGGTGGCGGGCACGGTCCCGGCGCGGTGGGCCCTGGCGGTGAGCGCCGCGGTCCTGGCGGGGTGCGCGGCGGCGGGCGCCCCGTGGGGCGCGTGGAACGCGCTGCACCACGCGCTGGCGGCCGCGGTGGCCCTGCTGGCGGGCGAGTGGCTGCTGCGGCGCTGCGTACGACGCCTCGGCGGGGTGACGGGGGACGTCTTCGGCGCGGTGGCGGAGACGGCGGCGACGGTCGCCCTGGTGGCGCTCACCGTGGGCGCGGCGTAGGGACCGGGTCCGCGCGGCGGACCAGGAGGGCGCCCAGGGCGGTGCGCCGGTGCAGGACCGCCCGGCCCGCGCGGACCGTGGTGACGAGCCCCACGCCGCGCAGGGCGGCGGTGTGGGCGGAGACCGTGGCATCGCTCACCCCAAGACGCCGGGCGAGTCCGCCGGTGGCCTGTTCGCCGGCCAGCAGGACCAGGATCGCGAGGCGGGTACGGCCGAGGACCCCGGCCGGCGCACCGTCCCCGTCGTCGGCGCCCTCCGCCGTGAGGGGAAGGCCGGGCCCGGCCGGACAGGTGACGCCCAGGGGCCGGCCGGGCAGGTCGGCGATCAGCGGGTGGCCGGTCCAGTGGAACGTGGGCACGAGCACGCCCCGGCCGCCGAGCGTGATGTCCCGGGCCTCCGGCCCCGGTAGCTCCCACACCCCGTCGCGCAGCCGCCCGCCCGGGACGAGCGCCGCGAGCGCGGCACCGATGCCGTGCTCGGCCACCATCAGGGCGTGGCGGGTGAACTCCCCCTGGTGCAGGTCCTGCACCCTCGTCCATACCGGGCGCAGCACCGTCCCGAGGGCGGCGTGCCGGGCGCGGCCCAGCAGCCCCGGTCACTGGTCCGGCCCGATCCGACAGGGCACCCCTAACAGGGCCGGCGCCAGGCCCCCAGTTCGTACTTCTTCAGCATCGAGCTCAGGCGGAGCCTCTTCGCCAGGGGGCAGAACTGCTCCGTCGTGAGCTCGTACTCCACGTGGAAGACCGCCTTGTCCGCCTCGATGAACGGGGTCAGGTCCTCGCATTCGGTGTACTGGGCGCACTGCTCGTTGACGGCGAAGTCGAAGTCGCCGACGAGTTCGGGAATCTGGTCCAGGTCGTTCTTCAGCCCCACCGCCATGCCCCGTTCGTGGGCGAGCCGGGCGATGAGGCGGTTGTAGCGGAGCTGGTCCGCCGCGGTGAGGGGGAAGCCCGTGGGGTTCTTGTAGCCGTCCATGTTGTCGGGTTCGACCGCGTCGAAGCCCTTGTCGCGGCACATGTCGAAGCGGGCGGCCATCAGCGGTTCGAGGACGTCGGTGCGCCGGATGTCGAGCCATCGCTCGCCCTCCCAGCCGTTGCCCCGGCCCAGGGTGTCCCGGGGGAACGCGTCGGCGTCGGGGCGCCAGTCCTCCCAGGCTCCGGTGGAGAGGTAGCAGATCACCTTGCGGCCGCGCCGGTGGAGATCGTCGACGGCGGCCGCCTGGTGGTCGAAGCCGTCGATGTCGTACACCGGCACGTCGACGCCCGGGTCGAGGCGGCCGCTGAGCTGCCACTGCCAGGGCTGGCCCGGCTCCGGCTGCCAGCGCTCGGCGCGCGGTGCGGGGCCGGGGGCCTCGCCGTCGGGCGAGCCGGTGCAGCCGGCCAGGAGCAGCAGCGCCGACAGCAGGGGGACCAGGCGTCGCATCAGGGGCGCTCCAGGGCGTGGGGAAGGGTTCCCCAGGGATGTGCCCCGCCGCCGGGGACCGCGCACCGGACACGTGTGGAGAGGCGAGCACTCGCCGGTGCCGCGTACACCAGGTGGCAGTAGTGGTCGGCGACCGGCAGGTCGAGGTCGCGGTAGGTCTCCCAGGGGCCTTCGAACGTGACGAGCAGTTCGGCCAGCGCCGCGTACGCGGGGTGGGGGTGCGCCCCGTGGTTGAGGACGAGCGTGGCGGCGCCCGCCGCCCGCGCCGCGACACCCAGGCGCCGGTAGTGGCCGAGGAACTCGGGCCCGGTCGGGACCTGGTCGAAGAAGGCCCCGTCCGCGCCGTACCAGTCGCGGTGGCGTGTCATGTCCCGTACGACGTCGGCGTGGGCGCGCCGCCCGTATCCCGTGTCCGCGTAGCCCAGGATGCGTGTCCCGGCGTCCCTCAGCCGGGCGGCGACGGCCTGGAACGCGGGGTCGGGCGCGTCGCCGGCGCCGCTCGCGGGGTTGAGCACCACCGCGTGGATCCGCGAAGCGGAGCCGATGATGGCGTCCCACTCGGCGGGGCGCACGGCGGGGTGCTCGTAGTACGGCACGAGTAGCTCCACGGAAAGGTTTCCTTAACGACGTCATGAGCGGTGGGCGGTGGCCCGCCCCAGCAGTACACAGCCCAGCACGGTCAGCACCAGGGCGGCCGCCCCCGCGATGCCCGCTCCCACGAGCCGGGGATCGCCCGCCCCGGTGACCAGGGCCAGCGTCTGCACCGCGGCCGCCGCCCCGCAGACCACCGCCGCGCTCAGCACCGCGCCGAAGGACTGCAGCAGCAGGGCGGCCCAGAGGACCGTACCGATGAGCAGCAGGGACACCGCCTGCACGCCGCCGAGCCCGGGCGCCCCCGGCCACAGCAGTGTCCCGGCCGCGGCCAAGGCGATCAGCACCAGCAGGTAGCCGGCGAGGCACAGGGCGAGCGAGGCAGCCGTGGCGCGGCGGAAGCCCCGGGCGCTGGTGGCGGCCCGCAGCCCGGCGAGGCTCTCCCTGCGGAAGCGGTGCAGCAGCCACTCGGCGGGCCCCATGGACAGGGTGAGGGCGACGGCGGACGGCGCGGCCACGGCGGCGCCCGGTCCCCCGGTCAGGACGTCGCCGACGGCCGCGTACAGCACGAGCCCGCCCGTGCCGAGCCCGAACAGTCCGTAGGGCACCGACGCGGTGAGCCTGGGCGCGGCCCCTTCGGGCTGCCCGGGCGCCGTGCCCGGGAGGACGGCGAGGCCGCCGAGGACGAGCGCCGCCACCAGGGAGGTGAGGAGCAACGCTCCACGCGCCAGGAGGGGGAGGGGGAGCCAGAACGCGAACGGCGCGCCGGCCAGCATCGGCAGCAGCGCGCAGAGCAGGGACCGCTCCCGGTCGAGGACCAGCAGTACGGTGGCGGCGGCGAGGTACAGCGACTGGCCGGCGGCGAACGCGACCGCTCCCCACTCCCCGGGCCCGGCCGTCGCCACCGCGACGACGGCACCGGTCAGCGCGCCCGCGGGGGCGCCGGTGAGCAGGGCACGCGCGGCGGCCTGACGGTCGCCCAGGCCCAGCCAGGAGTAGGCCCGGTGGGCCAGGGCCTGGTTCCACATCCACCCGGTGACCGCCCCGGCGAGCAGGGGGACCGTCCCCGAGGGCAGACCGAACGCGCCGGGCGGGCCCGTCAGGAAGGGGGCGCCGAGCACATAGGCCAGGCCGGGCAGGGCGAAGACGAGGCCGCGCAGCAGGCAGTCGGCCAGCAGTCCGCGTTCGGTGGCGCCCCGGGCCGGGCCGGCGGGCGGCACGGGATGTCCGGTGAACCGGCGCCCCACGCGCGCGTAGAGCTCTTCGGCGAGCGCGAAGGAGTCCTCCCGGCCGTAGGTCAGCCGTATGTGCTCGTCGTTCATCCCGTCGGATTCGAGTATCGCCGCTATCTCGTCGGGGTGGACGGCGGCCGCTATCAGCTCCTCCAGCCTGCTGGTGAGTTCGTCGAGGGGGTCGGCCGCGGCCCAGCTGGGCCGCGGGCGCGGGACGAAGGGCAGGGTGTCGCCGGTGGCGGCCGGCTTGAGCCAGAGGGAGCCGCTCATCACGCGGCCTCGTCGGTGGCGACGGCCTCGCGGTACCAGGGATCGGTGATCCGCAGCCGGAGGGTCCAGTCCCCGGGCTCGGCGGGCTCGGGTTCCGGCACGCCGGCCAGCTCCAGGTAGATGCGGCGGAAGCCGTCGACGGAGCGGCGCAGGGTGAACTGGTCGACGACCCGCTGCCGGGCCCTGCGCCCCAGTTCGGCGCGGCGTTCCGCGTCCCTCAGCAGGGTGGTCGCGGCCTCGGCCATCACGGCCGGTTCGCGGGGCGGCACCACCAGGCCGGTGTCGCCGACCGCCTCCCGTACGCCGCCCACGTCGGTGGAGACGGTGGCACGGCCGCAGGACATGGCCTCGATGAGGGAGAAGGGGAAGCCCTCGCTGATCGAGGAGAGCATCACCACGCTGCCCGCCGCATAGGCGCGGGCCACGTCGGAGACCCTCCCCTCGTAGCTGATGCCGTCGGTGACGCCCAGCTCGGCGGCGAGCTTCTCCAGCCGGGTCCGGTAGTCCTCGCCCCCGGCCGGGACCCCGCCGAACAACCGCAGCCGCAGCTCGGGCAGTTCCGCGCGGGCGATGGCGTACGCCCTGATCAGGGTCTCCAGGTCCTTGATCGGGTCGATGCGGCCGGCCCAGCTGAGGGTGGGAACGGCCGGTTCCGGTCCGGCGAGGGGGAAGGCGTGCGGGTCGACGCCGTTGTAGACGGTGCGGATGCGGTCGGCGGGCGCGCCGCCGCGTTCCTCCCAGCGCCGGTTGTACTGGTTGCACGGGGTGATCAGGTCGGCCTTGCGGTAGCCCAGCGAGTTCAGCTCCCGGTAGAAGCCGAGCATCAGCGCCTTCACCGGCCAGGGCTGGGCCTCGGTGCGGTAGCCCAGGTAGCGCTCCCGGAGGTAGATGCCGTGCTCGGTCAGGAGGAACGGCACCCCTTCGAAGTGCTGGGCGGCGAGCGCCGGGAGGGTGGCGAGACCGCTGGAGACGGCGTGCGCCACGCCGTCGTCGGGGATCCGGGCCGTGAGCGGCCGCAGCGCGTGTTCGAGGAGGTCGGTGGCGGTCAGGGCGTCGTGGACGGTGGGCCGTGCGGCGGCCGTCGACAGGTGCGGCTGGGTCCAGATCCACATCAGCGAGCGCACGGCGGACTCGGAGCGCATCGCCGTGGAGAGGCGCCCGTCGCGGGCGAGGGCGGCGAGCGCGTACAGGCTCTCGCCGAAGTGGCAGCCGGCGCCCGGGTCGAGGACGGAGAGCAGGAAGCGTTCGTAGAGGTCGGTGAAGCGGCGCCGCTCGCGGCCGAACAGGGGCCGGCCGCGCCGCGGCGTCGGCCCCCACAGCGGGAACGAGGTGTGCCGGTACACATTGGGCGGCAGCTCCCAGGTGACCGGTTCCCGGCCGCTGCCGGTGAGGGCCAGGACCTGGAAGTCCACCTCGGGCATGCCGCGGACGAGTTGGTCGCACCAGGTGCTCACGCCCCCGTGGACGTGCGGATAGGTGCCTTCGGTGAGCATGGTGACATGACGGCCGCTGCTGGGCATGGTGGTCCCCCCGTTGGATCGGTCAGGCGGTCGGCAGCGTGAGCGTGATCGCGGACTGGAGCGCCTCCGGGGCGGTCCAGGCCGAGCGCGCCCCGGCGTACGCGGTGCCGAAGGCCGCCGTGCCGAGCAGCAGTCGCTTGCGCGTGCCCTCGGGCGCGGTGAGGGGGGCGCTCACACCGGAGGGTGCCTTGACGGTGACGGTGTTGCCGATGCGGTACGCGGTGACCTTGCCGTCGGCGAGGGCCTTGTCCCAGGCGGCACGGCGCGCCAGCTCCGTACCGGCGTCGCGGTGGCGGGGGTTGACCAGGGGGGTGTTGTCCGCGAAGAGGGCGCGGTAGTCGGCCAGGATCCTGTCCAGGACCGGGTAGAGGATGCGCTCCTCGGCGAGGTTGGACTGGTGGACGTAGTGCGGCCGCGGGTCGTTGGCGACGATGTGGCCCAGCGCGATGCGGGCCTCCTGCGGGACGATGTGGGTGGCGTAGCCGGTCGCGGTGTCGAGCGGCTCGTCGAGGCAGGTGGAGGCCGGGTTGGTGGCGCAGACGCCGCTGCCGCCGTCCGCGGTGTCCGTGTAGATCCAGTTGTACTCGTCGGCCATCTCGGCGGCCGTACCGACGTTGTAGTACACGTTCATCGGGTGGCGGGGCACGGTCGAGGCCGCGCCGACGGCGCGCTGCTGTGGCTCGCGCGAGTTGTCGGAGGCGATCCACTTGACGCCGTTGTCGGCGAGGGCGCCGGCCAGGTTGGGGTTGTCCGTGGGCTGTTGCGGCAGGGTTCTCAGACCCGAGTGCTCACCGGTGACGAGTTCGGCGCGGTCGACGGAGACGCCCTTGGAGACGGCCCAGGCGTGGTTGTCGCGGATCTGCGCGGCGATCTCGGCACGGCTCATCCAGAGCGTCCCGCCGGCCGCGTCCCGGGCGCACCGCCAGGGCACGGCGGAGGTGTCCTGCACGCAGCCGAGGAAGGGGTGCGTGTAGGTGTGGTTGACCCACCGGTACTGGGCCCGGTCGGCGAGGAGCTGGGTGGTGAGGGGGTCGCTGCCGCCGTTCTCGGCCTTCCACTCCTCGCCGGCGCCCGCGTTGTAGACCATGTCGAGGGTGAAGCCGCTGGAGCGCTGCCACGCCGCCGCGTACTGCGCGTCCGCGGCGGTCATCCGGATCGGCGCGGTGCCCTCGCCGTCCCCGCCCACGCAGTCGAAGTCGCCGGGGGTGCAGTTGCGGACGGTGTCCCAGCGGGCGTCGGGGGCCAAGACGTCGTCGACGTGGACGGAGAAGTAGTTGCGGGTCTGCCCCAGGTGCACGCCCTGCGTCAGCCACTCCACGATGCCGCGGGCGAGCGCGCGGAACTGTCGCTGGTACTGGTTGTAGGCGAAGGTGACGACCAGTTCGCGGCGGCCGTCGTGGGCGTACTCGCCGATCAGGCTGGCGCGGCCGCCGCCGTCGGCGGGGACGTCCAGGAAGCTGGTGAAGCCCGCCCGGGGGCGGCCGGCGTAGCCGTAGCTCTCCGACACGTCCGGGGCGTTGTCCTCGAACGTCAGCGGCCCGTCCAGGTAGCGGAAGATTCCGGTCCGTCCCTCGGCGGTGACGGCGGTCTCCACGCCGTCGAGCACTCCCGAGCGCCCGCCCTCGCTGGTGTAGTCGAGGCCGACGCCCGGGTGCGCCCAGGTGTAGGCGTCGACCTGCGGGACGGCGAAGGTCTTCTCGTACGCGGCGAGGGCCGCCCGCTCGGCCGGTCCCATGCCGGAGGGGGCCTCGTCGGGCAGCACCACGCCCTGGTACTTGGCGCGCGGCCGGCCGTCGAGCGTGTCGGAGAGGAAGGCGGCGTCGATGACCGGCCGCCCCGGGTCGTCCAGGCGCACGGTCCGGTGGGGCACACCGGAACCCTTCAGTTCGGACGCGATCGCCCCGACGGCTCCCCCGCCGTCGTCGACGACCAGCACCGTGAGGTCGACGCGCGGCGCGGGCTCGGCCGCGGCCGCCGGGCCGGCCGGGACCGCCGCGGCGACCAGGGCCGCGGCGACCAGCGCACCGGCCGTTCTGACGGCACGATGTGCATGACTGTGGGTGTGCACGATGTCCCCCCTTGTGGCTCCTCCGGTGTGCGTGCGGGCACAGGGAGGATCTGTGGAGATGATGCAAAGGCGTACGTTGCTCCCTTGCGCGATTGCAGGGAGTGTGACGCAGCTCTCACGAGTGGAGGCCGAAAACATCGACGACACACCACGGATGAGTGAACTACCGCTGCCGTGAGCGAGACTCGGGAGCGCGCGTAGGCTCGGTCCCGGCGCTCAGTGGGCCGAATTACGATGCGGCGGGCACGGCCGGCCCACCCCGTCAGGGGGTGGCCGCGCAGACCGCCCAGAACTCAACGGAAGCGAGATTTCACCACCGTGACTGCTCTCACTCTCAGCACTGCCGGTGCCGCGACGCTGCGCGCCGACGCCCTCGTGGTCGGCGTCGCCAAGCCGAAGGGCGGCAAGGGGCTCGTGGTAGCGCCGGGCGCCGAGGCCGTGGACAAGGCGTTCGGCGGCAAGCTCGCCGCCGTCCTGGAGACCCTCGGCGCGTCCGGCTCCGAGGGTGAGGTGACCAAGGTGCCCTCGCCGTCCGGTCTGAAGGCCCCCGTCGTGCTCGCCGTCGGCCTGGGCACCGCCCCGGAGAAGGACGAGGACTACGACGCCGAGGCCCTGCGCCGCGCCGCCGGCAACGCCGCCCGTGCCCTGTCCGGCACGAAGAAGGCCGCGTTCGCGCTGCCCATCGGGGCCGTCGAGGACGCCGAGGCGATCGCGGAGGGCGCCCTCCTGGGCGCGTACGCCTTCACCGCCTACCGGTCCGGCGACGCCAAGGACGCGAAGGGTCCGCTCGCCGAGGTGACGCTGCTCGGCACCAAGCCGCGCGACAAGGCGTTCAAGGCCGCGGCCGAGCGCGCGATCGCGCTGGTGGAGGAGATCAACCGCGCCCGCGACCTGATCAACACCCCGCCGAACGACCTCTACCCCGAGTCCTTCGCCGCCATCGCCACCGCGGCCGGCAAGGAGCACGGCATCAAGGTGCAGGTGCTCGACGAGAAGGCGCTCGTCAAGGGCGGCTACGGCGGCATCCTCGGCGTCGGCCAGGGCTCCGAGCACACCCCGCGCCTGGTCCGCCTCGCCTACACGCACCCGAAGGCGGAGAAGACCCTCGCCCTCGTCGGCAAGGGCATCACCTACGACTCGGGCGGCATCTCCCTCAAGCCGGCCGGCCACAACGAGACGATGAAGTGCGACATGAGCGGCGCCGCCGCGGTGTTCGCCGCCGTCGTCGCGGTCGCCCGCCTGGGTCTGCGGGTGAACGTCACCGGCTGGCTGGCGCTCGCCGAGAACATGCCCTCCGGTTCCGCCGTCCGCCCCGGCGACGTGCTGCGGATGTACAGCGGCAAGACCGTCGAGGTGCTCAACACCGACGCGGAGGGCCGCCTGGTCCTGGCCGACGCCCTGGCCAAGGCGTCGGAGGAGAACCCGGACGCGATCGTCGACGTGGCGACGCTGACCGGCGCGATGGTGCTGGCGCTGGGCAACCGCACGTTCGGGATCATGGCCAACGACGACGCCTTCCGTACCTCGATCCACGAGATCGCGGAGGAGGTCGGCGAGCAGTCCTGGCCGATGCCGCTCCCCGCCGACCTGCGCAAGGGCATGGACTCCCCCACCGCGGACATGGCCAACATGGGCGAGCGCATGGGTGGCGGCCTGGTCGCCGGCCTGTTCCTGAAGGAGTTCGTCGGCGAGGGCATCACCTGGGCCCACCTGGACATCGCGGGTCCGGCCTTCCACGAGGGCGCGCCCTACGGCTATACCCCCAAGGGCGGCACCGGCTCGTCGGTCCGCACCCTGGTCAAGCTGGCGGAGCGCACGGCGTCGGGGGACCTCGGCTAGGACTCTCCGTCCGGAGACGTACGGAGACGACAGGACCCGGAGAGGTATAGGACGACCGGACGCGAGAGGCCCTGGTCCCCTCGCCGTCCGGCCCCCCGCCCGGCGGGATCCGGCCCGGCGGGATCCGGTCGTCGGACCCGGAGGCCTGAAGGGGGCCTTCGGGCGACCTGCGCGGGACCCGACGGGGGCTGATCCCGGGCGGCGGTCCCGGACGCCCGCGCGTCCGGGACCGCCGCGCTCCGCGTCCGGGACCGCGCGCGGCCGGCGGCGGGACCGTGCCCACCGGATGAACGGCGCGTTCGCTTTCGACGAAATCCGTACGTCTGTACGCGTTGGTAACCCGGGAGCGCGGACGATCAGCCGTCTCAGACCCCGGCCCCGCGTCCCGGACTCCGGCAACAAGTGCGAAGATGGGTTCTCGGCAGGACAGGGCCCCCACCACAGGGCCGACGAAAAGCGGCCGAACACCAGCCGCCGCCCGGTCGTCGACGACCGGCGACCGGCGCACATGCATGGAGGACGTGACGTGGCGAACGACGCCAGCACCGTTTTCGACCTAGTGATCCTCGGCGGTGGCAGTGGCGGTTACGCCGCGGCCCTTCGAGGTGCGCAGCTGGGCCTGGACGTCGCACTGATCGAGAAGAACAAGCTCGGCGGCACCTGCCTGCACAACGGCTGCATCCCCACCAAGGCCCTGCTCCACGCCGGTGAGATCGCGGACCAGGCCCGTGAGGCGGACCAGTTCGGCGTGCTCACCACCTTCGAGGGCATCGACATCAAGGCCGTCCACAAGTACAAGGACGACGTGATCTCGGGCCTCTACAAGGGCCTGCAGGGTCTGGTCGCCTCCCGCAAGGTGACCTACATCGAGGGCGAGGGCCGGCTGTCCTCCCCCACCTCCGTCGACGTGAACGGCCAGCGGGTCGAGGGCCGCCACGTCCTCCTCGCGACCGGTTCCGTACCGAAGTCGCTGCCGGGCCTGGAGATCGACGGCAACCGCATCATCTCCTCGGACCACGCGCTGACGCTGGACCGCGTCCCGGAGTCGGCGATCATCCTGGGCGGCGGCGTCATCGGCGTCGAGTTCGCCTCGGCGTGGAAGTCCTTCGGCACCGACGTCACCGTCATCGAGGGCCTGAAGCACCTCGTCCCCGTCGAGGACGAGAACAGCTCGAAGCTCCTTGAGCGTGCCTTCCGCAAGCGCGGCATCAAGTTCAACCTCGGCACCTTCTTCCAGAGCGCCGAGTACACCGACTCCGGTGTCAAGGTCACCCTGGCCGACGGCAAGACCTTCGAGGCCGAGGTCCTGCTGGTCGCCATCGGCCGCGGCCCCGTCTCCGCCGGTCTCGGCTACGAGGAGCAGGGCGTCGCGATGGACCGCGGCTACGTCCTCGTCGACGAGTACATGCGGACGAACGTGCCGACCGTCTCGGCCGTGGGCGACCTCGTCCCGACCCTCCAGCTCGCGCATGTCGGCTTCGCCGAGGGCATGCTGGTGGCGGAGCGTCTGGCCGGTCTGAAGACCGTCCCGATCGACTACGACGGCGTGCCCCGGGTGACGTACTGCCACCCCGAGGTCGCCTCCGTGGGCATCACCGAGGCCAAGGCCAAGGAGATCTACGGCGCGGACAAGGTCGTCGCTCTGAAGTACAACCTTGCGGGCAACGGCAAGAGCAAGATCCTGAAGACCGCGGGCGAGATCAAGCTCGTCCAGGTCAAGGATGGTGCCGTGGTCGGCGTCCACATGGTCGGTGACCGCATGGGCGAGCAGGTCGGCGAAGCTCAGCTGATCTACAACTGGGAGGCGCTGCCGGCCGAGGTCGCGCAGCTCATCCACGCCCACCCGACGCAGAACGAGGCGCTCGGCGAGGCCCACCTGGCCCTGGCCGGCAAGCCCCTCCACTCCCACGACTGAGCCCTCTGGGGGTCTGGGGGCGCCCCCCAGGAAGACACAGTCGGGCGCGACGACCACTTTCCGCAATTTCGATAGGAGCAACTGAAACCATGTCGGTTTCCGTAACCCTGCCGGCGCTCGGCGAGAGCGTCACCGAGGGCACTGTCACCCGCTGGCTGAAGGCCGAGGGCGAGCGCGTCGAGGCCGACGAGCCGCTGCTGGAGGTGTCGACGGACAAGGTCGACACCGAGATCCCGGCCCCCGCCTCGGGCGTCCTGGCGTCCATCAAGGTCGCCGAGGACGAGACCGTCGAGGTCGGCGCCGAGCTGGCCGTCATCGACGACGGCACCGGCGCGCCGGCCGCTGCCCCGGCCCCCGCCGCCGAGGAGGCACCTGCCGCCGAGGCCCCGGCCGCCCAGGCCCCGGCCGCTGAAGCCCCCGCCGCCGAGGCTCCCGCCGCCCAGGCCCCGGCCGCCCAGGCCCCGGCCGCTGAAGCCCCCGCCGCCGAGGCTCCCGCCGCCCAGGCCCCGGCCGGTGGCGCCTCCGGCACCGACGTCGTTCTGCCCGCGCTGGGCGAGTCGGTCACCGAAGGCACCGTCACCCGCTGGCTGAAGGAGGTCGGCGAGGAGGTCACGGAGGACGAGCCGCTGCTCGAGGTCTCCACGGACAAGGTCGACACCGAGATCCCCGCCCCGGCCTCCGGCGTGCTGCTGGAGATCGTCGTCGCCGAGGACGAGACCGCCGAGGTCGGCGCCAAGCTGGCCGTCATCGGTGCTCCGGGTGCCGCTCCGGCCGCTCCGGCTCCGGCCCAGGCCGCCCCGGCCCAGGCTGCTCCGGCCCCCGCCGCCGCTCCGGCCGCTCCGGCTCCGGCCCAGGCTGCCGCTCCGGCCGCCCCGGCTCCGGCCCAGGCCCCCGCCCCGGCCCCCGCCGCTCCGGCTCCGGCCCCGGCTCCGGCCCAGGCCGCCCCGGCCCAGGCCGCCCCGGCTCCGGCCCAGGCTGCTCCGGCTCCGGCCCAGGCCCCCGCCGCCGCCCAGCCGGCGGACGACGGCGCCTACGTGACCCCGCTGGTCCGCAAGCTCGCCGCCGAGAACGGTGTCGACCTGGCGTCCGTCAAGGGCACCGGCGTCGGTGGCCGTATCCGCAAGCAGGACGTCGTCGCGGCCGCCGAGGCCGCCAAGGCCGCCCCGGCTCCGGCCCAGGCCGCCGCTCCCGCCGCCGCCCCGCAGGCCAAGGCCGTCTCCGTCGAGCCGTCCCCGCTGCGCGGCCAGACGGTCAAGATGACCCGCATGCGCAAGGTCATCGGCGACAACATGATGAAGGCCCTGCACTCGCAGGCCCAGCTGACCTCGGTCGTCGAGGTCGACATCACCAAGCTGATGAAGCTGCGCGCCCGTGCCAAGGACGCGTTCGCGGCCCGCGAGGGCGTCAAGCTGTCCCCGATGCCGTTCTTCGTGAAGGCGGCGGCCCAGGCGCTGAAGGCCCACCCGGTCATCAACGCCCGGATCAACGAGGACGAGGGCACGATCACGTACTTCGACTCGGAGAACATCGGCATCGCCGTGGACGCCGAGAAGGGTCTGATGACCCCGGTCATCAAGGGTGCGGGCGACCTGAACATCGCCGGCATCTCCAAGAAGACCGCGGAGCTGGCGGGCAAGGCCCGTGGCGGTGGCCTCACCCCGGACGACATGTCCGGCGCCACCTTCACCATCAGCAACACCGGCTCGCGCGGTGCGCTGTTCGACACGGTCATCGTGCCGCCGAACCAGGCAGCCATCCTGGGCATCGGTGCCACCGTCAAGCGCCCGGTGGTCATCAACCACCCGGACCTGGGCGAGACCATCGCGGTGCGCGACATGACGTACCTGTCGCTCTCCTACGACCACCGCCTGGTGGACGGTGCCGACGCGGCCCGTTACCTGACGGCCGTCAAGGCGATCCTGGAGGCGGGCGAGTTCGAGGTCGACCTCGGCCTGTAGTCCCGCCCCTGTAATCAGCCTCACGAGCGGTGCCCCCGTCCGGAACACTTCCGGGCGGGGGCACCGCCGTATTGTCTAGGAGTCGACGCCCTGCCTAAGGAGCACTTCATGACCCCGCCCGTCGTCCACTCGCTGCGCGAGCAGATCCGCGAGCACATCGTGGAGGGGATCGTCAGCGGCCGTTGGAAGCCCGGTGAGCGGATCGTGGAGCGGCGGATCGCGACCGAGCTGGAGGTCAGCCAGACCCCCGTACGGGAGGCGCTGCGCGAGCTGGAGAGCCTGCGGCTGATCGAGTCGGCGCCCAACAAGGGCGTGCGAGTGCGCAACCTGACGGCGGCCGACCTGGAGGAGAGCTACCCGGTGCGGGCCGGCCTGGAGCAGATCGCCGCCGAACTGGCCGCCGAGCGGCTGGCCGACGACTGCTCCGCGCTGGAGCCGCACGTCGCCGCCCTGTACGTGGCGGACGCCGACGCGGACGGTACGGCGCAGGTGCGGCACACCGTGGGCTTCCACCGGGAGCTGGTGCGGGCCGCGGGGAACGGCGTGCTGCTGCACACCTGGGAGGGGCTCGGCATCGAGGTGTTCACCGCGCTGTCGATCCGCTGGCTGGGAACCGTGCAGAAGTCGTACGCGGAGGAGCACGAGGAGCTCGTCGACGCGTTCCGCCGCCGGGACCCCCGGATCGGCGTGCTCGTGAAGGAACACGTCCTGGGCTGCGCGCCCCGGGCGTGACGGCCCCGCCCTCCCGCGGGTGCCCTCCCGGGTGCGGCTCCCCCCGACGCGGAGGGACGCGACCGTCCGCGCACCCGACCGGTAGCTCCCCGTAGCCGCTCATTCTGCGCGGGCAGCGCTCAAAAGGCGCCCCTCACCTGGAAAAACAAGGCACCGGGTGCCCGTTTCCGTGGCACCCAATGCCTACTTTGCCCCTCAACATAAGAATTTCGCCTCAACCCTTTGATCGATCATCGATCACAGTCGTACAGTCGTCCGCGGACTTCAACAGAGGTCCCCCTCGCCCTGTCCTGCCAAGACCAAGGGCTCCCACCCCTTCGACTCCGGAAGGCGGCGACTATGACCGACCCCACCCGCATCCAGCCGAGCGAGCTCGACCAGCTGCCGGACCGCGATCCCGAGGAGACCGCCGAGTGGCAGGCGTCGCTCGACGCCGTCACCGAGGCGGCCGGGCCGCACCGCGCCGCCTACCTGATGCGGCGCACCCTGGAGCGTGCCGAGGGCGCCGGTCTCGCGCTGCCCAAGCTGCTCGAAACCGACTACGTCAACACCATCCCGACCGCCGCCGAGCCGGGCTACGGCTTCGACGGTGACGAGGAGATGGAAGCGAAGATCACCGCGTGGAACCGCTGGAACGCGGCCGCGATGGTCAGCCGCGGTTCCAAGTACGGCGTCGGCGGCCACATCGCCACCTTCGCCTCCGCCGCCTGGCTCTACGAGACGGGCTTCAACCACTTCTTCCGCGGCAAGGAATCCCCGGAAGCGCCCGGCTCCGGCGACCAGCTCTACATCCAGGGCCACGCCTCCCCCGGCATCTACGCCCGCGCCTTCCTCGACGGCCGCCTCACCGAGGCGCACCTCGACAAGTTCCGCCAGGAGTCGGGCGGCGACGGCCTGCCGTCCTACCCGCACCCGCGCCGTCTGCCGTGGCTGTGGGAGTTCCCGACGGTGTCGATGGGCCTCGGCCCGCTGTCGGCGATCTACCAGGCGCGGTTCAACCGCTACCTGACCAACCGCAACATCAAGGACGTCTCCAACAGCCACGTCTGGGCGTTCCTCGGTGACGGCGAGATGGACGAGCCCGAGTCGACGGCGGCACTCGCGCTCGCCGCCCGCGAGGGTCTCGACAACCTGACCTTCGTCATCAACTGCAACCTCCAGCGCCTCGACGGCCCGGTCCGCGCCAACTTCAAGATCGTCCAGGAGCTGGAGGCCCAGTTCCGCGGCGCCGGCTGGAACGTCGTGAAGTCGCTCTGGGGCACCGCCTGGGACGAGCTGTTCCAGCTCGACACCACGGGCGCGCTGGTGCGGCGCCTGCGTGAGGTGCCGGACGCTCAGTTCCAGACGTACGCGACGCGCGACGCCGCGTACATCCGTGAGCACTTCTTCGGCTCCGAGCCCGCGCTCGTCCAGCTGGGGTCGGTCCTGTCCGACGACAAGATCCTCGAGTGCTTCCACCTCTCGCGCGGCGGCCACGAGTCGCGGAAGGTGTACGCGGCGTACAAGGCGGCCCTCGCCCACAAGGGCGCGCCGACCGTGATCCTCGCGCAGACGGTGAAGGGCTTCACCCTCGGCAAGGGCTTCGAGTCGAAGAACGCCAACCACCAGATGAAGAAGCTGTCGGTCGACGAGTTCAAGGGCATGCGCGACCTGCTCGGTCTGCCCATCCCGGACTCGGCGTTCGCCGACGGCCAGGTCCCCTACGGCCACCCGGGCGCCGACTCCGCCGAGGTCCGCTACCTCACCGAGCGCCGCGCCGCGCTGGGCGGCCCGGCCCCGGCCCGCCGCACCCACGCCCTGGCCCCGCTGCCCGCGCCGGCGGACAAGTCGTTCGCCGCCTTCGACAAGGGCTCCGGCACCCAGTCCGTCGCGACCACCATGGCCTTCGTCCGTCTGATGAAGGACCTCATCCGTGACAAGGAGACCGGCAGGCGCTGGGTCCCGATCGTCCCGGACGAGGCCCGCACCTTCGGCATGGAGTCGCTGTTCCCCTCGCTCGGCATCTACTCGCCGAAGGGCCAGACGTACGAGCCGGTCGACCGCGACCAGCTGATGTACTACCGCGAGGCCAAGGACGGCCAGATCCTCAACGAGGGCATCACCGAGGCCGGCTCGATGGCCGACTTCATCGCCGCGTCGACCGCGTACTCCACGCACGGCGAAGCGATGATCCCGTTCTACATCTTCTACTCGATGTTCGGCTGGCAGCGCACGGCCGACCAGATGTGGCAGCTCGGCGACCAGCTGGGCCGCGGCTTCCTGGTGGGCGCCACCGCGGGCCGTACGACCCTGACGGGTGAGGGCCTCCAGCACGCCGACGGCCACTCGCCGGTGATCGCGGCGACGAACCCGGCGGCGCTGACGTACGACCCGGCGTTCGCCTACGAGGTCGCGGCGATCGTCAAGGACGGTCTGCGCCGGATGTACGGCGAGGCCGCGCCGGGCGAGGACCCGAACGTCTTCTACTACCTGACGGTCTACAACGAGCCGATGCCGCAGCCCGCGAAGCCCGCGGGCGTCGACGAGGGCATCCTCAAGGGCCTGTACCGGTTCAAGGAGGGCGCGGGGGCGGCGGCCGACGCGCCGCGCACCCAGCTGCTGGCCTCCGGTACGGCGATCCACTGGGCGCTGAAGGCCCAGGAGCTGCTGGCCGCCGAGTGGGGCGTGAACGCCGACGTGTGGTCCGCGACCTCCTGGACCGAGCTGCGGCGCGACGCGCTGGCGGCGGACGAGGCGCTGCTGCGCGGCGAGGAGCGGGTGCCGTACATCCGCCAGGCGCTGGCCGACGCCCCGGGCCCGGTGCTCGCGGTGAGCGACTACATGCGCCAGGTCCCGGACCAGATCGCGCAGTGGGTCGAGCAGGACTACAGCTCGCTCGGCGCCGACGGCTTCGGTCTGTCCGACACCCGTGAGGCGGCCCGCCGCCACTTCGGTGTGGACGCCGAGTCGATCGTGGTGGCGGCGCTGGCCCAGCTGGCCCGGCGCGGTGAGGTACCGGCCTCCGCGGTGAAGGAGGCCCGGGAGCGCTACGGCCTGTAGGACCCGCCCCTGAGCGGTGAGGCCCCCGGCCGGCCCAGGCCGGACGGGGGCCTCCTGCATGATGGGGGGCATGCGCGCTGCCCGGCTGATCAAGATGGTGCTCCTGCTCCAGTCGCGTCCGTCCATGACCGCCGCGGAGCTGGCCCGTGAGCTGGAGGTGTCGGAGCGGACGATCACCCGGGACGCGCTGGCGCTGTCGGAGGCGGGGGTGCCGGTGTACGCGGACCGGGGCCGGGCCGGCGGCTACCGGCTGATCGGCGGCTACCGCACCCGGCTGACCGGTCTCGCCCGCGGCGAGGCGGAGGCGCTGTTCCTCTCCGGGGTGCCGGGCGCGCTGCGCGAGATGGGGCTGGACGACGCCGCCTCGGCGGCCCGCCTCAAGGTGTCGGCCGCGCTGCTGCCCTCGTTGCGCGACGCCCCCGCGTCGGCCGCGCAGCGCTTCCACCTGGACGCGCCCGGCTGGTACCAGGAGCCGCAGACGCCCGGGCTGCTGCCGGTGATCGCCGAGGCGGTGTGGGAGGACCGGATGCTCTCGGCCCGCTACCGGCGGGGGGACGGGGAGGACCGGCGGGAGGTCGAGCGGGAGCTGGCCCCCTACGGGCTCGTGCTCAAGGCGGGCGTCTGGTACCTGTGTGCCCGGGCCGGTGAGCCGGGGCGGGAGACGTTCCGGGTGTACCGCGTCGACCGGTTCACCGCCGTGGCCCTCGGCGACGACCGCTTCGTCCGCTCGGAGGACTTCGACCTGCCGGCGTTCTGGGAGGAGCGGTCGGCGGAGTTCGCCCGGTCGATCCTGCGTACCCGGGTGGTGGTCCGGCTCACCCCGGAGGGGGTCCGGCGGCTGCCGTACGCGACGGACCGGGCCGCCGCACGCGAGGCGCTGGCGGCGGCCGGTCCGCCGGACGAGCGGGACCGCGTGACGGTCACCCTGCCGGTGGAGTCGGAGGACGTCGCGCACAGCCAGCTCCTGGGGCTCGGCCCGGAGCTGGAGGTGCTGCGACCGGCCTCGTTGCGCGAGCGGTTCGCCGCGGCGGCCCGCCGGATGGGCAGGCTCTACGGGTGACCCGGTGACTCAGCGGTAGTCGTCGGCGGTGGCTTCCTTGCCGCCGTGGACGACATCGATGAAATAGGCCCAGCCGTCCGGCTGCGACCCGTCGGCGTCGGTGAAGCCGTACGCCTTGGCCATCTGCCCGCTGGAGAGGGACCGGCCGTTCCACCGCGCGCGCCCGGGGTCGGCGGCCAGCGCGGCGACCGCCCGGCCCACGTACACGGGCGATTCGGCGATGGCGAAGTGCGGCTCCTTCTCCACGGCGTCGCGCCAGTTCTCCTCGCGCACCCCGTAGATGTCGAGCATGATCTCGGAGCGCAGATAGCCGGGGCTCATGGCCACCGCCGTACCGCCCACCTCCTTGAGGTCCTCTCCGAGGGCGAAGGCCATGCGCAGGGGGGCGTTCTTGGCGAGGTCGAAGTAGAAGTTCTCACGGAACCTCTCGTTGTACTCGGTGGTGCCGTCCGTCATCTCCACGACCAGGCCACCGGGGTTCCTGATGAGCAGCGGCAGTGCGCAGCTGCTGGTGATGATGTGGCTGCGGACGCCGAGCTCCAGCATGCGCATGCCCTGGTCGAGGTCCGTCTCCCACATCTTCCTGCCCCAGGGGATGAGGTGGTCGCCGCCCCAGAGGCTGTTGACGAGGATGTCGAGCCGTCCGTGTTCCTGGTCGATGCGGGCGATCAGCTCGCGGACCTGTTCCACCTGGAGGTGGTCGGTCGGTACGGCGATGCCCTGGCCGCCGGCGGCGGTGACCAGTTCCGCGGTCTCCTCGATGGTCTCGGTGGCCCGGCCGACCTCACTGACGCCGGTGCGGGTGGTGCGGCCGGTCGCGTAGACGGTGGCTCCGGCCGTACCGAGCTGTACGGCGATGGCGCGGCCCGCGCCCCGGGTGGCGCCCGCGACGAGCGCGACCCTTCCGGCGAGCGGCTTTTCCTGGTTCTGGTTCGTCATATGTCGACGGTCGCAGCGAAACCCGACACCTGCTGTCCGGTTTCATTTCGGCCGCTCCGCGTGCGCCGTTCCCCGGCAACCACGATGCTTGTCCCGTGATGGACGAGACGGAGTTCTGGGAGATCATCGACACCACCCGTGAGGCCGCCGGAGATGACCCGGAGGACCACGCCGAGCTGCTCGTCGAACGGCTGCTCCAGCTCGACCCGGACTCCGTGCTGGACTTCGCACGGCATTTCGAGGCCCGCTACAACCGTGCCTACTCCTGGGACCTGTGGGGCGCCGCCGCGATCCTGATGGGCGGCGCCGGCGATGACGCGTTCGACTACTTCCGGTGCTGGCTGATCGGTCAGGGGCGGGAGGTGTTCGAGGGCGCGATGCACGAGGTGGACGCCCTCGCGGAGCTCCTGGACGAGTTCGACGAGGAGCTCGACGGGGACGGGGAGGAGCTGGGGTACGCGGCCGACGAGGCGTACGAGCAGCTGACCGGCGCCGTCACGCCCGACCTGGGCATCCCGCCGCAGCCGCCCGAGCCGACGGGGACGCCGTTCGACTTCGACGACGACGACGCGCTGGCCGACCGGTTCCCCCGGCTGTGGGACCGGTTCGCCGTGCGGTGACGGCGCTGGAAGCGGCCCGGGTCCTTACGCCTCCTGTCCGCCGGAGCCGGGGCCGCCGGTCAGATCGCGGCCCATGAGGATGTCGTCGACGTACCGGCCGTCCAGGTGGAACTCGCCGGGCAGGACGCCCTCCACGACGAAGCCCTCGGAGGTGTACAGCGTGCGCGCGGGCTCGTTGTGGCCGAGCACCCGCAGGGTCATGCGCGTGGCGCCCTGCCGCCGCGCCTCGTCGAAGGACGCCCGCAGCAGGGCCCTCGCGACCCCCCGGCCGCGCGCCCACTCGGCCACGGCGAGTCCCTGGATCTGGCGGACGTGGGCGTTGCAGGCCAGCGGGGTGGGCGGCACGAGCCGCAGGTATCCGGCCGTACGGAGCGCGGCCGGGGCGCCATGACCGGTCCCAGCGGTCCCGCCGGCTTCACCGGCCCCGGTGGGGGCGATCTCGGCCACCAGGAAGTCGGCGGGGCGGTGGTTGCAGTCGAAGAACGGGTCGTACGGCGGCTGGGGCCGCGGTACGACGGCGTGCAGCGGCGACCACGTCTCACGGTCGATCCGTGCGAGTGCCGCATCGTCGGTGGGACGGGCGAGGCGTATGTGGGGCGAGGTCATGAACGTCACTGTGCCATGGAGGCAGGATGGGCCCATGCAACGTTCTCGTATCGCCATCACCGGCTCCACCGGTCTCATCGGCACGGCGCTCGTCCGCTCCCTGCGGGCCGACGGCCACGACGTCGTACGGCTGGTACGGCGACCCGCCCGGACCGGCGACGAGGTCGAATGGGACCCCGCCCGGCAGTACGTCGACGCGGCCGGCCTGGTCGGCTGCGACGCCGTCGTCCACCTGGCGGGCGCGGGCGTCGGCGAACGCCGCTGGACCGAGGCGTACAAGCGGGAGATCCGGGACAGCCGGGTGCTCGGCACGACCGCCGTCGCGCAGGCCCTGGCCTCCCTGGACACGCCGCCGGAGGTCCTGCTCTGCGGGACGGCGCTCGGCTACTACGGCGACACGGGCGCCCGGGCCGTGGACGAGGCGGCGCCGTCGGGCAAGGGGTTCCTGCCGTCCGTATGCGTGGAGTGGGAGGCCGCCGCGGCCGCCGCGGAGGAGGCGGGCATCCGCGTCGCGTACGCCCGCACCGGCCTGGTCGTCGCCCGCGAGGGCGGGGCGTGGGGCCGGCTCTTCCCGATCTTCCGGGCGGGGCTGGGCGGCCGGCTCGGCTCGGGCGAGCAGTACTGGAGCTTCATCTCCCTGCACGACGAGGTGGCGGCGCTGCGGCACATCCTGGACACCGAAACGCTGTCCGGGCCGGTGAACCTGACGGCCCCGCACCCGGTGACCAACCGTGAGGTGACGGCCGCCATGGGGCGCGTGCTGCGCCGCCCGACGCCCTTTCCCGTGCCGGCCCCGGCGCTGCGGATCGCCCTCGGGGACTTCGCCGAGGACGTCCTGGGCAGCCAGCGGGTCCTGCCCAGGCGCCTCCTGGACTCGGGCTTCCGGTTCGCCTTCCCCACCATCGACGCGGCCATCGCCGCGTCGGCGGCGTCTTCGGCCTGACGCCCCCGGCCCTTCCGTGACCGGCCCCCCGGCCCCGCTCCCCGGCGGGACCGGGGAGGCCGGTGCGTTCCACCGCCCGGACGGCGCGCACCGGGGCGCCCGGGCCCGGGCCACCGGTCCCGGCGGACCGGGGACTGCGTTGCGCGGACCGGGGCAGGGGCAGGCGTGGGCAGAGCTCACGGCCGTGCGACCCCGTGCATCGGTGACCCCCTGCGCGCGCGACTCCCGCCGTCCGGGCCAGCGCCCTAAGGTCGGCCCGAACTCGGGTATTCCCACGGCCAGTTGAGGGCATGAGCCCCACGCACCGACACCGCCACCTCGGGGAGGGACACGTGCTCAGCACCGCACATCACGCGGACGTCGTCATCGTCGGAGCCGGGATAGCGGGACTGTCCGCGGCTCACCAGCTGATCAGCGCAGGAGTGACGGTCAGCGTCCTGGAAGCCGCCCCGCACGTCGGCGGCCGGATGGCCACCGAACACATCGACGGCTTCCGGCTCGACCGCATCGGCCAGTTGCTCAACACCTCGTATCCGGAGCTCCGCCGCACCCCCGGCCTCGACGGCACCGGTCTGCGGTTGTTCCGGCCGGGAGTCCTCGTGCACAGCGACGGGCGGCTGCACCGCGGCGGCGAGGCCGGGGTGCGCAGGGGGGCCCCGCACGGCCCCCGGGGCGTGGGGGGAGCATTCACCCGGGCGCGCGCCCTGGCGAGCGCCCCTCATCCGCTCGACCAGGCACGGCTCGGGGCCACGCTGGCCCGGCTGGCGGGCACCCCCACCTCGCGGCTGCTGGCCCGCCCGGAGCGCCCGGCGATGGAGGCCCTCCCGGTGCGCGGGCTGCCGGCCAGGACCGTCACCCGGTTCCTGCGCCCGCTGCTGTCGGCGCTGCTCTGCGACCCCGACCTCACCACGTCCAGCCGGTGCGCCGACCTCGCGCTGCGGGGCTACGCGCGGGGCCGGATGTGCGTACCCGCGGGTGGCGCCGCCACCCTGCCCGAGCGGCTGGCGGCCGCCCTGCCGCCCGGCACGGTGAGGACCGGTGTACGGGTGACGGACGTGTCCGTCACCCGGGTGGTGACCGCCGAGCACGGGGAGGTGGGCTGCCGCTCCGTGATCGTGGCGACCGGCGCCCGGGCCGCCGCCGGGCTCCTGCCCGGACTGCGCGTACCCGGGTTCCACCCGGTGACGGTCCTGCACCACACCGCTCCCGAGCCCCCGCCGGCGGGCCCGGCGCTGCTGCTGGACGCCGACCGGTCGGGTCCGGTGTCGCACACCGCGGTGATGAGCGAGGTGGACCGCTCGCGCGCTCCGCACGGCCGCGTACTGATCAGTTCGACGGTGCTCGGCACACCGCCGGACGACCTGGACCGGCGGGCCAGGAGGCAGCTGGCCGCGCTGTACGGCACGGGCACCGACGACTGGGAGCTGCTCGCCGTCCACCACGACCCCGAGGCGGTGCCCGCGATGGCCCCTCCGCACGATCTGCGGCGGCCGGTGCGGCTGCTGGCGGGACTGTACGTGTGCGGGGACCACCGCGACACCAGCACCGTCCAGGGTGCGCTCTACTCCGGCCGCCGGGCCGGGCACGCGGTGCTGCGGGACTTCGGCGTCCAGCCCGGCTACGGGGCGGTCCGCCCGCTTCCGGCGGCCGCCTGAGCCATCCTTCCCGTCGGACGGGCGCGGGGCCCGGGAGGCCGCCCGGGCCCTCCGTCCGGATCGGCCGGGACCGGTGTGCGTGATCCGGCACACGGGCCGGCAGGATCCGGACGGGAGGCCCTAACCGATCGCGCCCACCCGGTCGCGGTAGTTCCGTACCGCCGTCGCGTCCCGGTAGGGCTCCAGGCGCCGCTCGAAGTCCCGCACGTACTCGACGGCTCGCGCCGAGCGCATCTCCGCCGCCTGCTGGGCCGCCTCGGCGCCCAGCGCGCACGCCTGGTCCAGCTCGCCCAGGCCGAGTCGGGCGCAGGCGAGCACGACCCGGCAGAAGAGCCGGCTGCGCGCATAGGCGGGCGCGCGCAGCTGGAGCGAGCGCTCGGCGTGCTGCGCGGCGGCCCGGTACTGCTGGAGGTCCCGGTGGCAGTGGCCGAAGTCGGCGGCCAGCTGGGCCTCGTCGAAGTGGCGCGCCCAGTGCGGCACGTCGTCGGCGGGCCGGGCCGCGTCCAGGGCGCGCTCGGCCCGTACGAGCGAGGCGGTGCACGCCCGGACCTCCTGGAGGACGCCGTGCCCCCGGGCCTCGACGGCGTGCAGCAGGGCCTGGACGACGGGTGGCGCCGCGGAGCCGACGCCCTGCTGGGCCACCCGCGCGAGCTGCACCGCCTCCCGTCCGTGGCCGAGGTAGACGGCCTGGCGACTCATGGTGATCAGGACGTACGAGCCGTAGGCCCGGTCGCCGGCCGCCTGGGCGAGCCGCAGCGCCTGGACGAAGTACCGCTGGGCGAGACCGTGCGCGGCGATGTCGTACGACGTCCATCCGGCCAGCCGGGTCAGATCGGCGGCCGCGGCGAACAGCCTCCGGCCGACGCTCTCGCCGTAGGTGCCGCGCAGCATCGGCTCGGCCTCGTGCTCCAGGTAGCGGACGAGGGCCTGGCGGGCGTGGCCTCCGCCGTAGGCGTGGTCGAGGGTGCGGAACAGCTCTCCGACCGAGCGGAGCGCCGCGATGTCGCCGCTGGACACCCGCTGCCCTGGCCCGCGGTCGGTGGTGCGCTGGCGGGGTACGGAGGCACGGCCCTGGAGCGGGACGCGTGGGCCGCTCTGCGGCGGCTCGCCGCGCGCCACCCGTTCGTCGGCCCGGCCGATCAGCCAGTCGCGGCTGGGCACGACCAGGCCGGCCGGGGTGAAGGCGATCTTGCGGAGTTCGGCGTGGCTGCCGGAGTCCTTGCGCCAGAGCCCGCCGACGATGTCGACCGCCTCCTCGGGCGAGGCCGCGAACTCCAGGCCCGCGTACACGGGGGCGCAGGCGTCGAGCCCCAGGTCCTGGGCGGACAGCCGTCGGCCCAGACGCCGGGTGAAGACTTCGGCGATCAGCGCGGGAGTGGTTCCGCGCGGCTGCTGGCCGCGCAGCCAGCGGGTCACCGAGGTCTTGTCGTACCGAAGGTCCAGTCCGTGTTCGAGCCCCAGCTGGTCCACCCGTCTGGCGAGTCCTGCGTTGGAGAATCCGGCCTCGGCGATCAGCGCTGCGAGCTGGCGGTTGGGGTTGCGCTGCGGGGGTCGATCCGTCATCAGCGGTGCGGTCTCCTGCCTTCCGGGCCGGGTTGCAGCCCCTCGGATCGGCGCGATTATCGGCGCGAATTTAGCCTCCCGTGACGCCCGTACCGCCAGCTTCGCCCCACATTCATCCGATCGTGTGAGGATTACGGGCAGCGCTGACGGGCCGCACCTGCCCGCCGGGGGTCCCCGCCGCCGCCGTACAGTGGCGTGGGGCGTGATGAGTGCAGGGTGAAGGTTCTAGGAGGCGTTGCCGTGAGCGAGCTGCGATTCGTCCATCTGGGGTTCGGCGAGGAAGCGGTCGAGTACCAGGAGGCGTGGGACAAGCAGCGCGAGGTCCACGCCGCCCGCTTCGCGGACGAGGTCCCCGACACCTGCCTGCTGCTGGAGCACCCGCCGGTCTACACGGCGGGGCGGCGCACCGAGCCGAACGAGCGCCCCCTGGACGGGACGCCGGTCGTGGACGTGGACCGCGGCGGCAAGATCACCTGGCACGGCCCGGGTCAGCTCGTGGGCTACCCGATCCTCCAGCTGCCGCGCCCCGTGGATGTCGTGGCACACGTCCGCCGCCTGGAGGACGCGCTGATCCGCACGGCCGCGGAGTTCGGCCTGGAGACGACCCGCGTCGAGGGCCGCAGCGGCGTGTGGGTGCTGGGCGACCCGCTGGAGCGGCGCCCCGCGCTGGGCGGCCTGTCGCTGGACTTCGACCCGCGGCTGCACGACGAGGAGTTCGACCCGCGGCTGAGCGGCCCCGAGTACGCCCCGTCCAACGCGGGCCAGCGCGGCGAGGACCGCAAGCTCGCGGCGATCGGCATCCGGGTCGCCAAGGGCGTCACGATGCACGGCTTCTCGCTGAACGTGAACCCCGACAACACCTGGTTCGACCGGATCGTGCCGTGCGGGATCCGGGACGCGGGCGTGACGTCGCTCGCCAACGAGCTGGGCCGCGACGTGACCATCGCGGAGGTCGTCCCGGTGGTCGAGAGGCATCTGCGGGACGTGCTGGAGAACGCGGAGCCCCGGCCCCGCGAGGTCGAGAGGGCCACCGCCTAGGCGTCCGGGGAATGGGCCCCTCTGGCCAGAGGTTGGCCAAACGTAAGGCCATCACTTTTATCGGGCGTACCCTGGTGTTCGCCGAAGAATCGAAGCTGTAGGAGCCAGACGTGTCCGCAGTCGCACCCGACGGACGCAAGATGCTGCGCCTGGAGGTCCGGAACAGCCAGACCCCCATCGAGCGCAAGCCCGAGTGGATCAAGACCCGGGCGAAGATGGGTCCGGAGTACAACCAGCTGCAGAAGCTCGTGAAGAGCGAGGGCCTGCACACGGTCTGCCAGGAGGCGGGCTGCCCCAACATCTTCGAGTGCTGGGAGGACCGCGAGGCGACCTTCCTCATCGGCGGTGACCAGTGCACCCGACGGTGCGACTTCTGCCAGATCGACACGGGCAAGCCGCAGGCGCTGGACCGGGACGAGCCGCGGCGCGTGGGTGAGTCCGTCGTCACGATGGACCTGAACTACGCCACCATCACCGGCGTCGCGCGCGACGACCTGGAGGACGGCGGCGCGTGGCTGTACGCCGAGACCGTGCGGCAGATCCACGCGATGACCGCGGAGCGCGAGACCGGCCACACCAAGGTCGAGCTGCTGATCCCGGACTTCAACGCGGTGCCGGAGCAGCTGGCCGAGGTCTTCTCGTCCCGTCCCGAGGTACTGGCGCACAACGTCGAGACGGTGCCGCGGATCTTCAAGCGCATCCGTCCCGGGTTCCGTTACGAGCGCTCGCTGGAGGTCATCACCAAGGCCCGCGAGGCCGGCCTGGTGACCAAGTCGAACCTGATCCTCGGCATGGGCGAGACCCGCGAGGAGGTCAGCGAGGCGCTCCAGCACCTGCACGACGCGGGTTGCGAGCTCATCACGATCACGCAGTACCTGCGCCCGTCGGTGCGCCACCACCCGGTGGAGCGCTGGGTGAAGCCGCAGGAGTTCGTGGAGCTCAAGGAGGAGGCCGACGAGATCGGCTTCTCCGGTGTGATGTCGGGGCCGCTGGTCCGCTCGTCGTACCGGGCCGGCCGGCTGTTCCAGCAGGCCATGGAACGGCGCGGCCAGGCTGTGGCGTGAACCCCGGACCCCTCGGGGATCCGGGCTCTGTGTGAATCTGCGCACAAGAGACTACCGGTGAGTATCGCCGGAATGGACGCGGTCCGCGCCTTCCCCGCAGGTGGGGAGGGTTCGCGGGCCGCGTCGGCGTTTCCGGGCCCCCGGTGAAGCCTTCATCCGGGTTTGACCGGTCGGTCATGCACTGGTAACACCGATCAGTGACCCTGGCTTTACGCACCGCACATTCCTCCGCGCGTGAGACGCACACGTCCGCCCGTCCCGGCTCACGCCCGCCGAACCCGCCCCGAGGGGAGAGCTCCGCCATGCAGGCCGCGACTCAGCAGGTACGCGCCACCGCCATCCCGTCCGTCACCGACGCCCTGCGCGCCGTGGAGGCGCTGCTCCTGGGCGGCGGCCAGCGCACGGCCCGCCGGAACGCCTGGACCTCCGTCCTGGAGGACCGGCGCCGGGCCAAGGACAGGGTCGAGGCGCAGCATGTTCTGGAGGCCGTGGCTGGCCGCACTTCCCAGGCCACGTAAACTTCACAGCATGGCGAGGAAGGCAAACTCAGACAGCGCTGACGCTGCTGCGAACCCCGGGCGACTGAAGCAGATCGCTCTGACGTACAAGATGACCCGAAAGGCCGATCCGAAGGTCGGTCTCGTCGTCGCGGGCGTGGGCATCGTCGTCTTCGGCGCCCTCCTCGCGATCGGCTTCCTGATCGGGTACCCCGTCTATCTGGGCATCCTGGGCTTTGTCCTGGCGTTCCTCGCGATGGCGATCGTCTTCGGACGCCGCGCCGAGCGGGCCGCCTTCGGGCAGATGGAGGGCCAGCCGGGCGCGGCGGCCGCCGTCCTGCAGAACGTGGGACGCGGCTGGTCGACCACCCCCGCGGTGGCGATGAACCGCAACCAGGACGTGATCCACCGGGCGGTCGGCAAGGCCGGCATCGTACTGGTGGCCGAGGGCAACCCGAACCGGCTCAAGACCCTGCTGGCGGCCGAGAAGAGGAAGATGGCCCGGATCGTCGTGGACGTCCCGGTCCACGACATCATCGTCGGCAACGGCGAGGGCCAGGTGCCGCTGAAGAAGGTCCGCACCACCATGCTCAAGATGCCTCGGGTGCTCTCCGGCCCGCAGGTGACCGCGGCCAACGACCGGCTGCGGGCGATGGGCGACCTCATGAGCAACATGCCCCTGCCGAAGGGCCCGATGCCCAAGGGCATGCGGATGCCGCGAGGCGGAAAGATGCGCTGACGCCTTCACCGGCGCGTACGGCGCCTTGAGGGAGACAGATGAAGGAGGGGCGCCCCGGTCGGACCGGGGCGCCCCTCCTTCATGTGTGTCCGCAGGTGCCCACGGGCGGCCTTCCTGCGCGTCCGCAGGCCCACAGGCGGCCTTCGTATGTGTCCGCAGGCCCACGGCCGGGGCGCGGGGGCCGCTGCCGGATCCGGCGGGAAGAACCTAGATCCGCACCTGCACGGCGCCCGAGAGGCGGTCGTGCAGTCCGCGGCCGTCGCGGTCCCAGATCAACGCGGGGACGGCCAGGCACAGCAGCGCGCTGCGGACCAGGACCCGTCCCAGGCCCAGCCGGCCGCCGTCGAGGGCGATCACCCGCAGACCGAGCAGCCGCTTGCCGGGCGTACTGCCGACCGTACCGACGGTGAGCACGCTCAGGACGAACAGGACGGCGGGCGCCCAGTTGCCCGCCGCTGCCTGGTCACCCCCTGCGATCAGGCCGTATGCGATCAGCAGGCACAGGAACCAGTCGAGGAACAGGGCCCCGAAGCGCCGTCCCAGCGGGGCGATGGAACCCGGCCCCTCCTGGGGCAGACCGAGCCGTTCACCCCGGTAGCCGAAGTCGGCCCCCATCTCCTCGGCGGCCGCGCGGGGCCCGGAGAGCCACGATCCGATTGCTTCCCTGTTGTCCACCCGACCACGGTACTGTGCCCGCTTTCGATCACTTCGGCCCGGGTCCATGTGCTCTCCGTGACAGCACGCTCACGGCCGGGCCGGTTAACTTGGGTGAAACAAATGGGTCATGCTTGAGAAATCACGCGTGCCTATCGTCAGGTCCAGCGTGTGCCACCGCACTGGCCGCACGACCGAGCTGCAAGCCCGCCCCTCCCCCGGGTGGGAGTAGGAGGAGTTGGATGTTCCAGAACGCCGACGAGGCCAAGAAGTTCATCAAGGACAACGACGTCAAGATGGTCGACGTCCGGTTCTGTGACCTTCCGGGAGTGATGCAGCACTTCACCATCCCGGCGACGGCGTTCGACCCGTCCGAGGAGCTCGCCTTCGACGGTTCGTCGATCCGCGGGTTCCAGGCCATCCACGAGTCGGACATGGCACTGCGCGCCGACCTGTCGACCGCCCGGCTGGACCCGTTCCGCCGCGACAAGACGCTGAACATCAACTTCTTCATCCACGACCCGATCACGGGCGAGCAGTACAGCCGCGACCCGCGCAACATCGCCAAGAAGGCGGAGGCCTACCTCGCCTCCACCGGCATCGCGGACACCGCGTACTTCGGCCCCGAGGCCGAGTTCTACGTCTTCGACTCCGTGCGCTTCAACACCGCCGCGAACGAGGGCTTCTACCACATCGACTCCGAGGCCGGCGCCTGGAACACCGGTGCGGTCGAGGACAACCGCGGTTACAAGGTCCGCTACAAGGGCGGATACTTCCCGGCCCCGCCGGTCGACCACTTCGCCGACCTGCGCGCCGAGATCTCCCTGGAGCTGGAGGCCGCCGGCCTGCAGGTCGAGCGCCAGCACCACGAGGTCGGCACCGCCGGCCAGGCCGAGATCAACTACAAGTTCAACACGCTGCTCGCCGCGGCCGACGACCTGATGCTCTTCAAGTACATCGTGAAGAACGTCGCCTGGCGCAACGGCAAGACCGCGACCTTCATGCCGAAGCCGATCTTCGGCGACAACGGCTCGGGCATGCACGTCCACCAGTCCCTGTGGTCGGGCGGCGACCCGCTCTTCTACGACGAGCAGGGTTACGCCGGCCTGTCGGACACCGCCCGCTTCTACATCGGCGGCATCCTGAAGCACGCCCCGTCGCTGCTGGCCTTCACGAACCCGACGGTGAACTCCTACCACCGCCTGGTCCCCGGCTTCGAGGCCCCGGTCAACATGGTCTACTCGCAGCGCAACCGCTCGGCGGCCATGCGTATCCCGATCACGGGCTCGAACCCGAAGGCCAAGCGCGTCGAGTTCCGCGCCCCGGACCCGTCCTCCAACCCGTACCTGGCGTTCTCCGCGCTGCTGCTCGCGGGCCTGGACGGCATCAAGAACAAGATCGAGCCGGCCGAGCCGATCGACAAGGACCTCTACGAGCTGGCTCCCGAGGAGCACGCGAACGTCCAGCAGGTCCCGACCTCCCTCCCGGCCGTCCTCGACGCGCTGGAGGCGGACAACGAGTACCTCCAGGCCGGCGGTGTCTTCACCCCGGACCTGATCGAGACGTGGATCGACTACAAGCGCACGAACGAGATCGCGCCGATCCAGCTGCGTCCGCACCCGCACGAGTTCGAGCTCTACTTCGACATCTAGGAATCGGGGCCGGGCGCCCCGGGCGGAAGTCCTGCACACCGCTTGCCTTCCCCCTCCGTGCGCGTCATGTGCGCGCCGCCCGGTCGCTTCTCCTAGGTGACGGCGTCCGCGCCACGAGGGCCGCTACCCCATGACCGGGGTGGCGGCCCTTGTCGGCTTCGCACCCTCGTTCTCCTGGCCGCGCGGCATCAGCGCCTCGGGCCGCCCCTCGTCCGCGAGGCAGGGCATCGGACGAACAGTCACGCGCGGCCCGCGGCTTGAGCGACAGCCGGCCGTCGCCGGTCCCCTCCGCGCCGAGGCACCGTGCGGTGGCGCATCGGGGTGTGGAGTGCGCAGCGGTCCCAGCGTCTCCGGTCGGGTAGAAAGGCGACCATGGATCTGATCGCCTGCGACGGTGAGTGGCTCGGTCATGTGCTCCGGGACCCCGGCGAGGACGCCCCGGCCACGGTCGTGGTGCTGCACGGGGCCGGGAACGGCAGCATGGAGCGGCTTCTTCCGCTGGTCGACGAGTTCGCCGCCCGTGGGTGCCGGGTGTTGGCGATGGACTTCTCCGGGCACGGCACAAGCACCGGTGAGCTGCGGGAGTCGAGCCTGGAGCGGCGGTTCGCGCAGGCCCGTGAGGTGATCGACCGGCTGGTGCCTGCCCAGGACCCGTTGACTCTGGTCGGGTTCAGCATGAGCGGCCAGACGGTCGCCGATCTGGCCCGGCACTACGGCGGGCGGGTCGTCGCCCTCGCGCTGTGCGCTCCGGCCGTGTACGCGCGGGAGGCCTGGCCCGTCCGGTTCGGGGACGGCTTCACCGGGATCATCCGTGAGCCCGGCAGCTGGCGGCGGTCCGGAGCGCTCGACGCCTTGCGGGAGTTCGAGGGCGTGGCGGTGCTCGTGGTGCCCGGGACGGACGAGGTGATCCCGCCCGCCGTCACCGAGGCCGTCGAGGACGCGCTCTCCGTCCGCTCGCACTACCGGCGGTTGCCGCTGGAGCGGGCCGGCCACCGGCTGGGCCTGTGGTTCCGGGACGAGGCGGAGGACCGGCGGCGGTTCGTCGACACGGTGCTGGCGCCGTCGCGGACGCCCGGCTGGGTGGCGAAGCAGCTCGCGTCGGGCGGACAGGCCCGGGAGGCGGGGCGTCTGCGTGGCGGCTGGACGTCCCAGATGCGGCGGCTGCGGGTCGAAGAGAAGGGCGGGGAGCGTGAGGTGGTGCTGCGGTCGTTCGTCAAGCCCTTCTACCGCCGGCACGCGCCGGGCCTGCTCGCCCGCGAGGCGGCGGTCCTGGACCTGCTGGCCGGTACGGACGTTCCGGCCGCCACGTGCCTGGGCGTCGACGCCGCCGGTGAGCACTGCGACGATCCGTCGCTGTTGATGTCCCTGCTGCCCGGGAGCGTGCGGGTGGACACGGAGGACGTGGACACGCGCGTCGAGCTGCTGGCCCGGCAGCTGGTCGGCATCCACGCCGTGACGGTGGCGGAGGGGGCCCGTCCGCGGCCGTACCAGGCGTGGACGTCGCCGGAGCGGGTGCGGGTGCCACGGGACACCGGGCGGCCGGAGCTGTGGGCGCGGGCGGTGCGGGTGATCGGCCGGCCGGCCCCCTCGTACGAAGGGTGCTTCCTGCACCGGGACTTCCACCCGGGCAATGTGCTGTTCCAGGCGTCGGGCTCGGACGCGGCGGATACCGGCACGGGCGCGGGCACACGGGCGGGCAGCGGTGGGGGGCTGCGGATCAGCGGGGTCGTCGACTGGGTCGAGACCTCTTGGGGGCCCGCCGACCTCGATGTGGCGCACTGCTCGACCGCGCTGGCGCTGCTGTACGGGGTGGAGTGCGGGCTGCGGTTCGGCGAGCGCTATGTCGCGCACGGCGGCGTGCTGTCGGCCGATCCGGGGGCGCGGCTGTACTGGCGGCTGCTGGACGCGCTGGCCTTCGCTCCGGACGCGGAGAAGGTCGCGGGCCCCTGGCGGGAGCTGGGCCGCACGGATCTGACCCCCGAACTGCTGGCCGCCCGGCTGGAGGCGTACATCGAGGCGGTGTTGGGGGCACCGGGTGCGGGCACGCCCTGAGCGGCCGCCGGGGCCCCTCCGGCAGTGGCGCCCGCCCGCACACGGAACGACCGGGCGGGCGGGCGGAACGGCTGAACGGGCTGCCGGGCGGACCGGGACGGGCGCGGGCCTCAGCGGCCCTTGCGGATCAGGGCGCGCACCATCCGGCAGGTGGTGGCGGACGGCGGATGGATGCCGACGTGCTGTGCCGTCGCCCGTATCCTCTCGTCGCCGGCCTCCGACGGGTGGTAGACGCCCGAGTCGAGCAGGGCGATGGTCAGCCGCATGGCCTTCAGGCGGCGGTTGTGCGACACGTACCACTCGCGGGGCAGACCCGCCGGCAGTGGCTTCTTCTGCACGGGCTTCCAGGCTTCGAGGGGCGGCGTCGTGATTGCGGCAACAGCCATCTGCGACCTCCTGGTACGCGGTGGTGGGGCCCTCCCCCGGGCCCTCACGAACTACCTCGATTTTACTGCCCACCACTGACAATCGGCCCTGGCCAGCACGGGTTTGCCGGGTACCGTGAGGGCATGGAGATCTGGATCAACCCCGCCTGTTCCAAGTGCCGTGGCGCGCTGCACCTGCTCGACGAGGAGGGGGCGGACTACACCGTCCGCCGCTATCTGGAGGACGTGCCCTCCGTGGCCGAGATCCGCGAGGTGCTGGGCCGGCTCGGTCTTGAGCCGTGGGAGATCACCCGTACCCAGGAGGCCGACGCGAAGGAGCTCGGGCTGAAGGACTGGCCGCGCGACGCGGAGGCACGCGAGCGCTGGATCGCGGCGCTGGCGGAGCACCCGAAGCTGATCCAGCGTCCGATCATCACGGCCGACGACGGTTCGGCGGTGGTGGCCCGGACGGACGAGGCGGTCCGCGACGCGCTCGGCCGTTCCTGACCGGGCCGTCCCCGGTCTTCCCCGGCCGTTCCTGACCGGGCCGCCCCCGGCCGCTGCCCGAGCGGTGCCGTGCGGCGGTCCCCGTCCGGGAGGCGGCCCGAATCGCCTTTGCCGAGAGCCCGGTTGAGCAGAACGGGCTCGTTACTCGTACGTAGGGGCACACGGAACCGATCCGGCCCCCGCCGACCGCGGGGCGGCCGGGGACAGGAGCCCCCCCACGTGTCTCGCAAGAAAACCCTCAGCGGCAAGAAGAAGCTCGCCCTGCTCGTCGGCGCCGTGGCGCTGGCGGGCGGTACGGCGGTCGTGATGACCGGCACCAGCCAGGCGTCGGTGGCCTGTGACGGGCTGGCCACCGCGGTGAGCAACAACGAGCAGTTCATCGCCGGGCAGCGGGCCAATCCGGACGCCCAGTCGGAGGCCCGGATCGCCAACCGGCTCGCGGTGATCGAGCAGATCAGGCGTCAGCAGCAGGCCGCGGGCTGCGAGGTGGGCGCGGGAGCCGGTGCCGGAGCGGGCGGCCAGGACCAGGGCGCCGGGGCGGGCGCGGGCGGCGCGGCCGCCAAGCCGCCCGCGCAAGGACAGCCGCCCGCCCAGGCGCAGCCCCCGGCCCAGGCGCAGCCCCCGGCCCAGGCACAGCCGCCCGCCGGCGAGGTCGTCTGCGCCGGGTCCACCGTGACGCTGTCCGGCGAGGGCGGTGCCCCGGCCGCCTCCAGCAACCAGTTCCCGGTCGGCACCAAGCTGAAGGTGACCAACCTGGACAACGCCAAGTCCACGACCGTCGAGGTCACCTCGGTCTCCGGCAGCTGCGCGCTGCTCAACGACGCGGCGTTCGAGCAGGTCCGCGAGCCCGGGAAGTTCCTGATCCGCAAGGCGCGGATCGAGCGCGTCGGCTGACGGCGGGACGCCGAGGCGCGGTCACACCGGTCCCCCCACCAGCCGCGCCTCCGCGTCCGCCAGGATCTCCGTCACCCGCAGCCCGAACCGTGCGTCGCAGGGGTGCGCGACCCCGCTGCGCGCCGACTCCAGGAGGGCGTCCACGGCCGCGCCGAACGAACCGACGGCGTCGGCCCACGACGGCATGACCGCCCGCCCGTGGTCCCCGAAGAGCGTGATGCCCGCGTCCGCCGCCCGCGCCGGCGCGCCGAGGCTCAGCGTCGTCGAGCTGCCCGCGCCCGACGCGTGCCGCAGCAGGAGGTGCCGGGAGTCCGCGGGGCCCGCCACGGCGGTCGTCCCGGTCACCTCCCCCAGGACGGGCAGCAGGACCGAGAGCACGTGCGGGCCCACGTCCCACAGGCCGCCCTTCTCCCTGCGCCAGGGCGAGGCCGCGTAGGCGCTGGTGGATCCGGGCGAGAACAGCGCGCCCAGCCAGTGGGCCTGGGCCAGGTACCAGCCGCCGAGGGCCGTCTGCTCCTCGATCCACGGGGCGGTGCGCTCGGCGAACCGCAGCGTGCAGAAGACGACAGAGGCGACGCCGGCCTTCTCGGCCGCGAGGGCCGTCTCACGGGCGAGGGTCACCCGCGTCGCGACCGGTTTGTCCAGCAGCAGGTGGCAGCCGGCGGCGGCCGCGCGCGCGGCCAGCGGCGCCTGGACATCGGGAGGGAGCGCGAAGGCGACGGCGTCGCTCGCCTCGAACAGGGCGTCCACGTCGTCGTACGCCCTGGTCCCGTGGGCGGCGGCGAGCGCGGCCGCCGCCTCGGGCCGTCGGCCCCACACACCGCTGAAGTCGACACCGGGGTGGCCGGCGAGGGCGGGGGCGTGGGTGCGGTCGGCCCAGGGGCCGGTGCCGAGGAGTCCTATGCGGGGCTTCGTCATGCCCGCCAGTCTGCCCGCCGTCGCGTCGTCGCGGCACGCGGGAGAGGGCGGGCGGACGAGCCGCGGCGGGTGGGGAGAGAGCGGCCGGAAGGGCGGCGGCGGGGGCCGCGGGGCCGTACGGGGGCGGGGGCCGTCCGCCGTAAGGGCGCGCCCGGGAGCCGGTGGGCACGGGCACGGGCGCCGTATACGACGCCCCGGCGAGCCTGTGGCCTTCCTCACCCGGTGGGGCGCGCCCCCCGCCGCACAGCGGGGCCCGAAAACACAGGAAACCTGAGTAACACGGGGTTCACAAACGGGCAACGGATGGGAAATCCCCTGTTGCGAAGCTGCGCGACATACCGCTGCACCCGCAAAGGATGAGGCCCCGTGACGTTCAAGGCTGAGTACATCTGGATCGACGGCACCGAGCCGACCGCCAAGCTTCGTTCCAAGACGAAGATCATGACCGGATCGGCCACCGGTGTCGACGAGCTCCCCATCTGGGGCTTCGACGGGTCCAGCACGAACCAGGCCAAGGGTCACGCGTCGGACCGCGTGCTCAAGCCGGTCTTCTCCTGCCCGGACCCGGTCCGCGGCGGCGACGACATCCTCGTCCTGTGCGAGGTGCTCAACACGGACATGACGCCGCACGAGTCCAACACGCGTGCCGCGCTGGCCGAGGTCGCGGGCAGGTTCGCCGACCAGGAGCCGATCTTCGGCATCGAGCAGGAGTACACCTTCTTCGACGGTGAGCGCCCGCTGGGCTTCCCGGCCGGCGGCTTCCCCGCCCCGCAGGGCGGCTACTACTGCGGTGTCGGCGCCGACGAGATCTTCGGCCGCGACATCGTCGAGGCCCACCTGGAGAACTGCCTCAAGGCGGGTCTGGGCATCTCCGGCATCAACGCCGAGGTCATGCCCGGCCAGTGGGAGTTCCAGGTCGGTCCGCTGGCCCCGCTGGAGGTCTCCGACCAGCTGTGGGTGGCGCGCTGGCTGCTCTACCGCACCGCCGAGGACTTCAAGGTCTCCGCCACCCTCGACCCGAAGCCGGTCAAGGGCGACTGGAACGGCGCGGGCGCGCACACCAACTTCTCCACCAAGGCGATGCGCGAGGGGTACGACCCGATCATCACCGCGTGCGAGTCGCTCGGCGAGGGCTCCAAGCCGCTCGACCACGTCAAGAACTACGGCGCGGGCATCGACGACCGCCTGACCGGTCTGCACGAGACGGCCCCGTGGAACGAGTACAGCTACGGCGTCTCCGACCGCGGCGCCTCGGTCCGCATCCCGTGGCAGGTCGAGCAGGACCGCAAGGGCTACATCGAGGACCGCCGCCCGAACGCCAACGTGGACCCGTACGTGGTGACCCGTCTGCTGGTGGACACCTGCTGCTCCGCGCTGGAGAAGGCCGGCCAGGTCTGATCCCTCGGCACCGTACGTACGACAGGGGCGCCCGCCCGACCCGGCGGGCGCCCCTGTCGCATACCCGCCTACACTCTGCGGGGTCGTTGACCCGCAGGTACGAAGAGGCTCCGTATGACCCAGCCGCTGACGTCGGCGTCCATCGGCACCACCACGGTGCCGGAGCAGCCGCGGACGGTGGCCGAGCGGGCTCCCCGGCTGGACTCACTGACCGGTCTGCGCTGGTGGGCAGCTTTTGCCGTCTTCGCGCACCATATGAGCAATCTGGCGCCGTTGCCGATCCACGAGACCCTCGCGTTCGGCACGTACGGGGTCACCCTCTTCTTCGTCCTGTCCGGTTTCGTACTGACCTGGTCCGCCCGGCCCGGTGTCACCGCGCCCACGTTCTACTGGCGGCGCGTGGCGCGCATCTACCCCTCGCACGTCGTCGCGCTGCTGCTGGCCGTGCCGGTCTTCTACAGCTTCACCCCCGACCCGGCCGAGTGGTGGGTGAAGCCGGTCGCCGCCGGGGTCCTGCTGCTGTCCGTCGTCCTGCTCCAGGGCTGGTCGCTCGATCCCGCGATCACCTTCTCCGGGAACCCGGCGGCGTGGACCCTGACGTGCGAGTTCTTCTTCTACGCGCTCCATCCGGCGCTGCACCGGCTGTTCGGCCGGGTGAAGGCGCGCGGGGCGCTGGTCCTCACGGTCCTCACCTTCGCCGCGGCCTTCCTGTACCGGCTCGCCGCCTGGCGGTGGCCGGACTCCTGGCTCGGGGACGTGCCGCACCCGGTGGTGCGTCTGAGCGAGTTCGTGATCGGCATCGGCATCGCCCGCGCCATGCTCGCCGGATGGCGGGTGCGGCTGCGGCCGCTCTGGTGCTACCTGGGGTCGGCCGCGCTGATCGCCTGGCTGCTCCGGAGCCGGGAGCACTCCTTCGACAGCCCGGTCCTGCGCGGGGTGGCGGATCTCACCCGGGTCACCACGGCCGAGTGGATCATCGTTGCGTGCACCGCGATGATCGCGGCGATCGCCTGGAGCGATGTGACGGGGCGCCGTTCCCTGCTGCGCACCCGTCCACTGGTCCGGCTCGGCGAGTGGTCGTTCGCCTTCTACCTGGTCCACGCGACATTCGTCTACGCGCTGCGCGACGTCTACGGCCTCCAGCCGGTCGCCTGGACGAACCTGCGCTGGTACGTGCCGCTGCTGCTGGTCTCGCTCGCCGCGGCCGCCGCCCTGCACCACGCGGTGGAGCGGCCGTTGGAGCGGCGGCTGCGCGCGTGGTGGGAAGGCCGGGCGGAGCGCCGGAGCACCGGGGCGCGCCGCCTGCCCTGACCGGCCGTGAGGGACCGGCGCCCGGCCGGGCAGCCGCGCGGGCCGGCCGCCCGCGAGGTGCCTGGCGGCCGTTCGGACCGTGACAGGCTCTGCTGCCGCCCGCCCGCGTCTGGTTGAATAGGGCCATGGCCATTCTCTGGAACACCGCGACAGGTCGCAGCGACCTCGAGCCGTTCTGGCCGTCCCGTCAGCACCACGACTTCGACCGGGTGTGTTGCCGCGCGATGAACGCGCCGGCCCTCTAAAGCCTCCCCACTGCCCGATCAGGCTTGCGGACAGGTCTTCGGCCGCCGCGCACGACGTACGTACGTCCTTCCGTCCGTTCGTTCCTTCCGCGCGAAAGAGCTGAGCCCATCATGGCGAACACCCGTACCGTCTCCACCGTCACCACCCCTCCCCTCCCGAAGCCCGCGACGTCGGGACGGCACCGCCTGCGGGCCGTCGGCCGGGACGAGGTGGTCGACGTCGCCGGCTTCCTGCCGCCCGGCGCCACCTGGCTCCCGGCCCCCGCCCACACCCTGCCCACCCTGCCCGGCCAGCCGCCGATGATCGGGTACCTGGTGCTCGTACCGGCCGAGCAGGACCCGCAGACGCCGGGCCTCCTGGGTGTCGCGGACGTGCCCGAGGAGGTGGCGACCGCCGAGCGGGGCCCGGTCACCATCGACAGCACCCAGCGCACCGCCCTGGTCGACGGGCGGCCGCTGGATCTGACGTACCTCGAGTTCGAGCTGCTGTCCCATCTCGTCGCGCACCCCCACCGGGTGCACACGCGCGACCAGTTGGTGACGACCGTCTGGGGGTACGGCCATGTCGGCGACGGCCGGACCGTGGACGTGCACGTGGCCCGGCTGCGGCGCAAGCTGGGCGCCGAGCACCGCCACTCGATCCAGACCGTGCGGCGGGTCGGCTACAAGTACGCGCCCTGAGCGGCGCCCGTCAGGCCCCGCCCGCCGGGCCTTCCCGGGAACCCGGTGGCCGCGGCCGGCGGGGCCTGACGGGCAGGCCCGGACCGTGATCTCAGGCGGCGCGTCGTGTCCTGCGGCGCGCCACCAGGGAGAGCGCCACGTCCACCACCAGGAAGGCCAGCAGGCTGACGCCGAGCATCGGCACGAACCAGCCCACGACCGCCGTCGCGGCCACCAGCGGCAGCAGCATCGTCGGCGGCACCTTGCGCCACGCGCCGCGCGGCATCGGCCGGCCGACGCCCAGCTTCCGTTCCTTGGTCGGCCGGCGCAGCCACCACATCCGGTAGCCCCACAGGATCAGCAGGATGAGCGCGACCATGAGCAGCGCCAGCGCCAGCTGGTTGGGGAGGCCGAGGAAGACGCCCATGTGGGCGTCGATGCCGAAGCGGGTGAGCTTCGCCAGTACGGGGTGGTCGGCGAAGCGGAGTTCGTCCATCACCGCGCCGTCGGCCGGGTCGATCGCGACCGAGTCGAGGTGCACCGGGAACTGGGTGTCGGTCTCCTTGACCACGTATCCCTTGCCCTCGGTCGGCAGGGTCACCGCGATCCGGCCGGACACCCCGGTGGCCCGGGCGGACTCGACCGCCTTGTCGATGCCGACGTCGGCCCCCTCGGGGGCGGGGGCCGGGTGGTGGCCCGGGCCGTGGCCCGCGTGCTCGTCGCCGCCGCCGGCGGTCCCGGCGAGCGCGGCGGAGACGCTGGGAGTGGCGCCGCCGAGCTGGTCCTGGACGGCGCCGATGTTCTCGCCCGCGAAGCGGGACCAGGTCAGACCGGTGGCGGAGAGCAGGACGAGACCGACGGCCGCCCACAGGCCGACCGCGCCGTGCCAGGAGAGGGTACGGCGACGGGACCTGGGTCCGCGCTCGGGCAGGAACAGGGCGCGCTTGGCGGACCGCTTGCGGCCGATCCACAGCAGCAGCCCGCCGAGGGCCACCACCCACATCCAGCTCGCGGCCATCTCGCTGTAGTGGCGGCCGAGTTCACCCAGCCGCAGGTCGGCGTGGAACTCGGAGAGCCAGGCGCGCAGCGGCAGGGCGCCCGAGCTTCCGTAGCTCGGCAGGTCTCCGCGTACCTCGGCGGTGTAGGGGTCGACGAAGACGGCGAGGGACTTGCCCTCCTCGACCTCGGGCGAGGCCATCAGGACGCGGGTGGTCGCGCCGTCCTCGGAGGAGGGCCAGACGGAGGTCACCGTGCCGTCGGGGTGCGCCGCGCGGGCGGCGTCGACCTGGGCGGAGATCGGCAGGACCCGGTCGCCGACCGGGGCCTCCAGCTCATGGCTGTAGATGATCTTCTCGGCCTGGTAGGAGAGCGCGTAGAGCAGGCCGCTGGTGGCGGCCACGAGCAGCAGCGGGGCTATCAGCAGGCCCGCGTAGAAGTGGATGCGCAGCACCAGGGGGCGCAGTGCGCTCCACGTGGATCTCGGTCCGGCGCCCGGCGCGGCGGCGGGGCGGGGAGTCGTTTCGGCGGGGTCGGTCGTGCCCCGTACGGGGTCGTCGATGGCCATGACTGTCCTAGGAGTCGTGTTCTCTGCAGGGGGAAGCGGCCCCCAGGTCAGATGACGGCTCCGGGGGCCATGACGCGGGGTACGGGGCACAGGGGCGGGCCGCGCCGGGACAGGGTGTGGGCGAGGACGACGCCGTGGTGACGGCGGACGGCGGGGGCCGACGGGCGCGGCGGGCGCGGGGCGTCGGGCAGCCGGACGACGAGGAGCAGCCGGCGCAGCGGGCTGAAGGCGAGGGCGCAGACGGCGGCGGCGAGGCGGAAGAAGGCGGCTTCGCCGCGGGCCAGCCACAGGGCGCAGACGGCGGCGGCGAGGAGGTGCGCGGCGAGCATGCCGGTGGAGCTGGCGCCGAGTCCCTGGTGCGCCGCCGGCAGGTCGGCCGTCAGTCCGGCCATGCCCGCCATATCGGCCATGGCGGCCGGGTCCGCCGGGTGCGGGAGCATCGCGGGCGAAGCGGCCGACGCGTCCGGTGCCATGCCGGTCGTCGTGCCGGGGGCGGCAGCCGGTCCGGGTGTCATGCCCGTGTGCCCGTGGTGCGCGCCGCCGCTCCCGAAGGCCAGGTGCAGGGCGCCCTGTACGGCGAGGAGGCCGATGCCGATGACCGGCGCCCCTCGGCGGCGGGCCCCGCCGAGCCAGGCGAGGAGGCCCGTCACGGCGAAGGCGGCGACCAGGGAACCCGGGGGGATGTCGTGCGCGGACATGACTGAATGCCCCACCGCGGCCAATGTCACGCATACGGCCGCGAAGAGCGCGGCGCGCAGGGTGCGTATCGGCGAGCGGGGATCCGTCATGGTCCGGACATCGTGCCATCCCGCCACCGCCGTGGGCAGTCCATGGGGTTCTTCCCGCAGCGGAACCTCTCGCCGGCCGGGGGGAGTCAGGGGCAGAGTCACGGCATGAGACTTCTGGTTCTGGGTGGTACGGAGTTCGTCGGACGCGCCGTCGTGGACGCGGCGCTCGCGCGCGGCTGGGAGGTGACGGTGTTCCACCGCGGCCGCCATGAGCCGCCGGCGGGCGTGACGTCCCTGCGGGGCGACCGCACCGCGCCGGGCGGCCTGGCGGCGTTGGCCGGGGGGAGCTGGGACGCGGTCGTCGACACCTGGGCGTCGGCGCCGACGGCCGTGCGGGACGCGGCCCGTCTGCTGGCCGGCCGGGTGGGGCACTTCGTGTACGTCTCCAGCCGGTCCGTCTACGCCTGGCCGCCCCGGGCGGGGCTGGACGAGGACGGCCCGTTGGTGGAGGCGTCGCCCGACGCGACCGATGTGCCGTACGCCGAGGCGAAGCGCGGCGGGGAGCTGGCGGCGCTCGACGCGTTCGGCGAGCGCCGGACACTGCTGGCCCGGGCGGGCCTGATCATCGGGCCCCGGGAGAACGTGGGGCGCCTGCCGTGGTGGCTCGACCGGATCGCGCGGGGCGGCCCGGTGCCCGCACCGGGCCCGCGCGACCTGCCCCTTCAGTACATCGACGCGCGTGACATGGCCGAGTGGCTGCTGGACGCGGCCGGGGCGGGTCTCCACGGTCCGTACAACGTGGTCTCTCCGCGGGGCCACGCGACGATGGGCGAGCTGCTGGACAGCTGTGTGCGGGTCACCGGTTCGGACGCGCGGCTGCGCTGGACCGACCCCGCGACGATCCTGGGCGCGGGCGTCGAGCCCTGGTCGGGGCTGCCGATCTGGATCCCGCCGGGTGAGTTGTACGACGCGATGCACGGGGCCGACGTGACCAGGGCACTCGGGGCGGGCCTGCGGTGCCGGCCGGTGGCCGAGACCGTCGCCGGCACCTGGGCGTGGCTGCGCGGGCTCGACGGCGACGGGGCGCCGCCGAGGACGGAGCGCGGCGCCACGGGGATGAGTCCGGAACAGGAGGCGAGGATCCTCGCCTCCTGAGGCGCGCGAGGCGGACGGGAAAGCGAGGCGCGCGGGGTGGTGCCAGGTACACGGGGCGCGCGGGGTGGTGCCAGGTACACCCCCGGGACGGGGTGCCTGACACAGTGACCTGGGGCGGGGCGGCCCGGGAGACTGTGTCCGGGCTCGGCGGACCGTCCGCCGGGGGAAGGAACGAACACCGATGAACGCGACGCGCACGCGCGCCTCCCTCCTGGCGGCCGGACGGGGGTTCGTGTTGTCGTTGCAGGCCCTGGTGGGGTCGGTCGTCCTCTTCTCGTTCACCCTCGTCTCGATCGCGCTGGTGCCGATCGGTATCGGCCTGGTCACCACCCCGTTCGTGCTGTCCCGGGTGCGCGCGCACGCCGGCCGGCGGAGGGCGCTGGCCGCCCGGTGGTCGGATGTGCGCATCCCGGAGTCGTACCGCCCTCCGGCCCCCGATCCGCGCGGCGGATTCCTCGGGCAGGCCGAGAGGTGCCTGGTGCTGCTGAAGGACCCGGTGACCTGGCGGGACGTCCTGTGGCTGTTCACCGACATATCGGCCGGCTTCCTCACCGCGCTGATGCCGGCGCTGCTGCTCCTCTACCCGCTGGAGGGGCTGGTGCTGGCGGCCGGGCTGTGGCGGGTGTTCCAGGACGACCGGTACTGGTACGCCTTCGTCCCCGTCGACAGCCAGCCGAGTGCTCTCGCCGCCGCGGCCTTGGGGCTGTGCGTCCTCGCCGTCGGCCTGCGCGGCAACCCGGCCGTCCTGCGGGCCCACTTCCTGCTCGCCAAGGCGCTCCTGGACCGGCCGCTGGGCGCGGAGCTGAACGAGCGGATCGACCGGCTGACCGAGACGCGGCACGACGCCGTGGACACCTCCGCCGCCGAACTGCGGCGCATCGAGCGGGACCTGCACGACGGGGCGCAGGCGCGGCTGGTCGCCATGGGCATGAACCTCGGCACCATCGAGGCGCTCGTCGAGAAGGACCCGGCCCGGGCGAAGGAGCTGATCGCCATGGCCCGGCGGAACTCGGCCGAAGCCCTCGCGGAGCTGCGCGACCTGGTGCGGGGCATCCATCCGCCGGTCCTCGCCGAGCGCGGGCTCGGCGACGCGGTCAGGGCGCTGGCCCTGCGGCTGCCGATACCGGCAGAGGTGGACGTGGAGCTGCCGGGGCGGGCCGACGCGCCCGTCGAGTCGGCGGTGTACTTCGCGGTCAGCGAGACCCTGACCAACGCGGTCAAGCACGGCGGTGCCGAACGGATCTGGGTCGACGTCGGCCACCGGGACGGCATGCTGCGCGTCTCGGTCACGGACGACGGCTGCGGCGGGGCGAGGATCGGCGGCGGCTCCGGGCTGAGTGGAATCGAACGCCGGCTCGGTACATTCGACGGCGTCCTGGCCGTCAACAGCCCCGCGGGCGGCCCCACCATGGTGACCATGGAGATTCCTTGCGAGTTGTCCTAGCGGAAGACCTGTTCCTGCTGCGCGACGGACTGGTCCGGATGCTCGAGGCGTACGGCTTCGAGATCCTGGCCGCCGTGGAGAGCGGGCCCGAACTGGCCCAGGCGCTCGCCGAGCTGGACCCGGACGTCGCGGTGGTCGACGTCCGGCTCCCGCCGTCGCACACCGACGAGGGGCTCCAGTGCGCGCTGGCGGCGCGGCGCGCCCGCCCCGGGCTGCCGGTCCTGGTGCTGTCGCAGCACGTGGAGCAGTTGTACGCGCGCGAGCTGCTGGCGGACGGCGCCGGCGGGGTCGGCTATCTGCTCAAGGACCGGGTGTTCGACGCGGACCAGTTCGTCGACGCGGTACGCCGGGTGGCGGCGGGCGGCACGGCGATGGACCCGCAGGTGATCTCGCAGCTGCTGAGCCGGCGCGCCCGGGACGAGCCGATGGGCGGTCTGACCCCGCGTGAGCGGGAGGTCATGGGACTGATGGCGCAGGGCAGGTCGAACGCCGCGATCGCCTCGCAGTTGACGGTGACCGAGCGTGCGGTGGCCAAACACACCTCGAACATCTTCGCGAAACTGGGGCTCGAAGTGTCGGACGACGACAACCGCCGGGTGCTCGCGGTGCTCGCCTACCTCGATCGCGGTCAGGGGTGACCTTATCCTGGCAATTCGCCCGGTTTGCGAGTGTAGTTTTCTCTGATTTCCCGTCCCGGGTGAACGGGCCGCGCGCCACCCCCGTATGGAACGGCGCGCTTCTCCCACCCCCGGGATTGGAGTTCCATGGGACGCACACGAAAACGCTCGACACTGGCTAACCGGGCGATCGCCGCCTCGGCTGCCCTGCTCCTGGGCGGGGGTGGGCTCGTAGCTGCCAACTTCTACGCATCCGCGGGAGAAGGCTGGTCCGGCTCCCCCCGGACCAAGAGCCAGAACGCCGCTCAGCAGATCTCGACCATCGACTGCCCCGAGGTCGCCAACGGCCTTTCCGAAGTGCCCGACCAGGCGCGCGTCGAGGTGGACCGGGAACTGGCGAAGATGGACAGCCAGATCACCGAGGCCTACCAGCGGTTCGCGGATCAGAAGGAACAGATCCAGCGGGACCCGGGCTTCGCCGGGAATGCCATTCTCAACCCGCTGAAGGACAAGCGCCTGGCGAGCATCGACCGCATCACCATCGCGATCGGCCGTTCGGCCCAGCAGCCGCAGGGGCTCAAGGACATGGCCCCCTGCACCCTGCGTGCGGACGACAACCAGGTGAAGGACCAGAACGGCAACGACCAGAACGGAGACGGTCAGGGCGGGAACAACCAGAACGGCGACGGCCAGAACGACGGGCAGGACCAGGGGCAGAACCAGGGCCAGGACCAGGGCGGAGACCAGGGACAGGGGCAGGGGCAGGGGCAGGGGCAGGCCGGCAACGGCCCCGAGGCCTCCGACTTCGTCGACATCCAGTCCGTACAGCCCAACGTCCAGAACGTCCGTCCGCGCCGGGGCGCCTCCAAGGGCACCTTCAGCACCAACTGCGGACGGAACGAGAACGGCAAGTTCAATCCGGACAACGTCATCGTCGCGCCGGGTGTCAGCAACGGCGCCCACCACATGCACGACTACGTCGGCAACCAGGCCAACGACGCGTTCGCCAGTGACGACGACCTCGCCAACGGGCAGACCACCTGCCGCAACCAGGGTGACAGGTCGACCTACTACTGGCCCGTGCTGCGCCTGCAGAACGGACAGGACGACAACGACGCCAACGCCGACGGCGGCGGCAAGGACCAGAACGTCGGAGAGATCCAGACGCCTTCCCAGGTGACCCTGGACTTCGTCGGCAGCCCGGTGTCCAAGGTGACGGCCATGCCCCGTTTCCTGCGGATCATCACCGGTGACGCCAAGGCGTTCACCAACGGTGACGCCAACGCCAACGCGTCGTGGAGCTGCACGGGATTCGAGAACCGGCAGCTGAAGGACAAGTACCCCATCTGCCCCGAGGGCAGCGATGTCGTCCGGTCGTTCAAGTTCCAGAGCTGCTGGGACGGTCAGAACACCGACAGCGCCAACCACCGGACCCATGTCGCCTTCGCGAACGGGAACGGTCAGTGCCCGCAGGGCTTCCGGGCCATCCCGCAGCTCGTGCAGCGGATCGTCTATGACGTCCCGGCCGGCACGACCTTCGCCGTGGACTCCTTCCCGGAGCAGCTCCACAAGCCGATCACGGACCACGGCGACTTCATCAACGTCTTCGACAACGGCCTGATGAAGAAGGTGGTGGGCTGCATCAACGGCGGACGCAGGTGCACCTGACCACCGCGGTGCGAACCAGCACCTGACCACCATGGTGCGGATCACCGGGCGGGGCGCCGCCGGTGATCCGCACCTCCGCATACCTGCGCGGCCGTCTCGCAGGCGTGTCCGCGGGGCCCCGCCCGGTCGACGGGGCCCCGCGGACACCCGTCAGTGGTGCCCCGAGTGGCCCTCCTCGCTCCCCCCACCACCACCGCTCCCCGCGTGGTGCGGCGAGGTGGTCTCCACCGCGCCACCGAGCCGGCCGCGCAGCGCCGTCACCACCTTCTCGTCACCGACCGCCACCCACTTGCGGCCCACCAGGTAGGAGCCGCCGTAGTCGTTGGCCTCGTTGATCCACTCCCGCAGGCCCCGGTCGGTGGCGAAGGTGGCCAGCACGTACGTGCCGTCCTCCGTCGCGCAGTTCGCCTGGCGGAGTTCCTCGGCGTCCGTCGATATGTTCGGCTCGCACTCCGCCTGACGCGCCAGCTGTTCGAGCGTGCCCGTGGCCGTCCTCGGCACGTCGGACCCGCTCCCGTCCCCACCGCAGCCCGCCAACGCGGGTACACCCAGGGCCGCCAGAGCGACCGCCGCCAACGCCACACGCATTCGATCCGTACGCATCCGGCCATCGTGCCGGTTCGTACCCCTGTTGCGACAGCGAACCCCGAGTAACGTTCGTCCCACCCGTACCTGATGGTTCGTCAGCATCATGGAGGAGCGCGTGAGCGACGTGTCGAGACGTACGCTGCTGGGCAACGCCGGAGCTCTCGGACTGGGTGCCGCGCTCACCGGCCGCGCCCCCGCCCCGGGCAGCGGGCCCGGAAGCGGGCCGGGGGCCGGCGGCGGGGACACCGGTCCCGCCCGCGCAGCACTCGAACGGCTGCTGCCCGGCCACGCGGACCAGTTCCGCCTCTCCCTCCTGCCCGACGGCCGCGAACGGTTCCGTGTCACCGGCTCCACCGGCCGCGTCGAGGTCGCCGCAACCGGGCCCGCCACCTTGCTCACCGGTGTCCACTGGTACCTGAAGTACGTGTGCGGGGCGCACATCTCCTGGTCCGGCAGCCGGCTCGACCTGCCCCGCAGGCTGCCCGCCCCCCGTGAGCCGCTGGCCCGCGAGGCCACCGTCCCGCACCGGTTCGTCCTCAACGACACCCATGACGGCTACACCGCTCCCTACGCCGACTGGCCCCGCTGGGAACGGATGATCGACGTGCTCGCCCTGCACGGCTGCAACGAGGTCCTGGTCACCGCCGGGCAGGAGGCCGTCTACCACCGCCTCCTGCAGGACTTCGGCTACTCCGACGCCGAGGCCCGCGGCTGGCTGCCCGCCCCCTCGCACCAGCCCTGGTGGCTGCTCCAGAACATGAGCTCCTACGGCGGCCCGCTCGACCCCGGGCTCATCGCCCGCCGCACCGAGCTGGGCCGCCGTATCGTCGGACGGATGCGCGAGCTCGGCGTCTCGCCCGTGCTGCCCGGCTACTTCGGCACCGTCCCGGACGGCTTCGCCACCCGCAACCCCGGCGCCCGGACCATCCCGCAGGGCACCTGGGCGGGGCTGCGTCGGCCCGACTGGCTGGACCCGCGCACCGACGCGTTCGCCCGCGTGGCCGCGTCCTTCTACCGGCACCAGGAGCACCTCTTCGGCGAGGTGCGGCACTTCAAGATGGACCTGCTGCACGAGGGCGGCTCGGCGGGCGACGTCCCCGTCCCCGAGGCCGCCCGCGCCGTCGAGACCGCGCTGCGCACCGCCCGCCCCGACGCCACGTGGGTGATCCTCGGCTGGCAGGCGAACCCGCGCCGGGAGCTGCTCGACGCCCTGGACCCGGCCCGGCTCCTCGTCGTCGACGGGCTGTCCGACCTGGAGGCGGTCACCGACCGGGAGAAGGACTGGGGCGGCGTGCCCTATGCCTTCGGCACCATCCCCAACTTCGGCGGCCGCACCACCATCGGCGCCAGGACCCACCTGTGGACCGAGCGCTTCACCGCCTGGCGCGACAAACCGGGCTCCTCGCTCGCCGGAACGGCCTACATGCCCGAGGCCGCCGAACGCGATCCGGCCGCGCTGGAGCTCTTCACCGAGCTGGCCTGGCGCTCCCGGGCCGTCGACCGCACCCGCTGGTTCCAGGAGTACGCGCGACTGCGGTACGGCGGGCACGACGACGCCGCCCGGGAGGCGTTCGCGGTACTGCGCGAGACGGCCTACCGCATCACCAGCCCGGACGGACGCCCGCACGACTCGGTGTTCGCCGCCCGGCCGGACCTGACCGCCAGTTCCGGGGCGTACTACGCGACCCGCACGCCCGCCTTCGACCCCGGCGACTTCGACAGGGCGTTCGCGGCCCTGCTCGACGTCCGTGCGCCGCTGCGCCACTCGGACGCCTACCGCCACGACCTCACCGACCTGGGCCGGCAGGCGCTCGCCAACCGCTCCTGGCAGCTCATCGGGCAACTGCGGAGCGCGTACCGCCGCAGGGACCTGGGGACCTTCCGGGCGCTGTCGCGGCTGTGGCTGGGGCTGATGCGGCTGAGCGACGACATGGCCGGTGCGCACCGCGCCTTCCTCCTCGGGCCGTGGCTGGCGGAGGCCCGCCGCGAGGGCCTGGAGCGCACCGCCCGCGTCCTCGTCACCACCTGGGCCGACCGGCCCACGGCGGACGGCGGACACCTGGCCAACTACGCCAACCGCGACTGGTCCGGGCTGATCGCGGATGTGCATCTCCCCCAGTGGCGGACGTACCTGGACGAGCTGGAGGACGCGCTCGTCCAGGGCCGCGAACCGAGGACATTCGACTGGTACGCGGTCGAGGAGGCCTGGACCCGCGAGACGCGGGAGTATCCGCTGCGGCCGGTCGCCGACCCGTACCGGACGGCCCTGCGGGTGCGCGACACCCTGGCCCGCGCGCCCTACCAGGGCACGGTGACCGTCTCCAGCGAGCCCCCGGCCCCCTCCCCCGGCGCCACCGCCCGGATCACCGCCGTCTTCCGGAACGTCAACGGCCTGCGGGCCACCGGTCCCGTCCGGCTCGCGCTCGACTGCCCCGGCGCCCTCGGCGACCTGCCGGAGCGTGTGCTGCCGCCCGTACCGGCGGCCGGTTCGGGCACGGCCGTCTGGCGGATCACCGCCCCCGCCGGGCCGCTCACGACACCGGTCGAGCCGCTCCCCTACGAGCTGCGGGCCGGCTACGGACCCCAGGGCGAGGAGCCGGTCGTCACCGTCCAGGAGGGCCGGCTGTACGTCGCCGGGCCGCTGGACGGGTCCTGGCGTACGCACACCGGCAACGGGGCGGTCTTCGGGCAGCTCGGCGGACGCTACGCGATCAACGGCGGCGGACGGGACCTGTGGCGGGCGGTCGCCGAGTTCGGCACGCTCTACCGGGAGGGCGCCCTGGCGGACGGCGGGGTGCTGACCGTGCGGGTGGACGCGCAGGACGCGACCGGCGCCTGGGCGCGGGCCGGGATCGTCGTCCGCGACCGCCTGGCCGTGCCGGGCGGCCCGGGCTTCCTGAACCTGGCGGTGACCCCGTCCAGCGGGGTGGCCCTGTCGTACGACACGAACGGCGACGGCACCCTCGACGCCTACGGGCGGCTCACCGGCGTCGGGGCTCCGGCGCTGCTGCGACTGGCCCGGACGGGGGACACGTTCACCGGCTCCTGTTCCACGGACGGCGGCGCGAACTGGCGTACCGTCGCCACGGCGCGGGTGGCGGGCGCGGCGGCGGCACGGGACGCGGGGCTCTTCATGACCGCTGCCAGTGGTGCGAGCGGGGCACGAGGGACGGCTGTGTTCAGCGAGGTGTCAGGCTGGGCCACGGCGGCCAGGTGACCAGAGCAGGATTCGCTCGTTCTGCTGAATGTGAGCACCCAGGAAGCCCAGAAGCCGGCCCCCTCGCCCGTCGACGTCGAGCAGGCCGAGGCCGCGCTCGTCGAGCACTACCCCCGGCTCGTCCGCATCGCCTATCTGGTGCTGCCGCCCGGTCTGGGGCGCAACCGCCGGGTACTGACGGCGCACGCCCTCGTGCAGCGCTCGCTGCCCCGGCGGCGCGGTGCCGACGCCGACGCGATGCCCGGGCAGCGGCGGCCCGAGGACGCCGTCGACCCGGGGTACGCGTATGTGCGCGGCCGGGTGCTGCGGCAGGCGCTGGAGGCGGGGCTGCCGTTGCGGCGGCTCGCGTGGCCCAGGCGCGCGCAGCTTCCGCCGGTGCTGCCGCACGTGTGGGGGCTGCGCCTGTTCCCGCGTTCGGGCGGCGCCGACGAACTGGCGCTCGACCAGCGGCTGTCGGCGCTCTCCGGGGCCGGCAGGGCCGCCTACGTGCTGCGGGGGCTGGAGCGCCAGGGCGACGCGGAGGTGCGGCGGGTGCTGGCAGCCGCCGGGGTCCAGGATCCGGCGTCGGCGCTGGCGGAGGCGGACGGTGTCGAGGCGCCCGGCGAGATCGGTTCGGCCGCCCTGCTGGAGTCGGCCGAGTTCGATCCGTGCTCGCTCCAGGCCCGCCCGACGGATCTGATGCGGCGCCGCCAGCACGCGAAGGCGGCGCTGGCGGCGGCGGCCGCCGTCACGGTGTGCGGGGCGCTGCTCGGGCTGCCGGGCGAGGGCTGGGGCCCCGACGGCGCCGCCGCGCCGGCGTACGCGCGCAACCCGGCGGCCGAGGCGGCTCTGGATCCGGCCCATCTCAAGCTTGTCGCGCCCGCGGCGTGGGAACGCTCCTCCCGGGCGGACTTCTCGGTGTGGCCGGCCCGCGGGGAGCTCACCGGCGACCGGGCGCTGCTGCGCAGGGCGCTGGCCGTGTGGGCGCGGCCGGGCGCCTCGGTGCAGGCCTCGGCGACGCCAGGCACCCCGCCCGGACCTCCGATGGGGCCCCCGCAGCTGCTGTTCGCCGGGCAGGTGGACCAGGCCCGGGTGGTGCTGTTCCACGACGGGCTGCGGGTGGTGCGGTACGCCGAGCCCAAGGACGGCACGGAGGGCGCGGCGCTCGACTTCGCGCGTACCGACGGGGCGGACACCGCCTCGGCGGGCGCCCTCGTGGTGGGGCGCACCCACGCCAACGTCCGTTATCTCACCGCTCCCTGGGTGGAGAGCGTGTCGGTGCGCGACCTGCTCGACCGGTCGGCCGGGGCGCGTCCCCTGGAGCGGGACGCCCATGGAGTGACGGCGCCCCTGCAGAGCCCCGCGGCGGCGAGCTCGTGCACGTCCTGGGACACCCTGGAGATCCGGGACAACGGGACGGACCGGCTGCTGACGGACCTCGGTGAGCTCGCCCCGGCCCGGCTGACCTCGGGCCCGCCCTCGGCGCCGGTCGAGGTGAAGGGCGCCGAGGCGCGGGAGGAATGGGCGCGGACGGCGTGTCTGCTGCCCTCGCTGCGGGCCAAGGGGGTGCGCGCGGTGAACTCCTGGCGGTTCGCCGAGCAGGAGCTGCCGGGCACGGACTCCACGGCGGCCTGGCTGTGCACCCGCGCGGAGACGTGGCGCGGCACGGGCAGTACGGCGCTCGCGCAGTTCCAGGCCCCGGCCACCCGGCCGGACGCGCCGGGCGCGGTCGCGGCGAAGTCCGAGGACTCGGCGGCCTGCGGAGGACGCGAGCCCCGGGTGCTGGCCGGTGTGCTGTGGCAGTCGCCGGGCGGGCAGTGGTACGTACTGGCGGCGGGCAGCCCGGGGTTCGCGTCCCTGACCGTGTCGGGCGGGGTGAAGGGCGAGGCGGAAGGGCGGCTGCTGGCGAAGAAGACGGAGAAGGGCGCCCAGGTGGATCTGTCCGGGCGGCTGGAGGACGGCTCGAAGGTGGACGCGCTGCGCTGACCCTCCCGGAGCCGCTGAGCCCCGCGTCCCGGGGGCTCCGGGCCTCGGCCGGCGAACAAAAGCGGCCGCACGACTCTGTTGCCAATCATGTACCCGTCAGTACATTGACAACATGTCTAATACGCAGCCCCCACCGGTCGCGTCCGAGCGGATCGGGCTCAAGGCCCGCAAGGTCTCCTTCGACTGGGAGGAGACCCCGCTCCACTGGGTGCCCGGTGACCCCTTCACCACCCACACCATCAATGTGCTGCACCTGCTGCTCCCGGCGGGCGAACGCTGGTTCGTCCACGTGTACCAGCAGGTGCTGCCGTACATCCACGACGACCGGCTGCGCGAGGACGTCATCGGCTTCATCGGCCAGGAGGCGACGCACTCCCAGGCCCATGACGACGTGCTGCCCCACCTGAGGAAGCTGGGCCTGGACCCGACGCCGTACACCGCGCAGGTCGACTGGCTCTTCGAGAAGCTCCTGGGCGACAGGACCCTGCCGCCGGGCCGGGCCCGGACCTGGTGGCTGATGGAGCGGGTCGCGCTGATCGCCGCGATCGAGCACTACACCGCGTTCCTCGGTGACTGGGTGCTGAACGCCGAGGAGCTGGACCGGCGCGGCGCCGATCCGGTGATGCTGGACCTGCTGCGCTGGCACGGAGCCGAGGAGGTCGAGCACCGCTCGGTCGCCTTCGAGCTCTTCACGCATGTCGACGGCGGCTACCGGCGCCGCGCCAGGACGTGGGCCACCGCGTTCTCGGCCCTGGTCTTCCTCTGGCAGCGCGGCGTCCGGTTCTTCATGGAGAACGACCCGACCCTGCTCGACGGCCGGGCCTCGGTCGGGCAGTTCGTCCGCAGGGGACGGCAGGGCGTGCTGCCCTCGACCCCGGACCTGCTGCGTTCCGTACCCCGCTATCTGAGCCGCGCCTACCACCCCTCCCAGGAGGGCAGTACGGCGCAGGCCGTCGCCTATCTCGCCTCGTCCCCCGCGGCCAACGGAGGTTCCTGAACCATGCCACCCCTGCCCCGTCCGCGTACCGTCGCCCTCGCCGCCGGTGCGGCCCTGCTCGTCCGGCGCGCCGTGCGCCGGCGCGTCCGGGCGGCTCCGCTGTGGCCGCTGCCCACGCTGGAGGAACCCGTGTCGGGCCGCGGCGAGCGGTCGGCCGTGTCGTCCCGCGGCCGCGTGCACGTGCTGGTCACCGAGCGCACCGAGCCCGCCGAGGGCGTGGTCCAGCTGCGGCTGGAAGGCACCGGGCTGCCCGCCTGGGAGCCCGGCGCGCACCTCGACCTGGTCCTGCCCTCCGGGCTGGTGCGGCAGTACTCGCTGTGCGGCGACCCCGCCGACACGGACACCTACACCATCGCCACCCGGGTCCTCGCCGACGGGCGGGGCGGCTCGCGCGAGGTGCACGAGCAGCTGCACGAGGGCGAGGAGGTCGAGATCCGGGGGCCGCGCAACCGCTTCCCGCTGGTCGACGCCCCGGCGTACGTGTTCGTCGTCGGCGGTATCGGGATCACTCCCGTCCTGCCGATGCTGCGCGCGGTCCGGGCGGCGGGCGCCGACTGGCGGCTGCTGTACTGCGGGCGCAGCCGGGCCACGATGCCGTTCCTGGACGAGGTGGAGAAGCTCGGACCGGACGGCGACCGGGTGACCGTGGTGGCCGAGGACGAGGCGGGGCTGCCCGAGCTGGCCTTCCTCGCGGGCGTACCGGCCGAGACGGCCGTCTACTGCTGCGGCCCCGACGGGCTGATGGACGCGGTGGCCGCCGCGCTGCCCGAGGGGCGTGAGCTGCACCTGGAGCGGTTCGCGGCGGGCTCGTCCGCCCCGGGCGGCGCCTTCGAGGTCGAACTCCGGCGCTCGGGACGCACGGTGCCGGTGGTGGCCGGGCAGTCGGTGCTCGCCGCGGTCCGGGAGGAGCTGCCCCATGTGTCGTACTCCTGCGAGCAGGGCTTCTGCGGGACCTGCCAACAGCGCGTCCTGGAGGGCGAGATCGACCACCGGGACGAGCTGCTGACGGACTCCGAACGGCACGACTCGATGCTGATCTGCGTCTCCCGCTGCCACGGCGAACGCCTCGTGCTGGACCTGTAGTACGGGCCCCGCCGGGGACCGGCCCTACGGCAGCAGCAGCCAGTCGGCGGCCAGCGCGGCGAGCAGTCCGGCGCCGAGGAGCCAGGTCCCCAGCCGGGTACGGCCGTGGCGGCTGAGCTCGATCACCACGCCGCACAGGATCATGGCCAGCCCGTACACGCCGACCACCAGGACGGAGGTACGGCTGGCCAGCCGCAGCACCAGCACCGCCGCCAGCCCGACCAGCAGCACGGACGCGACGGCGACCCGCAGGCGCCGGGCCTGCCGCGGCGAGAGCCCGGCGCGCGCCCCTTCGGCGGCGGCGACCGGGGCGGGCGGGTCCTGGGCGAGCGACTCCTCCTCGGAGGTGGCCCGGGCGGGCGGCTCCTCCTCGGAGGTGTCCTGGCCGGAGGTGTCCTGGTCGGGGGTGCTCATGTTCGGAGCGTAACGGAAGCTGTATCGGGCACTGTTCGAAGGCCGACGGTTACGCTGTTCGCATGACGACCGGGGTACGCCGCAGGATGGGCGTCGAACAGCGCAGGCAGCAGCTGATCGGGGTGGCGCTGGAGCTGTTCAGCCACCGCTCCCCCGACGACGTCTCGATCGATGAGATCGCCGCCGCGGCCGGGATCTCCCGGCCCCTGGTCTACCACTACTTCCCCGGCAAGCAGAGCCTGTACGAGGCGGCGCTGCGACGGGCGGCGGACGAGCTGGCCAGCCGGTTCCAGGAGCCGCACGACGGGCCGCTCGGGGCACGGCTGCTGCGGGTGATGGGGCGGTTCTTCGACTTCGTCGAAGGGCACGGGCCGGGGTTCGCGGCGCTGATGCGCGGCGGTCCGGCCGTCGGGTCGACCACCACCGACGCGATGATCGACGAGGTGCGGCAGGCGGCGTACGGGCAGATCGTGTCCCATCTGGGGGTGGGCGAGCCGTCGGCCAGGCTGGAGCTGGTCGTGCGGTCGTGGGTCTCGCTGGCCGAGTCGACCGCGCTGATCTGGCTGGACGGGCGCCGCATCCCGCGTGCGGAGCTGGAGTTGCAGCTGGTGCACGACTTCGCGGCGCTGTCGGCGGTGAGCGCCGCGTACGACGAGGAGATGGCGGGGCTGCTGCTGCGCGTGCTCGCGGACGAGCCGGCCGACGGGCCCTTCGGCGACCTGGTCGACCGGCTCGGCGCGCTGCTGCGGGTGCCCGGTCAGCGCTTGCGGTAGGACGCCTCCAGATCGCGCACCTCGGCGGAGACGTGCACCGTCACGCCGGGCTCGACGAAGTCCCCCACCAGCGCGACGACCGACTCGGTGAGCCGTGCCTTGAGCTCGTCGCCGCGCCCGGGAAGCAGGGCTATGCCGACGTGGATCAGCGCGTCGTCGCCCGTGCCGTCCCCGACGACGGTCCCCTCGACCCGGCGCAGCCGCGTCTTGCAGCCTTCGATCCGGGTGTCGACGGTGGCGGCGACCAGCGGGTGGAGGGCGCGGGCGAAGCCCGGCCCGTCGAAGGCGTCGTCGAGTGAGGCGGAGTGGTCGACGGTGATCTGCGGCATGCTCGCTCCTGGTCTGCGTACGGCGGTCGGGCCCGGCCCCGCACTCGCGCCGTTGCCGGTGCCGGTGCCGGTGCCGGTGCCGGTGCCGGTGGGGCTCAGCCTCGCGGTGACCGGCACGGCCGCACAACCGGCGCCCGTATGACGGACGCCCTGGTCCGGGACGGATGTCCGGACCAGGGCGTCAGCGGCTCAGCAGCTCAGCGGCTCAGCGGTGCGTCATCGGGTGAAGACGGCCACCGTCCGGGCCGGGACCGTGAAGGTGCCCGGGCCGGCCGCGTAGGACGACGCCTTGACGACGGCGTCGGCACCCTTCGCCTGGACCGGGTGCAGGGCGTAGCCCCGGCCGGCGAGGGCGGGGACGGTCTGGGTCTGCTCGGCGGGCGTGGCGTTGAAGACCACGACCAGCTCGCCGAGACGCATGGTGATCACGCCTGGTGTCTCCTGCTCGCCCGAGAGCGGGAAGGAGAGCGCGGACTGCACCTGCCCGGCGGTGGACAGGCCGAAGTCCTTCTCCGTGGTACGGATCCTCAGCAGGTCCTGGTAGGCCGCGGAGGTGCCGGTGATCTCCGGGCAGCCGACGGTGAGAGCGGGGGCCGTCAGCAGCGGCTTCCCGAAGGCCCACTTGTCCTTGTTGTCGGCGGCGGGCGGCAGGCCCCGGCCGAAGCCGTTGCCGGCCCGGCAGTCCCAGTTGAGGACGTTGAACCAGTCGCCGCTGTCGAAGGAGTTGCGGTCGAGCGACTTGGACCGCAGCAGGTCCGTGCCGGCCTGGGACAGGGCGGGCCCCTGGGAGAGCGCGGCGGTCGCCATGGCGAGGACCTGCATCCTGGCCCGGTCGGCGGGCGAGGTGCCGGCCGGCAGCTTGAAGGCCAGCGCGTCGTACAGGGTCTCGTTGTCGTGGGCGTCCGCGTAGGCCAGGGCGTCGCCGGGGGCGGCCGCGTAGCCGGCGGGGGCGCCGTTGTAGTCGACCTCCGACCCCTTGACGGTCCGGCCCGACGTGTCGGTGAAGGAGTAGCCGGCCAGGTTGCCCGTCAGGCCCACCTTGATCAGGTCCTGGTAGTGCAGGAGGCGGGCCTTCTGCTCGGCCGGGGTGCCGTTGGCCCTGGAGGAGTTGGGGTCGGTGAACAGGCCGGAGGCGAAGCCCTGGACTCCCGGGTCCTCGTCGAAGGGGCCGCCGCCGCGTACGGCGTCGCGCGCCCGGTCGGAGAAGGTCGCGATGCCGGTGCCGGCCATGTTCTTCTGGGTGGCCTGGACGAAGCGGGCGTCGTCGGCGATCTCGCCGAAGTTCCAGCCCTCCCCGTACAGGATGATCTTCTTCCCGTCGACGCCGTCCTTCGCGAGGGTCAGGGAGTCGAGGGCCTCGCGGACCGCGAGGATGTTGGCCTTGGGGTGGTGACCCATGAGGTCGAAGCGGAAGCCGTCGACCTTGTACTCCTTGGCCCAGGTGACGACCGAGTCGACGACGAGCTTGCCCATCATCGTGTTCTCGGGCGCGGTGTTGGCACAGCAGGTGGAGGTGGCCACGGTGCCGTCCGCCATCAGCCGCTGGTAGTAGCCGGGGACGATCCTGTCGAGGACCGACCTGTCGGCCTGGCCGCTCGCCACGGTGTGGTTGTAGACCACGTCCATGACGGTGCGCAGCCCGGCGCCGTTGAGGGACTGGACCATCTGCCGGAACTCCACCGTGCGCCGGGTGCCGTCCGGGTCGGAGGCGTAGGAGCCCTCGGGGACGGTGTAGTGCAGCGGGTCGTAGCCCCAGTTGAACGCGTCCTTGGCGGCAGCCCCGGACACGCACGCCTGCTGCTCGTCGGAGTCGGGGGCGTACGCCTTCAGGTCGCAGCCGGGTGTGGTCTGGCCGGACTTCTTCTCGGGAACGGTGCCGATGTCGAAGACGGGCAGCAGGTGGACGTAGGAGGTGCCGCTGTCCGCCAGCGTCCTCAGGTGCTTCATGCCGTCGGACGCGGTGTCGGTGAAGGCGAGGTAGCCGCCGGGGTGCTTCGAGGTGCGGTCCGCGATCGAGAAGTCGCGGACGTGCAGCTCCTGGATCTGTGCGTCCTTCAGCGGGGTGGCGGCCGGCTTCTTCAGGCCGGCCCAGCCCTTGGGGGCGAGCCGGGGGTCGGTGAGGTCGACGACCAGGCTGCGGGCCGAGTCGGCGGTCAGGGCGGTGGAGTACGGGTCGGTGACCTTGTTCGTCACCACCCTCTGGACGCTGGGCGCCCACACCTTCACCAGGTAGCGGTACGGCTTGCCGGTCCAGCTCGCGCCGCCCGTGACCGACCAGACGCCGGTCCGCTCGTCGCGCCTCATGGCCACCCGCCTGCCGTCGAGTTCCAGGGCGACGTCCTGGGCGGTGGGCGCCCAGACGGACAGGGTGGGCCGGCCGCCGCGGAACACCGGGCCGAGGGAGGCGCCGGCCGCCTTCGTCCCGTACAGCGCGTCCAGGACGCCCGGGATCTGGACGCCGGTGGCGGCGAGCAGGGCTCCGTCGGCCCCCCGCTGCGTGGCGATGAGCTGGCCGCGCAGGGCGGCGCGGACCCGGTCCCGGTCGCGCGGGTCGACGGTGAAGGCGGGGTGGTCCTTCAGATGGGGGTACTTCGCCTTCTGCGCGTCGCTGAGGGCGGAGGGCGCGAGCCGCAGCCACCGGCCCTCGGAGGACAGTGCCCCGCCGTCGACGGTGATGCCCCCGTCCTCGGCGTACACGAGCTGCTGGCTGGTGGCGGCGGTGGCCTTCACCTTCCAGACGACCGTGTCGGCGTCGATCCACTGGGCCTCGGCCTTGCCGAGGTCGAGGTCGACGGCACCGGCCGTCGAGGGCAGAAGGTATCCGCTGTCCCCGGCGACCAGCCAGACCTCCTTGCCGTACGTGGCGAAGTCGAGCGAGCGGTCGCCGGGGACGTCCTTCTCGTCGCCCTTGTGGACGATGTAGCTCAGCGAGGTGGCTCCTTCGGCGAGCGGCACCTCGAACGTGAGGCCGAAGGCGTCCCGGCGTACCGGCTGGAGCGGCTTGGACCATTCGGTGGGCGTCGCGGCGCCGGTCCAGGTGTGCAGGCCCCAGCCGTCGTGGTCTCCCCCGGGCCGGCGGAAGTGGATGACCGCCTTGGTGGCGTCCTGGGGCGGGTAGGCGCCGTCGGGTGCCTTGGTCCGCTGGCCGTCGGAGCCCTGCTCGATCCAGACCTCACCGGTCGCGGTCAGGTCGATGGTGCGCCGGGGCCCGTCGGTGGTGCCGTCCTTCTCGACGGTGTACGGGACGGCGGTGGTGCCGTCCTCCACCTTCACCCAGGCGAAGGCGCCGTACGCGTCGCGGCCGGTGAACGCGGCCGTGGTGGCGCCGCTCCTGAGCTGCCAGCCGTCGTAGTCCTTGTCGGCGCGCCGGTAGTGGACGACGGCGTGGTCCCGGTCGACGGCGCTCGGCACGCCGGGCACGACGGGCCGGCCGGCGCTGGTGGTGGCGATGTCTCCGGCGGTGCGGCCCGCGCTGTCGACGACGACGGCCTTGTAGCGGAGGGCCGTCCCCGCCTTCACGGTGGCGGGGAGGTGCTGGGTGACCTTGTACGGGGCGTGGTCGGCCGAGCCGAGGACCTGCCAGGGCCCGTTGCCGGTCTGGGCGGCGAAGACGACCCTGTTGAGCGACCCGCCGTCGACGTCGGCGGAGATCTCCACGGTCCCGGTGGCTCCCGCGGCGGGCGCGTCGAGCACGATCCCCGGCCGGGCGGCGGGGGCGGGGAGGGGCTCGTCGGCCTTGAGGACGAGGGACGAGAGCGCGGGGACGGTCACGGTCAGCCGGGAGCCGCCCTCGACGGTGCCCGAGCCGCCGTGGAGCACGCGGAAGCCGGTGCCCGCCGAGTCGGTGGGGATGCTCACGGTCCTCGGCGCGGCAGCGTTGTTGACGGCCACGACGTACTCGGTCCTCGTCCTGGCGTCCGTACGGGAGAAGGCGTACACCCCCCGCCCGTCGTCGGCGTACCGCTCGGTCTGGATCCCGTCCCGCAGCGCGGGGTGGGCCTTGGCCAGCTTGGACAGGGCGGCGATCGAGCGGTAGAGCGGGTGCCCGGTGTCGTACGCGTCCCGGGCGTGCGTGCGCTCCGTGCCGAGCAGGTCGTCGTCGAGGTAGTCGGCGACGCGGGAGGCGAACATCGTCTGGCGGGAGTCCTTGTCGCCGCCCGCGCCGGTGAAGCCCTGCTCGTCACCGGAGTAGACGACCGGGTTGCCGCGGCTGAGGAACATCAGCTCGTTGGCGAGCCGGTACCGGGCCACCAGCTCGGCGTCGCCGGCCTTGGCGTTGTCCTGCTTGAGGAACGTGCCGAAGCGGCCCATGTCGTGGTTGCCCAGGAAGGACACCGACTCGTAGGCGTTGGCCTTGTCCGTGGTGTAGCGGTAGTCCTGGGCGAACACCCCGGAGAGCCCGGCGGCGGAGCCGTCCTGGGAGGCGTAGCCGCGGATGGCGGCCTGGAGCGGGAAGTCCAGGGTGGAGTCGAGCCGGCCGCGGGTCACGTACTGCGAGGTGATGGCCGGGTCGGCGGAGTAGACCTCGCCGAACATGAAGAAGTCGTCGCGTCCGCGCTCGGCGGCGTACTCGTCGAGGGCGGTCGCCCACTGGGTCCAGAACCCGGTGTTGACGTGCTTGACCGTGTCGACGCGGAAGCCGTCGATGTCGAAGTCGCGCACCCAGCGCTGGTAGATCTTCTTCATGCCCTCGACGACCTCGGGGCGCTCGGTCCACAGGTCGTCCAGGCCGACGAAGTCGCCGTGCGTGGAGGATTCACCGGCGAAGGTCGAGTCGCCCCGGTTGTGGTACATCGTGGGGTCGTTGAGCCAGGACGGCACCTTGAGGTTCTTCTTGTCGGGTGCGACGACCGGCGTACGGGGGAAGGAGTCGGCGTCCGTCTTCGGGAAGCGCGTGGTCCCGTCGGCGTGGGCGGTGTCGTCGAAGGGGGCGCCGTCCTTGGTGAGGTACGGGAAGGCGCCCTTCGAGAGGTAGTCGTACGACGTGCCCTGGTGGCCGACGACGTCGGCCGTGTGGTTGGTGATGACGTCGAAGAAGACCTTCATGCCCTTGCCGTGGGCGTTGTCGATGAGCTTCTCGAGGTCTTCGTTGGTGCCGAAGTGCGGGTCGACCTGGGTGAAGTCGGTGATCCAGTAGCCGTGGTAGCCGGCGCTGGCGCTGTCGCCGCTGCCCTGGACCGACTGGTTCTTGAAGATCGGCGCCAGCCAGATGGCGGTGGTGCCGAGGCCCTTGATGTAGTCGAGCCGGTCGTTCAGGCCCTTGAGGTCGCCGCCCTGGTAGAAGCCCCGGTCGGTGGGGTCGTAGCCGGTGGCCAGGCGGGAGCCGGTGAGCCCGCCGCGGTCGTTCTTCGTGTCGCCGTTGGCGAACCTGTCGGGCAGGACGAAGTAGAACTGCTCGCGGGTGAGGTCGTGGCGGGCGGGTTCGGAGGCCAGCCGGGAGTCGGACGGCGGCGCGGGCGGCCGGGGCGCGGCGGCCGCCGGAACGGCGGGGACGAGCGCGGTGACCGTCGCGGCCGCGAGGGCGGCGGCTGTGCGCACGTGTGGGCGTATCAAGGCGGATGCTCCTTGAGGAGGGTGAGGGAGAGGGCCGGCCGCCGGTGAGGCGGCGGCGAGGCGTGCCGCTGGGGCACGCGGGGGCGCACGGACGGGGCGTAGCGGGCGGGCCGCGAGTGGCGGCCGCACGGGTGGCGCGCATGGAACAGGTGACGCGAGTGGCGCCGCACGGGTGGCGGCGCGGGGCCGGCCGTGTGGAAGGTCCGCCGCCCCGCGCCCCGGAGCGGGACACGGGGCGGCCGTCGCGTACGCGACGGGTGCCGGGCTGATTCGTCTAGGAACAGTTCCTGGCGCCGGTGTGGAGTGCGATGGCGGTGTCGGCGGGCAGTGTGGCGGTGAACTGGCCGGTGCCGTTGACCGTGACGGGCCTGTTGTTCTGCACGTCGCAGTAGGTGCCGGCGGGCAGGGCGGTCTGGAAGGTCCGGGTGAGGGCGGACGTCTCGTGGTTGAGGGCGACGTAGGCCTTGTCGCCGCGGCCGAAGGCGACGGCGTTGTTCCCGTTGTCCCACCA
>NZ_JAQYXC010000290.1:0-16012 GCF_036322365.1 Streptomyces sp. SP18CS02
AAACGATCAAGGGGCCGTTTCAGATCACTCTGAAACGGCCCCTTGATCCGCGACTCTCACGAGTCGGGACGACAGGATTTGAACCTGCGACCCCTTGACCCCCAGTCAAGTGCGCTACCAAGCTGCGCCACGTCCCGATGCCCGTCTGACCTGCGGTTTCCCGGGGCCCGGCGTGCATGAGAACAATACCGCACTCCGGCCGGTGATCACGAACCGCTTCTCGGTACGCCGACGCTTGACCTCAACCGCGGTTCACCTTGCATGTTGTTGCTCATGACGAACACGGCTGAGACCCCCGTACGGGACTTCCACGATCTGCACCGGCTGATGGCCCTGATGACCGGCGACGAGAAGCACGGCCCCGCCGCCACCTCCACACTCGACGCGCTCTGGGTGCTCTACGACCAGGTGCTGCGGGTCTCGCCGGGGAACATCCACACGCCGGACCGGGACCGCTTCCTGCTGTCGAAGGGGCACGGGCCCATGGCGTACTACGCCGTCCTCGCCGCCAAGGGCTTCTTCCCCGAGGAGCTGCTGACGGACTTCGGCTCCTACGACTCGCCGCTCGGCCACCACCCCGACCGGATGCTGGTGCCCGGTGCCGAGATCGGCAGCGGGTCGCTCGGTCACGGCCTGCCGCTGGCCGTGGGCAACGTGCTGGGGCTGCGGGCCCAGGGACTGACCCGGCCCAGGGTATGGGTGCTGATCGGGGACGCCGAGCTGGACGAGGGCAGCAATCACGAGGCCATCGCCTACGCCGGTCCGGCAGGGCTGGAGCAGCTGCACACGCTGGTGATCGACAACTCGTCCGCGACCCTCGGGTGGCCCGGCGGCATCGCCTCCCGCTTCGAGGCCGCCGGGTGGTCGGCCGACACGGTCGACGGACGGGACCACGAGGCGCTCCACGCCGCCTTCACCACCGCGCACCCCGGGCGCCCGCGAGCCGTGGTGGCCCGGGTCGAGCCCAAGAACGCCTGACACGGCTACGAGCCCATCAAGAGGAGACCTTTCATGGACACCATGCGTGACCGTTTCATCTCCACCACGACCCGGCTGCTGGACGAGGACCCGCGGCTCGCCCTGGTTCTCGCGGAGATCAGCAGGGACGGCTTCCAGGATGCCGAGCGTGCCCACCCGCACCGGGTCGTCAATGTCGGGATCAGGGAACAGCTGCTGGTCGGAGTGGGAGGTGGTCTCGCGCTCACCGGGCTCAGGCCGGTGGTGCACACGTTCGCGAGTTTCCTGGTGGAGCGGCCCTTCGAGCAGGTCAAGCTGGATTTCGGGCACCAGGGAGTGGGCGGGGTGCTGGTGAGCGCCGGGGGCTCCTACGACTGGCCGGCCGGCGGTTTCACCCATATGGCGCCGGGTGATGTGGCGCTGATGGACACGCTCGACGGCTGGACCATCCATGTGCCGGGCCACCCGGACGAGGCCGAAGCGCTGCTGCGGCACGCGGCCGCGGGTGACGACCGGGTGTACATACGGCTGTCGCTCCAGTCGAACGAACGGGCGAGACCGGTCACAGGGGCGGGGTTCCTCACCGTGCGCGAGGGGCGCGGAGGTGTGGTGGTGGCCGTGGGTCCGATGCTGGACAACGTTCTGAGGGCGACGGAGGGACTGGACGTGACGGTGCTGTACGCGACGACCGTGCGCCCCTTCGACAACGAGGCCGTCCGCCGCGCCGCGGTCGGCGGGCGGGCCGATGTCGTGCTCGTCGAGCCGTATCTGGCCGGTACGTCGACGGGGGCGGCGAACGACGCCCTGGCGGATCTCCCGCACCGGGTGCTCGGGCTGGGCGTGGCGAAGCGGGAGCTGCGCAAGTACGGGCAGCTGGACGAGCACCTGGTGGCCCACGGGCTGGACGCCGCCGGACTGCGCGAACGGATCAGCGTGTTCCTTGGGCGGTGAACCTCGGCGCCACCGCCGGAAAGGCGCGCGACAGCGGACGTCCCCGCGCGCGGCCCCGTGGCGGCGGCCGCGGACTGGGGCCGCGGAACCACCCGACGGGAGGCCGCTCAGTCCGGCCCGCGACCCAGCTCGGGGTGGGCGGCGAGCAGTGCGCGCGGCGCGGCCTGGCGCCAGGAGTCGACGAGGATGGCGTACAGCTCGTCCGCGTCCAGGGCCGCGAGCCGGACGCGCAGCCACGCGTAGTGGTCGTCGTGCCCCTGGCGCAGGAAGAACTTCTCCGGCTCCGCGGCCATCAGCTCCTCCCGGTCCTCCTCGGGGCACTTGACGCCCATCACCCGGCCGTCGTCGTCCAGCGAGGCGAAGACCCTCCCGCCCTGACCGGCGCGGAACGTGGGCATGCCCCAGGAGAGCTTCTCGACCGCACCCGGCAGGGAGAGCGCGATGCTGCGGACCTCGTCGGCGGTGACCATGTGACAACCGTAGGACCCACCGCTGACAGTGGCGTCAGACGCGCTTGCCGAGCCAGGCCGTCAGGTCGTCGTGCACCTCGTCGCGGTTGGTCTCGTTGAGGATCTCGTGACGGGCGCCGGGATACGCCTTCCAGGTCAGGTCCTCGATGCCGACCCGGCGGAAGTCGTCGAGCAGTTCATGGACGAGCCTCATCCCCTGGTTGCAGGGGTCCTCCGTGCCGACGGCGATGTGCACCGGCAGGTCGCCCGGGATGCGGGCGAGGTTGTCCGGGTCGTTGATCTTCCCGACGGCCCGCAGCCAGTCCAGTGCCAGGCCGGTGCTGAAGGCGAAGCCGCAGCGCTCGTCGCCGGCGTACGCGTCGACCTCGGCCTCGTCCCGCGACAGCCACTCGAAGCCGGTGCGGTGCGGATAGGGGTCGTTGAAGGAGGCGAAGAGTTCGGGGATGTACGGGGAGAGAGCCGTACGGCCGCGCTCCGCGGCCTCCTTCTCCAGGCGGGGGATGTCGGTCTCGGGCTCCGCGCCCGGCAGGGTGCGGAAGGTCCCGGACAGGATCAGTCCGGAGAGCCCGTCGGCGTACTCCTGGGCGTAGTCCCGGGCCAGCATCGAGCCGAGGCTGTGACCGAGGAGAACCAGTGGTACACCGGGATGCAGGGCGCGCGCCTGGTCGCCGACGTCCTTGAGGTCCTCCACGATCGCCCGCCAGCTGTCGGTCACGTCCTCGCCGGTGACGCCGTAGCCGCCGGTCGCGGGCGCGGTCGCGCCGTGGCCGCGGTGGTCGGAGGCCAGCACCCCGTACCCCTGGGCGACGAGGTGACGGGCGAATCGGTCGTAGCGCAGGGCGTGCTCGGCCGCCCCGTGTGCGATCTGCACCAGGGCGTGCGGCCGTCCGCTCTCGGGCAGCCAGGTGTAGGTGGCGATCTGGACGCCGTCGTGGGCGGTGAGCAGTCCGGGGCGGTACGCGGTCATGGCGGATGCCTCCTGAGGGGTTTCGGGTTCCCGGCTCGGTGTCGGGTTCCCGGCTCGTTCCGGGGCTGACCCTCCCCCGGTCGCCGCCACTCATGCCGATGTCGCGCCGAAAGCCCCGGATGAGTGGGATCGAGGGAGCGGTGACCGCGGCGGGGCTCCGCCCGGTATCGCTCCCGGCCAGGGGAGCCCGGCGGCCGCTCATCCATGCCTTCGAACGGCCCGCCCGGAGCGCGCCGCGGGCTGATCGGGTCCGGGCAGGCGCGGGCCGGGCCGCCATGGCCCGAGCGGGTCACGGCCGGCGCGGGCGCCACCGCCCCCGCGCGACCCTCGGCCCCGCCGCCCGCCACCCGGGCGACGGGACCGAGGCGTCGGTCCCGACCGTCAGGGGCGTCCGGGCTCCTGCCCCGCTCGGCCGGGAGTTCACCGCTCGGCCTGGAGGCGTTTCTGCATGCGCTGGATGGTCGCGGTGGTGAGCGCGTTGTTGTCCGTCGCCATGTCGGCCGGCCCGAACATCTGGACGGCCAGAACGGTGTCGCCCATCAGTCCCGTCACCCTGGTGTAGCGCTCATCGGTCTTCTTCCCATAGGTATCGATCAGGCTCGCCCCGATCTCGGCCACCACCTCGTCGAAACCGGTCAGTTGCTCGGTGACGCCCTCACGGATGTTGCCGTAGCGCTCGGCCCCGCTCCGCTGGGTGGCGCACCGGTGGACCGCGTCCTCGGCATCGGCGACGAACGCCCTCGCCGTGGCCGCGTCCTTGAACACCCGTACCTCGGAGTGCCCCTCCATCACCGGCTGCGCCTTGCTGACCAGACGCCTGTACGACACCAGGGTCCCCGGACGGTCGGCGCGGGAGATGATCTGGCAGTCCTCCCGCAGCGCCTCCTCCCCCAGCTCGTAGCTCTCGTCCCCCGCGGCGAACCCGGCACCCCACTCCTCCGGGCCGGCGGCCACCCGGGCCACCAGTCGCTTCGCCTCCTCGGGGGTCCTGGCGGGTTCCTCACCCCTCGGGAGCAGGAGCGCCAGCCCGAGCGCCACGCCCGCGACGACGATCACGCCCACGACGGCCGGGACGAGGAAGCGCCTGGAGCGCCACCCCGGACCCGCGGGCTCCGGCCCGGAAGGCGGGCCGGGAACGGGCTCGGGAGGCGGCGTGGGACGGATGGGGCCGCTCGGCGGTCCTGAGGGCGGTAGGGAGCTCACACCAAGCCCGTACCATCCGGTGGCTGTCTCACGGCCCGTTGCCGTCCTCGACACGGAAACCTCCACCATCCGGCCCACACCGGAAGGCGCCGCCCGGCCCCGCCGGGGGACCGGCCACGCGGCCGCCCCCTCCGGCCGGGGGCGGGGGTGAGGGCGGGGGGTGAGGGCGCCCGCGAGAGTGCGCACGCCCCGGAGTGCGCTGTGCCCCGGTGCGGCGCGCGCCGCACTCCCGGCAGCACACCGACGCGCCGGGGACGGCGCGGCACCCCCTCGCCGGCCGCGGCTCGGGGCCGGCCCCGAGCCGTGGCAGCCTGTGCCCCCCAGGCGCGTTCCGGCCCCTCGGAGCCGCTCACCGCCGTGCCCCCGACACCCCACCACCCTTACGGATGGAGCACGCCCGGTTGTGCCGCGCGGCGGCCGCCGCGATGGTCTGCTGGTCGGCGTCGGCATCCTTCCGTATGCCCCGGGCAGGGCCGGCCGGCCTTCCGGCAAGCTTCCGGACGCGGTGCTGACCAGCATGATCGCCTTCGTACGGATGGGCAGCGCCGGTACCGCGGGCCGCGGCGTGCCGGCGCACCACACGAGCGGGCCCGCGGGAGGGAAACGGGCATCCGCCGGACGAAGGGAGCGCGCCGGCCCCGCCGATCGCGCTCGCGCACAACCCGGTCCGCGAGCGGGCGCAATAGCGGTCCGTTTCGATCGACAAGGGAGCCGAATCGATCCAGCCCCTGTATGCCAGTGGTGCCCCTGTGAAGCCATGAGGTTCGCCCCGGCCCTACGTGCCCTATGCCCACGAAAGCTTTGCCCTTGGCATGTGGCAGAAAGAGGCACGGGGGGAATGCCCTTCGGATAGGAAGGGACAGACCCCTACCACACGCCCCACAGCTCCAATCCCACGTCAATAACCCTTATTCAAGCCATAGTTGACAACCACCTGGAACCGTCCCGAAACGATCAACACCATGGGGTGTCGGCCTGTTCGGGACGGGACCACTGCCGATGCACCACCTGCTCGAACAATCGCGCGAGCAGGCGTTTCGCAGAGGAGAGCTCGCATGGACGGGTACTTCGCAAGTCGACCGCATCATCAACTGCGGGAGCACGTGCGGCGCTTCGCGGAGAACGAGGTCCGGCCCCGCATACCCGTCATGGAGGCGGCCCGGTCGGTCCACCACGAGCTCTCACGGCTCATCGCCCGCCAGGGCTGGCTGGGCGCCACGATCGACCGCGAGCACGGCGGGATGGGCGTCGGCCACCTCGGCAAGACGATCATCATCGAGGAGCTGTCCCGGGTCAGCGGGGCCATGGGCGCGATGGTCCAGGCATCACAGCTGGGCGCCGCCAAGATCGTCCACTTCGGCAACGACGATCAGAAGAAGACCTGGCTGCCCGCCATCGCGGCGGGTGAGTGCCTGCCGACCATCGCCGTCACGGAGCCCGAGTCGGGCGGCCATGTCCTGGGGATGAGCGCGAGCGCCGTCCGCGACGGTGACGACTACCTGCTCAACGGCCGGAAGGTGTTCGTGGGGAACAGCCACGTCGGGGACCTGCACGGCGTCGTGGTCCGGACGGGACCCGGGTCCAGGGGGCTGACGGCGTTCCTCGTCGAGTCGGACCGGCCGGGCTTCCGGGTCGGCGAACAGAAGCCGACCATGGGGCTGCACGGCTTCAGCTTCGGCGAGCTGCTGTTCGACAACTGCCGGGTCCCGGTGTCGAGCCGGCTCGGGGACGAGGGCGACGGGCTGGCCGTCGCGTACTCCTCCAGCGTCCTGTACGGACGGGCGAACCTGACCGCCGTGGCCCTCGGCATCCACCGGGCGATCCTGGAGGAGACGACCAGGTTCTGCGAGGAGCGGATCCGCTACGGCAAGCCGCTGCACGAACTGCCGTCGGTGAAGCTCAAGCTCGGGCAGATCCAGTCCCGGTTGATGACGTCCCGGCTGGCCGCCTATCACGCGGTGCACCTGCTGGACGAAGGGCTGCCCTGCGACGCGGAGCTGATGAACGCGAAGCTCGTCAATGTGGAGTCGACGCTCGACTCCGCGCGCAACGCCATGGAGATCCATGCCGCCGCCGGGCTCTTCACCGACCGTCCGATCGAGCGCTTCCTGCGCGACGCGCACCACATCTTCGCCCCGGCGGGCACGTCCGACGTCCAGTTGCTCCGGCTCGCCGAGGTGGCGCTCGGCACGTCGAAGGGTCAGTGGTCGGAGCGGCTCGCGGACGCGGTCCGGATGGCACCGGCCCACTGAGCCGTGCGAGGCCGTGGCCGGGCCCGGGCCGCCGCAGGACGAACGACGTCCCCGAGGGAAGCTCACCGCTCCCTCGGGGACGTCACCCCTCGCAGGTCACCGAAGGACGGCTCACAGGCCGCCGTCCTCGCGGCGGTGGATCTGCTCCACCAGTTCGGCCGCGAGCGACTTGATGGTCTCCAGGCCCGCGCGCCCCCACGGCCGGGGCTCCGTGTCGACCACACAGATGGTGCCGAGGGCGGTGCCCGTACGGTCGATGAGCGGCGCCCCGAGGTAGGAACGGATCCCGATCTCGTCGACGACCGGATTCCCGGCGAAACGGGGGTAGTCGCAGACGTCCTCCAGGACGAGTGCCTTGCGGCGGACCACCACGTGCGGGCAGTAGCCGTGGTCGCGGGCCATGAAGCGGCTGACACCGCCGGTGGCCGCCGCCGTGGGTTCGAGTTCGGTCCCCGTGTGCGTACCGGCCGGGGTGTGCAGTCCCGCGAAGAACTGCCTGTTCTCGTCGATGAAGTTGACCATCGAGTAGGGCGCGCCGGTCACCTGGGCCAGTTTGCGCGCGAAGTCGTCGAAGGCCGGGTCGGGCCGTTCCCCCATACCGAGTTGTCGCAGCCGCCGCACACGCAGCGGAGCCTCACGATCGACGGGGGTCAGCAGCAGATGGCCGGTGGGATCGTACGTCATGACGGTGCTCCGTAGCTCGGCGCCGGGGCCGGGGCCGGGGTGGTGGTGAGCAGATGCTGAACGAGGGTGACCAGGGTCCCGATCCCGGAGCCGGCGACCCGGGCGTCGCACCGCACGACCGGTACTTCCGGCTTGAGATCGATCGCGGCCCGCACCTCGTCCGGTTCGTAGCGGAAGGAGCCGTCGAACTCGTTGACGGCGACGACGAACCGGATGCCGCGCCGCTCGAAGAAGTCCACCGCCGAGAACGAGTCCTCCAGACGGCGGGTGTCGGCCAGGACGACGGCTCCGAGCGCTCCCTCGGAGAGCTCGTCCCACATGAACCAGAAGCGCTCCTGACCGGGGGTGCCGAACAGGTAGAGCACATGCCGGTCGTCGAGGCCGATCCGGCCGAAGTCCATGGCGACCGTGGTGGTCGTCTTGGACTCCACCCCCTCCAGGCTGTCCGTGGCCTCGCTGATCTGCGTGAGCAGTTCCTCCGTACTCAGCGGTTCGATCTCGCTCACCGCTCCGACGAAGGTCGTCTTGCCCACCCCGAAGCCCCCGGCGACCAGGATCTTCAGGGCGGTGGGAAAGAGGTGGTCCATTTCGTCTCGGCGCTCAGAGGCGTCGTCGTAGGCCATCGAGCACTGCCTCCAACAGGGAACGGTCGGTGGGGTTTCCGTGGAAGCGGGGCGCCCGGGCGGTCAGGGCCCCGCAGTCCACCAGGTCGGAGAGCAGCACCTTGGTGACGACTGCGGGAAGCCTCAGGTGCGCCGCGATCTCCGCCACCGAGGTCGGCCCGTGACACAGGCCCAGGGCCAGCGTGTGCTCGGGGCCGAGGTGGGTCTGCGGCGCCGACCCGGTGGCCATCACCAGGGACAGCAGGTCGAGCGCGGCCGTCGGCCGGGTGCGGCCGCCGCTCACCGTGTAGGGGCGGATGAGGCGGCCGGCCGCGTCGTCGAGCCAGGGTCCGTCCTGGGGGGACGTCATGGCTCAGTGTCCCGTGATGCCCGGCGCCGCCGCGGTCTGTCTGGCCGGTGTGACCAGGTACGGTCGGACGCTCTTCACCAGCATGGTCATCTCGTAGCCGAGGACGGCGGCGTCCGTCTCGCGGCCGGCCAGCACCGCGAGGCAGGTTCCGGAACCGGCCGTGGAGACGAACAGCAGGGCGGAGTCCAGTTCGACGACGACCTGGCGCACCTCGCTGCCGTCACCGAACCTCACACCCGCGCTGCGGCCCAGCGAGTACAGGCCGGAGGCGAGGGCGGCCATGTGGTCGGCGCTGTCGGTGTCCAGCCCGTGGACCGATTTCACCAGGCCGTCCGAGGAGAGCAGAACCGCGCTGCGGGTGTACGGGACCCGCTGGACCAGGCCGCTGAGCAGCCAGTCGAGATCCGAGGAATGGCCGGTAGGCGCATCGCTCGCCATGGTGCATCTACTCCTTGTGAGCATCGTCGTGTCGCTGCGGTTCCGGGCGTACGGGCTTGGCGGGCATGGATTCGGCGAGGCCGATGCCGCGCTGGAAGGCAGCCATCAGTCCGGGGTCGTGCAGGGTGAGGTCGTCGCTGTCGCGCGGGGCGGGCGCGTCCCGCAGTTGCGGCACGAGGTGTTCCTGCGCGCGGCGCTTGGGCAGCTGGGGGCGGCTCATGGAGCCGTGGAGGGCGTCCTGCCGCGGGGGCTCGGGCGGCTGCGCCGCGGTGCGGTGGTGTTCCGCGGCGGAGTCCGCGGGTCGGGGGGCGCGGGGCGCGGGCGGCGCGAGGGGCGGGTCGGGCAGGCCGGCCCGGCTCCCGCGCAGGGGAAGGGGGGCGCTGCCGTCGGCGCGGGGCGCGGGTTCGGGGGCGTAGTGGGGGGCCGGTCCGTGCGGGCCGCCCGGCAGGACGGGCGGTTCGGTGGCCACGTGCACGGGCCGGCGGCGCGCGGGTTCGGGAGCGGCGGTCGGGACCGGGGTGGCCGGGGCGTGTCGTACGGGCGGGGCCGCCGGGACGGCGGGGGTGGGGTGGGGGGCGGAAGCGGCGGACGCGGGCTGGTGGGAGGCGGGCGGGGACGGATGCCGGTCGGCCTGTGGCAGTTTCTCGGTCTCCGCGCCGAGCAGCCCCTGGGGCAGTACGAGTACGGCCTGCACGCCGCCGTAGATATTGGACTGCAGACGGACGGCGATGCCGTGTCTGCGGGCGAGCGCCGAGACGACGAACAGGCCGATGCGGCCGTCCTGGAGGAGATGGGCCACGTTGACCTGGTCCGGGTCGGTCAGCAGGGCGTTCATCCTGTCCTGCTCGATGACCGGCATCCCGAGCCCGCGGTCCTCCACCTCGATGGCGAGCCCCGCCGTGACGTGCTGGGCGCGCAGCAGGACCGTGGTGTGCGGCGCCGAGAACAGGGTGGCGTTCTCGACCAGCTCGGCGAGCAGGTGGATGACGTCGGCGACGGCGTGTCCGCGCAGGGTGCCGTCGATGGGCGGCACCAGTTTGACCCGCGGGTACTGCTCCACTTCCGCGATGGAGGAGCGCAGCACCTCGGTCATGGTGACCGGGTTGGACCACTGGCGGCGCGACATGGCTCCGCCCAGCACGGCCAGGTTCTCGGCGTGCCGACGGATCCGGGTGGCCAGGTGGTCGACGTGGAACAGCCCCTTGAGGAGTTCCGGGTCCTCGACCTCGTTCTCGAGCTCGTCGAGGAGCTGGATCTCGCGGTGGACCAGGGACTGGAGCCGGCGGGCGAGGTTGACGAAGACCTCGACCTTCTGTTCGTTGCCGACGCTGCTCGACAGCCGGGACGCCTGGACGACGGCCGCCACGGCGGCCTCGTGGGACCGGCCGAGCTCCTCGGCGAGCAGGTCGAACCCGTCCCCGCCGGCGGAGGGGGGCGGTGGGCCCTGCCGTACGGGCGGGCGTTCCCCTCGGCGCAGCTGTTCGACCACCGCGCGCAGTTCGTTCTGGCCGCGCGCGGTACTGCGCCGCAGTGCGTTGCACCGGTCGAGGACGGCCTTGGCGGCGCGGTCGGCGCCCAGGGCGGCGACGGCGACGGCGGCCACGGCGAGCGCCGCGGATCCCGTCAGGGCGCCCCACAGTCCGGGCGTGGGCCGGGCGTCGGTGGAACGGATGGTGAAGAGGACGGCTGCCGCCCCGCCGAGCGCGACCACGACGGCCGGCAGCACGGAGACGCGCAGGAGTTGAGGGCGTATGCGGGCTTCCGTCGACGGTGTCGCGGCGTGCGGCCTCCCGGTGTGGGACAGCGAACGAGCGCCTGGCCGGCCGTGCCGGCCGCCCTCACGGCGGTCCGGCCGCGCGACGGGTGCGCGAAGTTGAGACATCAGCGTCCTTGGTACGTGGGCCCCAGGAATCGGCGTGTGTACGGGTGCTCCGATCGGTGCATCATCGGACACCTCACGCGTCCGATGAGCCCACCGTTGATCACCGACCACACACGGTAGTCGTCAACCGTTCACGTGCGATGTGCAGTTGACAAAGTTGCCCACCGAGCGTCCCGCTCTGGTATGAGGGCTCGTACGAAAGAACGAAAAGAGTGCGGGTGCATGGCGCCTCGCGGGCACGCCGTCGAAGGCCTCGCCCACGCCCGGCGGCCGCACCCGGGCACACGGGGAAGAGAGTGCGCGGGCACGAGGGGGAAGGGGCGGAGAAGGCCGTACGGCGCCGGAAGTCCGCTCCCGGCGCCGTACGGATGTGTCCGCCTGCCCACCGCCGACGGCGATCCGGTGGGCGGAGCGTTGCGCAGGAACGATTCGTCGGCGGTGGGCCGCTCATCGTGCGGAGGCGCGGACCCGCCTCCACGCGGCGGCCGGGAGCACGCCGATCATTCGGCTCATCGATGCGGATGCTGTCTGGAGAGGGTGGACGTGGACGCTCTGTACGGATGCTGGCCGGGGATGCTCGCGCCGGATGCCCTGCGCAGGGCCACGCCCCGGAGCGCCGGCGCCGGTCCGGCCGGTACCCGCTCTTCGCGAGGCGCGCCGGTCAGTTGTGCGGGGCCAGCGTGTCGAACGCGGGGCTGACAAGCCGCTTGACGGCGTTCGCGTTTCTGGGGCGTGGCGTTTCACCCGGAAGAGGACCCTCGGGTTCGAGGATCCGTCGCTGGGAGATCAGATAACCCAGTTCCGCCCTGCTGCGGCTGCCCAGCGCTTCGGACACCTTCCTGATATGGGTGGACACGGTACGGGTGCTCACTCCCAACCGGGCCGCGATCGTTTCGTCCGTGTGCCCGGTCACGACCATACGGAGCATGGTCCTGCGGACGGAGTTGGTGAGGAGGTCCGGACGGTGCTGTTCCATGGCGATGGAGACGGGCTCTGCCCGCTCCCACATGTGCTCGAATATCTTGGTGAGAAAGCCGATTGCACCGGGGTGCCGGATGGCCAGTGCGGCGCTCTTGCGCTCGGGGCCGCCGGGAATGAAGGCGACGGAGCGATCGCAGATGATGACGCGTTCGAAGATCTCGTCCAGCGTGCGCACCTGGGCCCCCTCCGCGAGGACCCTCTCGATGTACGCCAGGGTGGGCCCGTGCGAGCGCACACTGTGCTGATAGAGCGTGCGCTGCCGTACGCCCTGCCGTACGAGGGCGAGATCGCGGGGCAGCGCCTCGGCGAGCAGCGCCGGCGGTCGGCCTCCGCCGGGCTGAGCGGTCAGCAGCTCCTCCTTGCAGGAGGCCACCGCCAGCTGCAACGCCTCCCCGATGACCTCCTCGCCGCTCAGGGACTCGATGGGGAGCTCCGCTTGCCGCTGGACCTTCCGGTAGACGACCTCCGCCGCGAGGAACGAGGAATGCAGGGACTCCAGAGTGCGCTGGCGCTGTTCGATGTCACGCTCAACCGGACGCGTAAGCTCCGATTCCGCGATTCTCGGCGGGACCGGAACGAATGAATTTTGCCCACCGGGCAGCGGCCTCAGGAGCCCGCACCGGATGAGACATTCGGGCACATCGCCCGAAACCGTCCCCACCTCCAGCGCTTCGCAGTACCACCGCAGCCCCTCATCACACAGGCGCACCTCTTGGGAAGATGCAGCCATGTCCGAACATTGACGCATTTGCCCATCCTTCGTGTTGCCGCAATTCGTGATCAGGATGCCAGGCGGGCTCGCGTCGCCGCTGGAATATGCGCACGATTAACTTGTCGCAAACAATGCGGCCGGACGGACAGGAGCGGCATCTTCTCGGACCTGGTTCACCAGAACCCCGTCCGGGAATTTTTGATGTACAGGGATCAGGCACTGCCAAACGTGCAAACAATCACATCGAAGAGGTGTCGGTATGTCTCGGAACGTCATCACTACGCACACTTGCCTTTCAGCCTCCATACGCACCGCGCTGCAGGCACGGCACGACTCGGCCTGGGGCTGACGAACCGGTGGAACACGTTCCGCAATTCGATATCCGGACCTTTTGTCTCCGCTCCCAGCTGAATATGTCTCATATTCAGAGACGTCTCACCCGGTGAATATGGACAGCCCCTTGTTACGGGTTCGTCATGTCGAACATGGATCATCCGGGGCATCGGCTGAGCGATCCATGCCTCGGACGTACAGCCGTTACCCGCGGTTGCCGGAAACATTCAGCAACCGCAAAGTCGAGGGTGCAAAAAGGTGGCGGTCCGTCAACTACGTTCAGGCATTCAGTCGTTGGCGAGATCATCGGGAGTCGACCGGGCGAGATCGGCGAGGGTGGCGAGGGCCCAGGAGAGCGTTCCGGCGCCGGGCGACGCCAGTCCCAGACGGATCGCGTTCGGAGCGCGGTGACGGCCGACGGAGAACGCGGCGGCCGGCGTCACCGCGATCCCCTGCCGCGCCGCGGCGGCGACGAACGTGTCGGCACGCCACGGACGCGGCAACTCCCACCAGCGGTAGAACGAGCCGGGGTCGCCGCGCGTGACGAAGTCACCGAGGTGGCGACCGGCGAGCTCCTGCCGCGCCACGGCCTCCCGCTGTTTGGCCCGCACGAGTGTTCGCACGGTGCCGTCCGCCTGCCACTGGGACATCGCCTCCAGCGGAAACCGCATGGGGGCCCAGCCGCCGGAGCGCAGCGACGCGACGACTCCTCCCGCGACGGCGGCGGGGGCCACCGCGAACCCGAGGGACAGGCCCGGGGACAGTCGCTTGGACAGGCTGTCGACGAGGACCGTCCGCTCGGGCGCGCGCGAGGCGAGGGGTGGCAGGTCGTCCCTGAGGAAGGCCCAGACGGCGTCCTCGATCGCGTGGATGCCCAACTTCAGCAGGACTTCGGCCAAATGGTCCAGCCTTTTTTCGGGCATAGTGAGCGACAACGGGTTGTGAAGGGTTGGCTGGACGTAGACGGCGTGCAGCGGTCCGGAGCGGTGCGCCTCCTCCACCGCCTCCGGGACCAGACCGGCCTCATCCATGGCCAAAGGGACGAGAGTGACGCCGAGCCGGGTGGCGATCGCCTTGAGCACCGGGTAGGTCAGCGCCTCGACTCCCAGCCGCGCGCCCGGCCGCGCCAGCGCGGCGACCACGGCGGAGATCGCCTGGCGGCCGCTCCCGGCGAACAGTATCCGCGAGGGATCCGGGCGCCAGCCGCCGCGTGCCAGCAGATCGGCCGCGGCGTCGCGCGCCGCGGGCGTACCGGCCGGACCGACCGGCCGCAGCGCGGACTCCAGGACGTCGGCGCGCAGCAGTCCGCCCAGGCCGGCGGCCAGAAGCCCGGCCTGTTCGGGCACCACCGGATAGTTGAGCTCCAGGTCGACCCGCCGCTCCGCCGGTTCGGACAGGGCGGGGGCGGCGGCCGCGCCGGACGGGGCGCGTACGAAGGTGCCGCGGCCCACTTCGCCGACGGTGAGACCCCGTCGCGCGAGCTCCTGGTAGACGCGCGTGGCCGTGGAGTTGGCGATGCCGTGCCGCTGGGCGAAGTCCCGCTGCGGGGGCAGCCGGTCCCCCGCCCTGAGCCGGCCCGCCCTGATCTCCTCGGCCACCGCGTCGGCGACGCTCCGATAGTCCTTCACAGATATCTCCTCCCGTACGGATCACATCCAAGTACAGGATTGCACCGAGTTCAATGTTCCGCATTGAACCGAGCAAAGGATCGACCTACACTCGCAATTGCTCCGACGTATTGCTGTGCAGCTGATCCTAAGCGCACCGAGCCGACGGCCGGAGCACTCTCCGTGAGGAAGGAACCCGCAGCCCGGTGAAGACCACGGCCCGCACGACAGGGAGCCGGACGCCCCTCCCGCCGCCCCGTTGCGGCCGGTGCGAGTTCACCTCGCTCGGGTACGACCGGCGGAAGGCGGCGGAGCTGCTCCTGGAGTACGCGGGCCACTGGCAGCGGGTCCTGGCGGGGCCGGACGTCGGACGGCGGTACAGCTGTGCGGCCGCCTGGTCGCCACTGGAACACGGCTGCCACGTAAGGGACATGTGTCTGCTGTTCCACCGGCGGATCGACACGACGCTCGGAACCGCCCCCTCGGGCGCGCCGGCCGCCGACGGTCCGGAGCCTCCGCCGGGCCGCGACGAGGACGCGGGGCGGGCCTCCGAGGAGCTGGGCCTGGCCGCCGAGGCCCTGGCCGGGCGCTTCGCGACACTCACCGCCGACGACTGGGAGCACGAGGATCCTCGCCTCCCCGAGCTGCGGCTGACCGTCGATTTCCTCACCCGGCATTTTCTCCACGACATCGTCCATGACCTCTCCGAGGTACTGCGCCGCCCCCAGGGGATCCCCTCGGGCGGCACTCCACGGATCCGAACAGAAAGCAGCGGCCAGCCATGGTTGAGTTGAGCGGAGTACTGGGTGTCGCGATGGTGGCCCTGGGAATGGTGCTCACCCCCGGCCCGAACATGATCTATCTCGTTTCCCGGAGCATCACCCAGGGGCGGCGCGCCGGAGTCATATCCCTCGGCGGTGTCGCTCTGGGTTTCGTGGTCTATCTGCTGGCCACGAACCTCGGACTGTCGGTCGTCTTCATCGCGTTCCCCCAGTTGTACGTCGCCGTGAAACTGGCCGGCGCGGTCTACCTGGCATATCTCGCCTGGAACGCCCTGAAGCCCGGCGGCGTCTCCGTCTTCGCCCCCCAGGACATCCCGCACGACTCACCGCGCAAACTGTTCACCATGGGCCTGATGACGAATCTGCTCAACCCGAAGATCGCCATCATGTATTTGTCGCTCATCCCGCAGTTCATCAACCTGGACGCCGGGCACGTCCTGTTCCAGGGGCTCGTGCTCGGCTCCGTCCAGATCGTGGTGGCCCTCACCGTCAACCTGTCGATCGTCCTGGCGGCCGGAACGATCGCCGTCTTCCTCGCCCGGCGACCGTCCTTCCTCAAGGTCCAGCGCTACATGATGGGGACGGCGCTCGGCCTGCTGGCCATCTCGGTCGCGATGGACACCTCGATGCCCGCCAGTTCGAGCTGATCCCGGGCGCTCGTGGTCAGACGCTTCGTATGCTCCTGGAGTGATCGGACGCCGACGTCGCCGTGGCCGAGTGCTTCGATGCCCTGGACGGCGGCGGCGAGGGCCTGGACGGTGGTGAGGCAGGGGACGCCGCGGGCGACGGCGGCGGTGCGGATCTCGTAGCCGTCGAGGCGG